>CAZIXQ010000282.1:0-4966 GCA_964543155.1 uncultured Enterobacteriaceae bacterium
CCGGCGGAGAAGCCCGGGTCGTAGCCGTGGCGGCGCATCTCGGGGATCGAGACCTTCGAGAAGGTGGCGGCAGTGGCGATCGACGAGCCGCAGATCGCGCCAAAGGCGGCGCAGGCGCCGATCGTCGCGTGGGTGAGCGCGCCGCGAAAGCCGGCGAAGAGCGCGTTCGCCGCATCGAAGAGCTCGCGCGACATCGCGGCGCGCGAGGCCACCGCGCCCATCAGGATGAAGAGCGGAATCACCGAAAGCGAGTACGCGGTGGACAGGCTGAACGGCACGCTGCCGAGCATCTTCAGCGCCCGCGCCCAGCCGTCGGCGGCGGCGTAGCCGAGGAAGCCGACCCCGGCGAGCGCAAGCGCGATCGGCACGCGTGCCGCCAGCGCGAAGAGCAGCGCGACGACGCCGATGGCGCCGAGCAGACCGACGCTCATCTGGCGTTCGTTCGCTTCAGCGCCATTGCACCCGCGGCGATTGCGCTCGCCGCGATGCCGAAGACGAGCGGCGCCCAGTAGAGGATCTTGGGCAGCGAGAGGTCGGACGTCACGTCGCCGAACGACATCGCGTCGCGCGCCTGCAGCCACGACTGCCAGGCGATCGTGGCGAGCAGCACGAGCGCGCCGGCTGCCCAGACGCGCTTCAGCACCGGGACCCAGCGCGGGCGCCAGGTGTCGATCATGTCCACGACGATGTTCTCCTCGCGCAGGAACGCGGCGGGCAGCGCGAAGAAGAAGGTGCAGACGAGCAGCAGTTCGACCAGCTCGTAGGTGCCGTGGATCGGACTCGACCCCAGCTTGCGCAGCACGACGTCGACGACGACGAGCAGCATCATCGCCGCGAGGAACGCGGCCGACACCCAGCCGCAGAGCCGGGCGACGAGCTCGCGCGGGTTCTTCATCTTCCGGACGCGACGAGGCGGCCGAGCAGGCCGCCTCGTCGCGGGGAATCCGTGCGGCGCACTAGTTCCAGAAGCTCTTGGAGGTCTTCGCGTGCCGGTCCGACAGGGCGCGCATCTGCTCGTAGACCGCGCGCGCCGGCAGCCCCTTGTCTTCGAGCTCCTTGATCTTGGTGAAAGTGACCTGGCTCCCGACCCGCCGCACCTTCGCGTCGTCTTCGGGCGAGAACTTGATCGCCTGGCCGCCGCCGTCGAGCAGCGCCTTCTTGCCCGGCACGTCGAGCGCGTCCCAGGCCTGGCCGATCTCCTTCTCCTTGCCGGTCGTCGTGTCGATCACGAGCTTCTTGAGGTCCGGCGGGAGCTTGTTCCAGAAGTCCTCGTTCATCGCGAGGCCGAAGCTCGCCACGTAGGCGTAGAGCTCGGTCGAGTACCTGATCGTCCCGCCGAGCTTGAACGCGATGCCGGCGCCGCCGTAGTCGATGAACGTCCCGTCGATCGTGCCCTTCTGCAGCTGTTCGGCGATCTCGGTCGGCGGCACGCCGACCGGCGTCGCGCCGAGGCCCTGGATGAGGTCGCGGATCGGCGGCGATGCGAACCGCAGTCGCAGGCCCTTGAAATCGTCCATGGTGCGGATCGGCTTCTTGGTGGTGTGCGGCCCGCCGGGCTGGTGGGTGAAGAGGATCAGCACCTTCACGCCCTTGTGCTCGGCGTCGAGATACTTCTGCCGCAGGCTCGCGTCGTTCAGCACCTTGGTGCCGATCTCGGAGCTGCCGACCATGTACGGCAGGCTGATGATCTCGGTGAGCGGGAAGCGGCCCGGCGTGCCGCCGTGCAGGAACCACGAGACGTCGGCCTGCCCGGTGCGCGCGAAGTCGTAGTGCTGCGGCGTGGGGCCCATCTGCGCGCCGGGAAAGCGCTTGACGACGAGGCGGCCGTTGGAGCCTTTCTCGAGCTGCTCGGACCAGTTGATGAGCCACTTCGACATCGCGTGCTGGTCGCCCACGAAGTAGGCGAGCTTCATCTCGATCTTCTGCTGCGCGTGGGCCGCGGTCGAGAGCGCGGCCGCGGCCGCGAGCGCGAGCGCGGCGCGGGCGAACCTGGTGATCATCGGGGTCTCCTCCTTGGGGTCGGGAATTATAGGGGTGCGGTTCACGCGGGCGCGGCGGCGGCGTGCCGAAGCGGCATGCGCGCGAGCCAGCGCTCGACTTCCGCGGGGTCGGCGAAGAGCGTCGCGAGCTCGGCGCGGGCCTCCTCCTCGGTCTGCAGGACCGACTCCACCACGCCCTGCCCGGCCGGCGCGCGGCTGGTCGCGATCTCGAGCCGGATGCCGTTCGGATCGTAGAAGTAGGCCGACCAGAACCGCCCGCCGAGCGGCACCGGGCCGATCACGGTGACCCCGCACGCCTCGACGTGCGCGATCATCGAGTCGAAGCGGTCCTGCGGCACGTGGAACGCGACGTGCTGCATGCCGCCCGGGAGATCGCGGTTCTGCCGCGCGAGCCCCTTCGGGTACTCGAAGAACGCGAGCAGCGAGTCGCCGCCCATGTTGAAGAAGTAGTGCCGCAGGTTGTCGTAAGGCGGCTGGCCGCGATCGCGCTCGTACGGCACCCGCCGCACGTGCACGAGCTGCATGCCGAGCACGCGGGTGTAGAAGTCCATCGTCGCCGGCAGGTCGTCGGTGACGAACGCGAGGTGGTCGATGCCCCGGGTGTGCACCGGTGCAAGCGCGGGCGATCCGTTCATCGCGGGTCCTCCAGGGTGGAAAGGAAAGAGCGCACCGCGGCCACCAGCCCGTCCGGGTTGTCGCCGGCGATGTTGTGTCCGCCATCGAGCTCCACCAGCTGGACGCGCGGGTTCGCGGCGCGCAACTTCGGCATCGTCTCGGGCGCGAACATGTCCGACTGCCGGCCGCGCAGCGCGAGGATCGGGCAGCGCACCTCGCCCACGACCTGCCACATGTCCACGCCGAGCTTCGGGCGCTCGCCGGTCGCGAGCAGGCGGCGGAACTGGTTGGCGAAGTGCGGGTCGCGCTTGATCTCGTAGCCGCCGTCGACCTTGCGCAGGTAGGCCTCGAAGCGCTCGCGCCGCGCCGCGCCCGCCGGCGAGTGCGGGTCGACGCTGAAGTACCGCATTGCCGCCTCGACGCTGTCGAACCGGTCCGGCACTCCGGCGACGGTCTTCGCCACGCGCTGCGCGCCGCCCGGCGCGTTCTCGGGGCTGTAGTCGACCAGCACCAGCCCCGCGCTGCGCGCGGCGTTGCGCGCGGCGGCGAACGCCGCGTTGCGTCCGCCCATCGAGTGGCCCATCAGCACCGCGCGCCGCCAGCCGAGGTGGTCGAGCACCGCGACGATGTCGTGCGCCATCGCAGGCACGGCGTAATCGGCGCCCGGACTGCGGTCGGAGTCGCCGAATCCCCGCATGTCCATCGCGACGACCGACCGGTCCGACGCGAGGGCGTGCGCGACGTCGATCCAGTCGTACGAGAAGTAGGAGAGGCCATGGACGATGACGAGGGGAAGTTTCCCGTCGGCGCCGAAGCGCCGGTAGGCGATCCGGACGCCGCCGCTGTCGCAGCTTCCGGTCTGGTGGGGTGCGGGCATGGGCGGTCGGGTCCCGGCGGGTGCGACGTGCACGACCGGCGCACTCTAGGCCGACGCGGCGCGATTTGTCGAGCGCGGCCCGCGGCCGCCCGGCAACCGCGCGGCGACCGCCATTCCGGTTTGACGCGCTGCGGCGAAAACTCGTAGAATCCGCCGGTTTTGCGCGGGGGGCGGCCACCGTCCATGCGACTGCTGCGGATGCGGCCGATTCGCGTCGTGCTCGGGTGGCAGGGGATCGCCACGCTTGCGCTCACCGTCATTGCCTGGGCCACCTCGGGACGACACGGCGCCACGTCCGCCGCGCTCGGCGGGCTCACTGGCATCGCGGCCGCGGTGGCCTACGCGGTCGTGGCGTCGCTGGGCGGGGCGCGCGATGCGGGCACTGCGCTCCTTGCGGCGCTGCGCGCCGAGGCGGTGAAGATCGCCCTCATCGTCGTGCTGCTGTGGCTTGTGCTGTCAACGTATAAGGAAGTCGCGATCGTCTGGTTCATCGGATCGTTCATCGCATCCGCGCTGATCCTCTCCTTCGCTCCCGCCGTCCGCGACCGCTAGCGCCCTCACCGCCTGCCCCCGCCCGCACATGGCTGCCGAACAAGTCACCCCGACCTCGTACATCGCGCATCACCTCACGTTCAACGCCAAAGCGGTCGGCGACGGAGGGTTCTGGACCCTGCACGTCGACTCGCTGGTCACCGCAGCGGTGCTCGGCCTGATCGGCATCGGGTTCATCTGGTGGGTGGTGCGCAAGGCGACGCCGGGCGTGCCGGGCAAGCTGCAGGCCTTCGTCGAGCTGATGATCGAGTTCGTCGACGATCAGGTGAAGGGCATCTTCACCCACGGCGACCGCCACAGGTTCGTCGCGCCCGTCGCCCTCACGGTGTTCGTGTGGGTGGTGCTGATGAACGCGATGGACTTCATCCCGGTCGACTGGATCGCGTGGTTCTCCGAGAACGTCCTGCACCAGCACTACTGGCGCCCGGTGCCGACCGCCGACGTGAACACCACCTTCGCGCTCGCGCTGTCGGTGTGGCTGCTGATGATCTTCTTCAGCATCAAGGTCAAGGGTCTCGGCGGCTGGCTGCACGAGCTTTTCTGCGCGCCGTTCGGCGTCAAGCCGCTCTGGCTCGCGCCGCTGCTCGTCGTCTTCAACCTCCTCTTCAACCTCGTCGAGTACATCTCCAAGCCGCTGTCGCACTCGCTGCGGCTGTTCGGCAACATGTACGCGGGCGAGATCATCTTCATCCTGCTCTGGATCTGGGCCGCGACCGGCCTGGCGGGTACCGTGTTCGCCGGGATACTCGGCGCCGGCTGGGCGATCTTCCACATCCTGATCGTGCTGCTGCAGGCCTTCATTTTCATGATGCTCACCGTCGTCTACATCGCAATGGCGCACGAGCATCACTAGCGCGTCACAAGTTCACATCCAACCGCAACGGAGATTCGAATGGAAAAACTCCAACTCCTCGCCATGATC
>CAZIXQ010000283.1:0-4954 GCA_964543155.1 uncultured Enterobacteriaceae bacterium
TCTCCCCGCCGGGCAGGTTCACGGTCTGCTGGCCCATGCGCTGGTAAAGCTCGGCGACGATGCCCGTCTGGCGGCACTTCATGCCCTTGAAGTCGGCGAGGTTCTTGATCGGCCGCTTGAACCAGCCGAGCGCCTGCGGGCTCGAGGGCATGATCGGGAACGCCACCAGATTGAGCTTCAGCTCCTTCTGGTAGAACTCCCACCACAGGTCGAGGCCGCCGCCCTCGTAGAGCCAGCCCATGAAGTCCATGTGGTCCATGCCGAAGCTGCCAGCCGGCGTGGCCGAGAAGAGCGTCGCCGCCTTGTTCTTGCCGACCCAGTAGTACGACACGGCGTGCGCACCGTCGATCACCTTCTTGTGCGTCGCGTCGAGCACCTCGAACGGCGGGACGATCTGGCCGGCGGCGAGGGTCTCGATCTTGAGCTGGCCGCCGGTCAGCTTGTCGACGCGCTCGCCGAAGAACCGGAAGTTGTCCTGCAGGGTCAGGCTCGCCGGCCACGTCGACTGCATCTTGAGCGTGCGCGCAGCCGGCGCCTGGGCCGCGGCCGGTCCGGAGACGCTCGCCGCGAGCGCACCGGCGGCGAGCACCGTTACCAGGGTTTTCAGAGCGGGTCGGGTCATCGGTTCTCTCCCATGGATGGATTCCATACCGCCTCGAAGGGGCGCGGTAGTCGGGGGATGGTAGGAAGCCGGTCCTGCCGTGTCAATTCACGGCCGGAACCGGTCAGCGTCCGAGCTTGCTCACCCGGATCCGGGCGTCCTTGCGCTTCAGCACTTCAGGCCGGAGGTCGGTGCCCAGCCCCGGACCCCGCGGCGCTTCGATGTAGCCCGTCTTCACCGGCGGCAGTTGCGTCACCAGCGCCTGATACCAGTCGAAGTAGAACGCCCGGACCATCTCCTGCACCAGCGCATTCGGGCAGTGCAGGGAGAGATGCACCGCCGCGGTGAGTCCGACCGGGCCGGTGCAGTCGTGCGGGGCGACCGGCAGCTCGTAGGCCTCGGCCATCGCGGCGATCTTGCGCGCCTCCGACAGGCCGCCGCACCAGGCGATGTCGAACATGACGACGCTCGCCGCCCGCTTCTCGAGGAGCTCGCGGAACCCCCAGCGCGTGCCGATGCGCTCGCTCGCCGTGACGCGCACGTTCGTGCGCCGCGCGTACTCGGCGAGGGCGTCGAGGTTGAGCATCTTGAGCGGGTCCTCGAACCAGTACGGTTTGAACGGCTCGAGTGCCTTGGCGATCTCGATCGCGGTGGGCGGGTCCCACAGCGAGTGGAACTCGACGTGGATGTCCATGTCGTCGCCCACCGCGCTGCGGATCTTCTCGAAGGGCTTCAGGGCCTTCTTCAGCTCGGCAGGCGAGATGCGCGTGCCGTTCGAGGCCTCCGCGTACGCATCGAACGGCCAGATCTTCATGCCCTGGTAGCCCTCGGCCTTCAGCGAGAGCGCGAGCTCGTCGGCGCGGTTGAGGAACGCGTCGAGGTCCTCGTAGGGGCGATCCTTCCGCCGTTTGCCGCCGGGCAGCCCGAAGTTCGCGGTCGTCTGCGTCGGCTTTGCGCGCACGTACTGGTACCCGGCGCAGGTGTTGTAGACGCGGATGCGCTCGCGCGAGCGGCCCCCGAGCAGCTGGTACACGGGCTGGTTCGCGCTCTTCCCGAAGAGGTCCCACAGCGCGATGTCGATCGCGGAGGCGGCGCGCATCTCGACCCCGACGCTGCGGGCGCCGAGGTACGAGTACATGAAGTTGCGGCTGTGGCGCTCGATCTCGAGCGGGTCCTTGCCCAGGAGATACGGCGCGGCCGTCTCGTGCACGTATGCGGCAACCGGGTCGATGGCATAGAACGTCTCGCCGAGGCCGGCCAGGCCCTCGTCGGTGTGGATGCGCACCCAGAGGCAGTTCGGGAACTCGCCGACCTGGACCGTCTCGACTCGGGTGATCTTCATGCGGGCTCCAGAAGGAAACCGCGGGGCGGTGCGCATCGCGCACGCAGCCCCGCGGCGGGCCGTTGCCGGCGGCTACTTCTTCTCGTCGGCGGGCCGTGCGCCCTCCGACTCGCCCGACTCGCCCTCGCGGTCCGACCGCTCCTGCATGCTGTCCATCGTGTCCTGCTCGAGGCTCGGCGCGTCGTCCACGACCCTCTCGACCGGCGCCTCGCGCGCCACCTTCTGAAGGTACTCGGGGAAGGCGGTCGCGATCTGCGGGAAGACGATGATCAACGTGATCGCGATGCACTGCAGGATCATGAACTCGAACATGCCCTTGTAGATCGTCGCGAGCGACCAGTCCTTGACCACCTGCTTCAGGTAGTAGGCGCTCATCGCCACCGGCGGCGAGAGGAACGCCGTCTGCAGCACCACCGCTACCAGCGCGCCGAACCAGATGAGGTCGAAGTTGAGCGCCTTCACCACCGGGTAGAAGATCGGCAGGAACACCAGGATGATCGCCGGCCACTCGAACGGCCAGCCGAGCAGGAAGATCAGCACGACGACCATGATCAGCATGGCGATCGGCGGCAGGGGAAGCGCGAGCAGGGTCTCGGTGATCCAGTTCGCGGTGCCGAGGCGGGCGAACACCGCGCCGAAGATGTTGGAGGTCACCGCCAGGAACAGCACCATGCTCGAGGTCGCCATGGTGCTGAGCAGCGCGCGCTTCAGGCCCGCGAGGGTCGCCTTGCGGTAGGCGATCGCGAGCAGCATCGCGCCGAACGCGCCGATGCCCGAGGCCTCGGTCGGGGTCGCCCAGCCGGCGAGGATCGAGCCGAGCGTGGCGGCGATCAGCCCGATGAGCGGCAGGACCCCGAGCACGACCTCGGTGACAATCTTGCCGACCCCGTGGACCCGCTCCGCCTTCGGCACCGGCGGGCCGAGCTTCGGATTGAGGAAGCTGCGCACGAGCAGATACCCGAGGTAGAGGCCGGCGAGCAGGAAGCCGGGGCCGAAGGCGGCCGCGTAGAGGTCGGCGACCGACACGCCGAGCACCGGCCCCATCACGATCAGCATCACCGAGGGCGGGATCAGGATCCCCAGCGTGCCGCCGGCGGTGATCGCCCCGGCGGCGAGCTTCGCGTCGTACCCGGTCTTGATCATGATCGGCGAGGCCATGATGCCGAGCACCGTCACCGCCGCGCCGACGATGCCGGTCGCCATCGCGAACACGGCCGCGGTCAGGATGACCACCACGAACAGCGCGCCGCGAATCGGCGCGAGCAGCATCCGGAACGCGGTGAAGAGGCGCTCCATCAGCCCGGCCTGCTCGGTGAGGAAGCCCATGAAGATGAACAGCGGCACCGCCGCCAGCAGCTCCTCCTTCATCATCCCGATGGTCTGGAAGTACGCGAGGTCGAAGACCACCGCGCCCAGGCCGAAGTAGCCGAAGGCGAGCGCGAGGAAGAGCAGCGTGAAGCTGATCGGGAAGCCGATGAAGATCGCCCCGATCATCACGATCAGCATGATCAGGCCGAGCAGCGCCCCGCCGGTCATCGCGCCGCTCCCCTGGACTTCGACCGCGGAGCGTGGCTTGCGCCAGGGCTTGCCGCCTCCGGCACGCTCGTCATGAATCCGCTGCCGTAGCGTCGGCGGCCGGAAGCATTCGCCTTGCCGCCGATCCCCGCGCACGGCGCGGGGCCCCTCGTCGGGTGGCTCATACTTCCACCTTTTCCTTGTGCTCGAGCTCGATGCCGGTGCGCGCGGCGTACACGCTCTTGATCGTCTCCGACACCCCCTGGATCAGCAGCAGCAGGCAGGCGAGCGGCACCACCGCCTTGAACGGCCACAGGATCGGCCGCCAGGGCGTCTGCTCCGAGGTCTCGTTGATCGTGAACGCGTACCACGCCTCGTGCGCGCTCACGAAGAAGAACATGACGAGCGCCGGAAAGAAGAACGCGATGTAGGCGATCGCGTCGATCATCCCCTTCGTCTTGACCGACCACCGCTCCCAGAAGAAGTCGGTGCGGATGTGCGCACCCTTGTGCAGCGCATACGCCGCGCCGAGCATGAAGATCGTCCCGTACAGCATGAAGGTCACGTCGAACGACCAGATCGTCGGGGAGTCGAACAGGTAGCGCGCGAAGACCTCGTAGGCCACCACCGCCACGAGCGGCATGCTCAGCCAGGCGATCCAGCCGCCGGTGGTATCGGTGAACTTGTCGATCCTGTTGACGATCGAGATGAGGGTCGGCGAGGGTCCGGCCATGCACTCACTCCCCTTGAAGCCTCGATAGAGAAAGCGCGGCCCGCCGCGCGCTGGACGCGGCGGGCTCTTGTTGGTCTAGGCGCCGGACCGCGAGTCGCGGGCCGGAGACCCAGCCGCTACTTCTTCGCTGCGGCCTTCGCGGCCGGGGCGGCGCCCTTCTCCGGGAAGTAATAGTTCGCCACGAACGAGTAGGGCGGGAAGTAGAAGCGCTTCGCCGGCACCACCACGCTTGCCCAGGCGCGCTGCGAGTCGTGCACCTTCTTGAAGAACGGATTCTTCGCGCCCTCCTCCTTCGCGATCGCGTCCCAGGTCTTGAGGAACTCGACCAGGATGTCGGGCGGCGTGCGCAGCACCTGCACGTTGTGCTTCTCCTGGAGCTCCTTCAGCGCGTCCGCGTTCTGCTTCTGCCAGCGCGCCCACCAGCGGTAGAACGTCTCCGTCGCCGCCGATTTCACCCACTCCTGCTGCTGGGGCGTGAGCGATTTCCACACGTCGCCGTTGATCAGCAGCTCGGCGATGGTCACGTTCTCGTGCACGCCCGGGGTGTAGTGGTACTTCCAGACGTTGTGGAAGCCGAGGCGCAGGTCCTCGACGCCACCGACCCACTCGGCGCAGTCGATCACGCCGCGCTGCGCCGACGGGATGATCTCGCCGCCGGGCATGTTCACCGTCTGCATCCCCATGCGCTGGAAGACCTCGGCGGCCATTCCGGTCTGGCGGCACTTCATGCCCTTGAAGTCGGCGAGGTTCTTGATCGGCCGCT
>CAZIXQ010000284.1:0-4914 GCA_964543155.1 uncultured Enterobacteriaceae bacterium
ATCTCAGGCTACGAGCCCAAAAAACGCCCGGATCTCCCGCGCCAGCGCCTCGGGCTGCTCGAGCGCGGCGAAGTGCCCGCCCTTCGGCATCACGCTCCAGCGCCGGAGGTCGGTGAACACGCGCTCGGCCGCGGCGCGCGGCGGGCGCAGGATCTCGCGCAGGAACTCGCAGTAGCCGGTCGGCACGCCGATCTTCCCGTCGATCGGCCACGGCCCGTGCATGCGCGCGTAGTAGGGCCAGAACGACGCGCCGATGCAGTTCGTGAACCAGTAGAGGCTGATGTTCCCCAGCATCTCGTCCATCGTCAGGGCGTTGCGCGGGTCGCCGTCGCAGTCGGTCCAGGCACGGTACTTCTCGGCGAACCACGCGGCCAGCCCCACCGGCGAGTCGGCCAGCGCGAACGCAAGCGTTTGCGGGCGCGTGCCCTGGATCCACTGGTAGCCGGTCTCCTCCTTCAGGAAGATCTCCAGCTCGCCGAGGAACCGCCGCTCCTCTTCGGTGGGGTTCGCGAACATCGCGGCGTCGCGCCGGATCGGCATCATGTTCAGATGGATGCCGGAGAGGCTCTGCGCGCGATTCGCACCCAGCCACGCGGTCACGAACGAGCCCCAGTCCCCGCCCTGCGCGCCGTAGCGGGCGTAACCGAGCCGCGTCATCAGCGCGTGGAACATCGCGCCGATCTCGGGTATGGCGCGGCGCGGCTGGTTCGGGCGGAACGACAGCGTGTAGCCGGGCAGCGAGGGCACGACGACGGTGAACGCGTCCGCGGCATCGCCGTCGTGGGCGGCAGGGTCGGTCAGCAGCGGAATCAGCTTCATGAACTCGAGCACCGAGCCCGGCCAGCCGTGCGAGAGGAGGAGCGGCTTGGGATTGGGCCCGCGGCCCTCAGCCTTGATGAAATGGACGTCGATGCCGTCGATCGTGGTCACGAACTGCGCGTGGGCATTGAGTGCGGCTTCGGTCTTGCGCCAGTCGTACCCGCCCGCCCAGTAGTCGACGAGCTCGCGCATGAATCCGACCGACGTGCCGTAGCGCCACGGCGGCTCGGGCGCCTCGTCGGGCCAGCGCACCTGCGCGAGGCGCCGCTTCAGATCCGCGAGGGCGGCGTCGTCGATCGCGAGGCGGAACGGGCGGATCTCGGCGGCGGCCATGGCCGCTACTCGGTCGCCGGCGGCGCCGCGCAGACCTCTTCGTAGCGGTAGCGGCGCTTCAGCAGGCCGTTGTACTCGAAGATGTCCAGCGTTTTCTCGAAAGCGGCGCGCGTGATCTCCGCGTGCGGCGTCCACGTGCCGAGCTGCTGGTACGTGGCGATGCAGTCGGCGAGGACCTTCTCGTCGGTGTCGGGGAAGTAGGGCTTCTCGGCCTGCGCGATCGCGGCAGCCGGCGTCTCGTTCATGTAGCGCCGGGTCTTCCGGTAGGCGCGCATGAACGCCTTCGCCATGTCGGTCGCGAGCCATTCGCGGGTGGCCGCCAGGCTGGAAAAGCCGCACGGCCCGATCAGTGGGCCGACCTGGGCGACGACGTGCCCGACGCGATCGGCCTGCAGCTGCTGCGGGTACGGGCCCTGCTGGTGGACGTACTGCCCCTGCCCGTCACGAAAGGCGCGATCGATGTCGGCGGGGCTGCCGGGGCAGATCGTCCTGATCTTCGCGAAGTCGATGCCGGCCTTGTGGCAGGCGTACTTGAACATCGCGAGCGGCTGGCCGCCCTTGAAGGTGACGAGCTCCGCGCCTTCGAGCTTCTTCCAGGCGAAATCGGGATCCGCCTGGCGCGCGGTGAGGAAGAAACCGTCCATCTCGTTCACCTGCGCGAAGTGCACGGCGCTCGGGGTCTTGCCCTCGTTGAGCGCGGTGAAGCTCTGGCTCAGCGCCGTTTGCACGACGTGCGCGGTGCCGTCGGCGAGGGACGCGACCGCCGAGACGCCCGGCGGGGAGACCGACCACTCGGGATCCAGGCCTTCGGCCTTCAGGAAGCCGCCCGACATCGTCGAGATGAGCGGCGAGTAGAAGGCGGAGAAGAGCGTGAACTGGATCCTGATCCTGGCCAAGGCGGGGGCTCCCGTGCTCGCGCGACGCGCGCGAGCGCGATCCTAAGCCATTTCGCGCGTCTCAACGCTTGCGCGCCTGGACCCAGGCGTGCGTCGCCGCGACCTCGGGCGTCGGGTCGCTCGCGCCCAGTCGCGCGGCGGCGGCGGGGGGCGAGTCCGCGCTGCCCGTGCCGGTCCGGCGCTACCATCGCGACCGATGCTGCGGACCGCGCTCGCTCTTGCCGCCCTGGTCGTCGGCGGCGCAGTGTCGGTCGCCGTGCCTCATTTCGGGCGTGGCGCGCTGCGCTTCGACAAGGCGAGCGGCCGCTGGCGCTTCGCGCCGAAGGAGACCCGCTCGCCCCACGACGGGCTGCCCGCCGACGCGTGGATCGGGTTCCTGCAGCCGGGCAAGGCAATGGTCTCGACGCGCGACGACGCCCGCCCCTTCACGGTGGCCGAGCAGCGGCGGGTCCTGCGCGTGGGCGCGTGCCTCGCCTGCCACGATGGCAAGTCGGCCGTGATGCAGCAGGCGATCGTCGACTTCGACGCCGTGCTCGCGCGGCGGAGCAACTCCGGATCGAGGAAGCGAGAGAATGGACACACTGAAAGTCGACGTGGCGGTGATCGGCGCGGGGACAGCCGGGCTCAACGCGCGGCGCGAGGTCGAGAAGCGCGGCGGCCGGCCGGTGATGATCGAGAGCGGGCCGTACGGCACCACCTGCGCGCGGGTGGGCTGCATGCCGTCGAAGCTGCTGATCGCCGCCGCGGAGGCGGCGCACGCGCTCGACCATGCGCCGCTCTTCGGCGTCCACCCCGGAACGGACCGCCGGATCGACGGCCCCGCCGTCATGCAGCGGGTGCAGCGCGAGCGCGACCGGTTCGTGGGCTTCGTCGTCGGGGACACCGAGCGCATCCCCGATCCGCAACGCCTGCGCGGCCGCGCCCGGTTCGCCGGGCCGACCACCCTGGTGGTGGACGAGCGCCTGCGCGTGGAGGCCCGCGCAGTCGTGGTCGCAGCCGGCAGCCGGCCGTTCGTCCCACCGCCCTTCGACGCCATCCGCGACCGGGTGCTGACGAGCGACGAGGTGTTCGAGCTACCGGACCTGCCCGAAAGCCTGGCCGTGATCGGCACGGGGATCATTGCGCTCGAGCTGGGCCAGGCGATGCGCCGGCTCGGGGTGCGGGTGGCGTTCTTCAACCCGTTCGACGAGGTGGGTCCCTTCACCGACCCGGAGCTCCGGCGGATCGCGCGCCGCGACCTCGCCGCCGAGCTCGATCTGCGCCTCGGCATCGAGATGCTGGACGCGGCGCCGGCGAACGGGGGAACGCGCCTGCGCTGGCGCGAGCGCGGCGGCGAAGCGCGCGAGGAGGTGTTCGCGCGCGTGCTCGTGGCCGCGGGACGAAAGCCGAACGTCGAGGGCCTTGGCCTGGAGACGACGGGACTCGCGCTCGACGCCAGGGGCCTGCCGCGCGTCGATCCCGAGACCACGCAGTGCGCGAACGCGCCGATCTTCTTGGCCGGCGACGTCGACGGCACCCTGCCGCTGCTCCACGAGGCGTCCGACGAAGGCCGGATCGCGGGCGCGAACGCGATGCTCTGGCCGGACGTGGAGCGGCACGAGCGGCGCGTGCCGCTCGCGGTGGCGTTCACCGACCCGCAGATGGCGATGGTGGGGATGCGCCACGCCGATCTGCCCGAGGGGCAGCATGCGATCGGAAGCGTGTCGTTCGAGAACCAGGGCCGGGCCCGCGTCGCCGGGCGCAATCGCGGTCTCGTCCGGATCTACGGCGATCTGGCGAGCTGCCGCCTGCTCGGCGCCGAGATGTTCGGCCCGGGCATGGAGCACATGGCGCACCTCCTCGCCTGGGCGGTGCAGGGCCGGATGACGGTGCAGGCCGCGCTCGCGATGCCGTTCTATCACCCGGTGCTGGAGGAGGGCCTGCGCACGGCGCTCCGCGACCTCGCCGGAAACCTGCGCGCGATGGGCGGCTGCCGGCCGGAGGACATGGCGGAGGCGCCGGGGGACTGAGTGGAGGCGCCGGGAGAAACCGCGGCAGCGGTGCGCCGGCGTTGGGCCGGGGAGGCGCGTGAGCCAGTGCTAGGATACGGCCACCGTCTACGGTCCCTATGTTCTACGCAGAGTTCTTCAAAGCCTTGCACGAGGAAGGCGTTCGGTATGTCCTCGTCGGCGGCGTCGCAGTGAATCTTCACGGCGTCGAAAGGGCTACCGGTGACGTCGACCTGCTGTTGGCCCTCGACGGCGAGAATCTCGGTCGTTTCCATCGTGTCGCGCGGCGGTTCTCGCTGAAGCCGGTCGTTCCAGTGAAGCTGGAAGACTTCTCAGATGCCGAGAAGGTCGAGTCCTGGATCCGGGAGAAGCACATGGTCGCGTTTGCGCTGCGAAGCGCCGACAGGCTGGATCCGACCGTCGATATCCTGGTCCAGCCCGTGGTCGCGTTCGAGGAGGCGCATTCCCGCGCTGTGCCGATGGACCTGGATGGAGTTCCGATCGTCGTTGCGGCGATCGCGGACTTGATCCGACTAAAGACTGGAACGGGTCGCCAGAAGGACCAGGGCGACATCGACGCGCTCAAGCGGGTACTCGATCTAGGACTCGGAAAGACGGGGCCGGATGGAGCCGGTTGATTTCTACTACAGCCCGACGGACGAGGATCTCCGGGCGTACGCCGAACTGACGCCGCTGGAGCGGCTTCACCGGCTCGACAACCTGCGTCGGTTCACGCGTATGGTGCGCGCCGCGCGGACGGCCCGGGTCGAAACCGCCGAGCCGCCCGCCGACCCGTACCCCCCGAAGCCCTCCGATTAGGCCGGCACCACCGCCGGCTTCTGCGCAGTGAACGCGTCGGAGAAGCAGTACTCCTCGCC
>CAZIXQ010000285.1:0-4903 GCA_964543155.1 uncultured Enterobacteriaceae bacterium
GGCCAGAACCCGCTCCTCGCCGCGCAGCGCGGCATCCGGATGCATGGGGTGTACGCGCTCGCGTGGGGGCTCTCGACCTTCACCGGCGGGCTCGCGGGCATGCTGATCGCGCTCGACGCGGGACTCGAGCAGACGATGGTCGTGATCGGGCTGAAAGCGTTCCCGGCGGCGCTCGTCGGCGGCCTCGACAGCCTCCTCGGCGCGATCGCGGGCGCACTGATCGTCGCGGCCGCCGAGGTGCTGCTGATCCACTACGTCAATCCGCTGCTCGCGGACGTCGTGCCGTTCCTCGTGCTGATCGCGATGCTGCTCGTGCGGCCGTGGGGGCTCTTCGGCACGCGCGAAGAGCTCGATCGGGTCTAGATGCCCTTCGCGAGCGGCTACTTCCGGACGAGCTACGCGCGCGAGCTGCGACTGGTCGACACGCGCGCGCAGATCGCGAGTCTGACGGCGTTCGTCGCGGCGCTCGCGGCGTTCCCATTCCTCGCCTCATCGTTCCTGCTCGACCTCGCCAACCAGTTCTTCCTCGCCTCGATCGGCGCGGTCGCGCTCATGCTCCTGACCGGGTACGCGGGTCAGGTGTCGCTCGGGCACGCGGGGTTGCTCGCCGCCGGCGCGTTTACGGTGGGGATCCTGGTCAAGGAGGCGAACGCGCCGTTCTGGGTGACGCTGCCCGCCGCCGCGGCGGTGGGCGCGGTGCTCGGCGTGGTGTTCGGCCTGCCGTCGCTGCGGCTGCGCGGGCTCTACCTCGCGGTGAGCACGCTCGCGCTCTATTTCGTCGTCCATTACGTCGGGAGCGAGTACGAGACCCGGCGCGGCTTCTCGACCGGGATCATCGTCGACCCGCCGGCGCTCGGGGGCTTCGTCGTGAGTGACGCGCGCGTCTGGTACCTCGTGCTGTTCGCCGCCGCCGCGGCCACGGTGCTGCTCGCGCTGAACCTGCTGCGCTCGCGCAGCGGGCGCGCGTGGCGCGCGATCCGCGACCACGAGACGGTCGCCGAGGCGCTCGGGATCAGCGTGCCGGCCTTCAAGCTCGCCGCGTTCGTGGTGAGCTCGATGCTGACCGCGGTGGCGGGGGCGCTGTTCGCCTACTACCGCGGGTTCGTGTCGGTGGAGGCGTTCTCGCTCTTCCTGTCGATCCAGTACGTCGCGATGGTGATCATCGGGGGCATGGGGTCGATCCTCGGCGCGCTCCTCGGAGCGGCGTTCGTGACGCTCTTTCCCTACGCGATCGAGGCGCTGATCGCGGCGGCTCCGACGCCGGAGCGCTACGCGAACCTCGTCTTCGCAGTCAACTACGCGGCGTTCGGGCTGGTGATGGTGGCCTTCCTCCTCTTCGAGCCCGAGGGGCTGGTCGGGATCTGGCGGCGCGTGCGCGACTGGTTCCTGCTCTGGCCGTTCCGGCAGCGGCCGCTCGGGGGGGCGAAGTGACGGACGGGACGCCGCTCCTCGCGCTCGAGCAGGTGGAGGTGACCTATCACCGCGTCATCACCGCGGTGCAGGGCGTGACGCTCAAGGTGGACCGCGGGCAGATCGTCGCGCTGCTCGGGACGAACGGCGCGGGAAAGACCACCACGCTGCGCGCGGTCTCCGGCTTCCTCGGGCTGGACGACGCGCGGGTGACCGCGGGCACCGTCACCTACCGCGGCGAGCGGATCGAGAACCGGCCGCCGCACGAGGTCACGACGCGCGGGATCGTGCTCGTTCCCGAGCGTGACAAGGTGTTCCCGAACCTCTCGGTCGCGGAGAACCTGATCGCGAACGTGCCGCGCGTGGCGCCGGGCGCGGACGCGAAACGGCTGGTCGAGCTCGCCTACGAGTCCTTTCCGAAACTCGCGGCGCTGCGCGGCCGCGAGGCGGGGTATCTGTCCGGCGGCGAGCGCCAGATGCTCGCGATCGGCGCGGCGATCGCGTGCGGGCCGGAGCTGCTGCTCGTCGACGAGCTGTCGCTCGGCCTCGCGCCGGTGGTGGTGCAGGACCTGGCGGGGCAGCTGCGGGAGATCCGCGACCGGCTCGGGATCACGATCCTGCTCGTGGAGCAGAACGCGCCGGTGGCGCTGGGGATCGCCGACTGGGGCTACGTGATGGAGAACGGACGCGTCGTGCTGGACGGCGACGCGGCGCGGCTCGGCGAGCACCAGGACATCCGCGAGTTCTATCTGGGCCAGTCTGCGGGGGAGCGACGCAGCTACCGCCAGGTCAAGCAGTACCGGCGCAGCCGGCGGTGGTATGGCTGAGCTCGCCATCGAACGTCTCACGCTGCGCTTCGGCGGGCTGGTGGTGCTCGACGACGTGTCCCTCGCCGTGGAGCGCGGCGAGCTCTTCGCGCTCATCGGACCGAACGGTGCGGGAAAGACCTCGGTCTTCAACTGCATCAGCGGGCTGTACCGGCCGGCCTCCGGCCGGATCCGCTTTCAGGAGCGCGACCTGGTCGGGATGCGGCCGCACGACGTCGCGCGGCTCGGCGTCGCGCGGACGTTCCAGCATGGCGAGCTCTTCCCGCATCTCACGGTGGTCGAGAACCTGCTCGTCGGGCGGCACACGCGGTTCCGGACGAACATCATCGGGGAGGCGCTGTTCTCGCGCGCCGTGCGCGCGCAGGAAGTCGAGCATCGGCGGGTGGTCGAGGAGATCCTGGATTTCGTGGAGCTCGGGCGGCACCGGCACACGACGGTCGCGAGCCTGCCGTTCGGGATACAGAAGCTCGTCGGATTCGCGCGTGCGCTCGCGCTCGAGCCGAAGCTGCTGCTGCTCGACGAGCCGTCGGCCGGCCTGAACCGCGACGAGCGGGAGGATCTCGCGCGATTCATCCTGCGCATCAAGCACGAGCTCGGCATCCCGATGATCTGGATCGAGCACGACATGCAGATGGTGGCGGACCTCGCCGACCGGATCTTCGTGCTGGATTACGGGAAGCCGCTGGCGGAGGGGACGCCGGGCGAGGTGCTCAACGATCCGCGGGTGATCGCGGCGTATCTGGGGCGGGCGGCGGCTTAGGCTCTTGCGCCGGCGCGGCGAGAACGACTTGCACTTGGGGCTTCCCGTCCGGGGCGTTCGCAGCCCGTCATCGAAGTGCACGAAGCGCCAGACGCACTGGGAGGCGTGGCGGCGCGGTCGCGAGAGAGCATCCCGCGACCGTCGCGCGCTTCCGATGAGCTCAGGGGAGGCGCCTTTACCGGCCGGGATTGGGGTGCTCCGAAGTCTTGGATCGCCGATGAATCATCGGGTTGACGCCGGCTGTGGGTCTCATGCACGCGATGTCTGGCGTCATGAACAGTCTTCTTGGGTGGCGAATTCGAGCCAGCCGGACCGGATAAGGTGGCCCGGTGCGATGACAAAAGGCACACGCTACGCTAGACTGCCGCGGTGAAGCCGTTTCGGTGGGATCCGCTGAAGAACGAGCGCCTGAAGGCAGCGCGCGGCATCTCCTACGAAGAGATTGTTCTCGCGATTGAGGAAGGCGGATTGATGGACGTCTTGGTCCATCCGAATCAGAAGCGCTACGCCGGACAAGTCGTGCTGGTGGTGAGTTACAGAAGGTACGTGTATCTGGTCCCGTCCGTCGAAGAGGACGCGTACTATTTCCTGAAGACCGTCATCCCGAGCCGGAAGGCGACGCGAGACTACATCGACATGGACAAACCAGATGAAAAGACTTGATCGTTACGAACGCGACATTTTGCGTGCCTACGAGAAGGGTGCGCTGGTTTCTGCGCACCCCACGAAAGCGCAACGCGATGCCTTCCGCGAGGCTGCACGTGCCACCTTCATAAAGAGCCGCCGTGTGAACATCCGCTTGTCCGCTGCGGATCTGCTGGACATTCAGGCCAGGGCGTATGAGGAGGGTGTGCCGTATCAAACGCTCATTGCGAGCGTGCTTCACAAGTACGTGTCTGGCCGGCTGCAGGAGAAGCGGTCACGTCTAACCGCCGGATCAACGGCGAGCGCCCGCAAGCGGGCGGCGCGTTAGTCGGGACGTTGGCGCGCACATGCAACCGCATCAGCCCGTCCAAGCCCGGGTGAATGCGTTCAACCGCGCTGACGCTCCGGCCGAGTTCCATGTGCACGACGCGGTCAATCATCAGGTCGCGGAGTCGCCCGCGCGCGGTCGAGGGGCGATTCGACGGATGTTCCCTGCGGGTTTCGCCTCGGCGAAGATGGTCTGTGTTTTGGAGGACGCCTTCGAAGACGGCGAATGGGCCATCCTCGGAGTGGCGAGATCCCCCGGGCTCTCCGTGAGTGTGGGTTCTTCCACGTTGTTCGCGGGCGGATCGTATTTCAGCGCGGCTGCTGGGACAAGCTCTCCGTTCTTCGCGCGCACGGGTTGCCTTTGCCAGAAGAACCCTCAGGACGACACCGGGCTTCGCCCGCTCACGCGGACCGCTGAACCAGATCGTCGGGCGCCATCCCCCTCGCCCGCGCTCCACGGATGAACAGAGCCCGCCACCTCCGCTTGTCGCTCGACCTGCTGCACGGTTTCCGGGCCGCCGCCACACGCGACGCCGTGAGGCCGTTTGTCTCCTGGCTGCAGAGCGAAGCGCGTGGGGACGGTGCGCTCGCACCGGCCTCCGAGCGCAATCCCAAGGACCGCTGAACGCACCCCTTCCGCGTCGCCCCGTCCTGCCAGTCGTCAGCCCCGAACGCCCCGCCCCATGCGCCTTCTCGTCACCCTCGTCCTCCCGCTCGCGCTGCAGATCGTTGCCTACGTCGTCGTCTTCGCGGCCGCACAAGGTGGCGGGTCGTTCATGGGCCTGCTGGCGATGCCCGTCGCCGCAGTCGCGCTCATCGTGCTTCTCGCGCACGGCATCTCCGCGGCCAGACGCCAAGGCCCGCTGCTCTCACCCGCGCTCGTCAGCCTGGCCATCGCCGTGCTGCCTCCGATCGGCCTCCTGATCTTCCGGGC
>CAZIXQ010000286.1:0-4902 GCA_964543155.1 uncultured Enterobacteriaceae bacterium
CTGACGATCTTCTCGCCGCGCGCGATGGGCATGAGCCACCACATCGGCAACGAGACGGTGAGCCGGCACTGGTCGGAGCACTGCAACGACCTGATCCACCGCGTGTGCAAGCTCTACCCGGACAACTTCGTCGGCGTGTGCCAGCTCCCGCAGTCACCCGGCGTCGCGCCGAAGGGCTGCATCCCGGAGCTCGAGCGCTGCGTGGAGGAACTCGGCTTCATCGGCTGCAACCTGAACCCCGACCCCTCCGGGGGCTACTGGACCGACCCGCCGCTCACCGACCGGTGGTGGTATCCGCTCTACGAGAAGATGGTCGAGCTCGACGTGCCGGCCATGATCCACGTGAGCGCCTCGTGCAACCCGAACTTCCACGGCACCGGCGCGCACTACATCAACGGCGACACCACCGCCTTCATGCAGCTCCTCACGTCGGACCTCTTCCGCGACTTCCCGACCTTGAAATTCATCATCCCGCACGGCGGCGGGGCCGTGCCCTACCACTGGGGGCGCTACCGCGGCATCGCGCAGGACATGGGCCGTCCGCCGCTGAAAGAGCTCGTCCTCAACAACGTGTTCTTCGACACCTGCGTCTACCACCAGCCGGGCATCGACCTGCTCGTCAAGGTCATCCCGGCGGACAACATCCTGTTCGCTTCCGAGATGGTCGGCGCGGTGCGCGGCATCGACCCCGAGACCGGCCACTACTACGACGACACCAAGCGCTACATCGACGCGATCGACTGGCTTGCGCCGGCGGCGCGCGAGCAGATCTTTCACCGCAACGCGGCGCGCGTCTATCCGCGGCTCGCCCGCCGCGGCGGGGCGAGTTAGCGCCGCGCGGGCGCTGATCCGGCCAGAGGCAATTTCACATTGCCGTAGCGGATTCCATAGCCCGAAAGCCATGCGACCGCGCTAATGTTGGCAATGACGCGTTGCATCATTGCCTTTCCCGTCTAGCTATCACAATGTGAGTTGACACTCCATATTCTGGTAGTAGGATGCCGGCGAGGCGCGGCAGGCATCCCCCGCGCGCGAACGGAGTGGAGCACCCGCATGGGCGCCGCTGGGCAGCGCACCGCACCCATTGAGCTCGGCTCGATCGTGATCGGCCCGGCGGAGGACGCGTAGTGGCCCTGCTCGTCACCGGCGCGATGGGGCACGTCGGATACGGCGTCGCGCGCACCGCCGCTGCGCTCGGTCTCGAGGTCGTCGGGCAGTACCACGACCGGCACGACGAGGGCGCGGCCGCCGCCCTCGGGCCGTCGGTTCGATGGCGCCGATGCGACCTCTCCGACGCGCGCGCGATCGACGCATTGGCGGCCGACGGCGCAATCGACGGCTGCATCCACTGCGCCGCGCTGCCCAACGACGAAGTCGCTCGTCCGGCGCCAGCGCGGGCCTTCGCGATCAACGTGGCGGCAGTCCAGCGTCTGCTGGAGGTCGCGCGCGCCGGCGGCTGGCGGCGCTTCGTCCTCGTCAGCACCGGCGCGGTGTTCCAGCGCCGGACCGACCGCTCGAAGCCGATCGGCGAGGCGGAGCCGGCATCCCCGGTGAGCGTCTACGGCACGACGAAGCACTGCGCCGAACTAGTGACTGCGATGTACCGCAACGTCTACGGCCTCAACACCGCAACCGCACGCATCTCCTGGATCTACGGCCCGCCGCTCGTGCCGCCCCGCTTCGAAGGGCCCCGCGGCCCGATCCCCTACTTCCTCCGCCGCGCACTGCGCGGAGAGGCGACGCGGGAGTCGAGCGGCGGCGAGTTCGCGGCGAGCTTCACGCACATCGACGACTGCGCCGACGGCCTGCTCGCGCTCTACCGGGCCGAATCGCTCGAGCACCCGGTCTACCACGTCGGGTCGGGCCGGAACTACACCACCGCCGAGGTCGCCGACGCCGTGCGCGCTGCGGTTCCCGGCAGCACGGTCGAGGTCGGCCCGGGCACCGAGCCGTGGACGCGCTATACCGTGATGCGCGGGCCGCTCGCCTGCGAGCGGATGCGCGCCGAGCTCGGCTTCGCACCGCGCCTCGGGCTCGTAGCGGGCGTCGCCCGGTTCGCGGCCTGGATGCGCGCGAACCCTGCGGTGCTCGCATGAGCGAGACGCGCGTCGCGGCCGCAGGCGGCCGCCGTGTTCCGGCGAAAGCGGCCGCGAAGCCGCTGCCGGTGCAGTCGATCGCCCGCGCCTTCCACATCCTGGAGGCGATCGCGGATCGCCCCGAGGGCATCAGCCACACCGACCTGAGCAAGACGGTCGGCCTGCACGCGAGCACCGCCTTCCACCTGATCCGCACGATGCTCGCGCTCGGCTACCTGCGGCAGGACCCGGAAACGAAGCGCTACCACATCGCCCGCCGCGTCTTCCTGCTCGCGGCGCGCGTGAGCGACGAGATCAACCTCGTGAACGCCGCGCTCCCCGTCATGCGCGAGCTCGCCGAATCGCTCGGCGAGACCGCGCACCTCGGCGTGCTGTCCCGCGAGGGCGCGATCACGATCGCGAAGTCCGAGGGCTCGTCGACCTTCCGCGTGTCCGAGCGCGTCGGGGTGCTGCGCCCCGCGCACTGCACCGCCATCGGCAAGGCGATGCTCGCATCGCTCCCGCGGAACGAGCTCGACGATTACCTCGCCGCGGCCGAGCTGAAGGCGTTCACGCCGCGCACGATCGCCGACCCGGTGCGTTTGCGGCGCGAGCTGGACCGCGTGCGCGAGGCGGGCTACGCGGTGGACGACACCGAGTTCAACGCCGAGTTGCGCTGCGCCGCCGCGCTCGTGCGCGATTTCTCCGGCCGCGGCGTCGCCGCGATCGGCATCTCCGGGCCCACCTGGCGCATCAAGCCGGAGGACGTCGCCCGCGTCGGCCGTCGCGTCGTGGCGGCCGCCGAGCGCCTGTCCGCGGAGCTCGGCTTCCGCGAGCGCGCGCCGGCGCGCGCGGCGCGATGAGGCGGCGGCGTGCGCCCCAAGAGCGAATCCTGCGCGACCGCGGAACGGCGCAAGCCGCCCTCGCCCGCTGCCGCACCCGCGCGTCCGACCCCTGCACGAGGAGCGTAAATGAAATCCCGTCGTTCGCGCCGCACCACCGCATTCGTAGAGAAGATGGCGAACGTCGCGTGGCAGGAGTTTCCCGGCCACTTCGGCGGCGCCCTGTCCAAGGCGCTGGTCGGCCCGGGGAACTCGGGCTCGCGCCGCATCGATTTCCGCATCTCCCGCTACGCGCCCAATGCGTACGTGCAGGAGCACAGGCACAAGGTGCAGGAACAGATCTACTACGTCCTGGAGGGCGAAGGCGTGCTCACGCTCGGCAAGGACCGGCATCTGATGCGGCCGCACGACTACGTGTACGTGCCGCCGGGGGTGCCGCACAGCTTCACCAACACCGGACTCGACGGCCTCGTCTTTTTGGTGGTGACGACGCCCGAGAGCGACGAAGAGCAGCCCGTGTGACAACGCGACGAGGAGGAGACGACCAATGACCAGCGACAAGCGTAGGCGCATCATCACGGCGGGAGCGGCGGTGGCCGGCGCTTCGGCCCTCGGGTTCCCGGCCATCGTGCGCAGCCAGACGGACAAGATCAAGATCGGCCACCTCACGCCGCTCACCGGCTTTCTCGGGGCGCTCGGCGAGTACTCCGTGCTCGGGATCAAGATGGCCGAGGAGGAGATCAACAAGTCGGGCGGGGTGATGGGCCGGCAGCTGGAGGTCATGTCGGAGGACTCGGTCAACCCCGCCACCGCCGCGACCAAGGCGCAGCGCATGCTCGAGCGCGACGGCGCCACCGTGCTGATGGGCGAGATCAACTCCGCATCGGCGCTGACCATCATGCAGGTGGCCGCACGCAACAAGAAGTTCTTCATGCAGATCGGGGCGCGCTCCGACGTGCTGCGCGGAAAGAACTGCAACCGCTTCACCTTCCACGTCGACATTCCGGTCACCGTGATGGTCAACGCGGTCGGCCAGTCCCTGCTGCGCGAGAACAAGGTCAAGGGCAAGAACTTCTACATGCTGTCGGCCGACTATCTCTTCGGCCACGACCTGCTGCGGGCCGCCAAGGCGTTCATCGGCGGCCACGGCGGCAACATCATCGGCGACGATCTCGTCGCGACCGACGTGACCGACTTCAGCGGCTTCATGCTCAAGATCCGGCGCGCCAAGCCCGACATCGTGTGCTCCAACCTCGCCGGCAACCAGGTCACCAACCTCGTCAAGCAGTACGCCGAGTTCAGCCTCCCGTTCCCGATGGTCGGGTTCAACCTGAACACCGCGGACGCGTGGGCCGCGGGCGAGGGCAACCTGAGCGGCATCTGGCCCACCGTGTGGATGCACACGCTGGACACGCCCGGATCGAAGGCGTTCACCGCGGCGTTCACGAAGAAGCACGGCAAGCCGCCGGAGAACCACGCCTGGATCGAGTACGTCTCGCTCAAGATGATGGCGCAGGCGATGAACGAGACACGGTCGACCGACACCGAGCGGCTGATCGCCTACTTCGAGAAGGAGACCCAGTTCGACGTGCTGAAGGCGCGCAAGGCCTACTTCCGCTCCTGGGACCACCAGCTGATGCAGGAGGCCTACCCCTTCACCGTCAAGCCGAAGGGCCAGGCGAAGGACAAGTGGGACTTCCTCGTGCTCGGTGCCGCGGTGCCGGGCGCGAACCAGCCGCTCGAGCTGCTCGCGCCGCCGAAGTCGGCGAACACCTGCGCGATGTAGGCGCAGCGCCGGCGGCGGCGCGCGCCGCGCCGCCGCCGGCCGCACCGGTTCCGGCTCGACGATGGAGCTGTTCTTTCTCCTCGAGCAGGTGGTCAACGGCCTCGTGCTCGGGGGCTACTACCTGCTGATCGCGCTCGGCCTGTCGCTGATCTTCAGCGTCGGCGGCGTGGTGAACCTCGCGCACGGCGCGTTCTACGCG
>CAZIXQ010000287.1:0-4886 GCA_964543155.1 uncultured Enterobacteriaceae bacterium
GGAGGCGCTCGTTCTATCCATTGAACTACGGCGAGGCGGCGCGCATTCTACGCGATCCGATTCCGGTTCCGACGCCGGGCCGCCCTCCGACCAGGGCGAGGAAGTACACTGCGCCCCGGCCTTCTGCACCACGGCGGCACGGCGCGCGCCCGACACGTGCGAGTTGATCAGAAGCGAGTCACCAGGACCATGAGAGCAGTGCTCTGTAGGGCATGGGGCGGCCCCGAGTCGCTCGTGATCGAGGCGATTTCGTCACCGCGTCCCGGCGCGGGCGAGGTCGTCGTCGACGTCAAGGCGGCGGGCGTGAACTTCCCCGACGTGCTGATGATCCAGGGCAAGTACCAGATCAAGCCGCCGCTGCCCTTTACCCCCGGCGTCGAGCTCGCCGGCATCGTCAAGGAAACCGGGAGCGGCGTCACGAGCGCGCGGCCGGGCGACCCCGTGGTCGCGAACGTCGCGTACGGCGCGTTCGCCGAGGAGTGCGTGGTGCCGGCGGCGAGCCTGCTGCCGCTGCCGCGCGGGATCGACTTCGCGGCCGCCGCCGGGTTCACGGTGGCGTACGGGACCGCATGGCACGCGCTCAGGGATCGCGGACAGCTGCGGCCGGGCGAGTCGCTGCTCGTCCTCGGCGCGGCGGGCGGCGTCGGTCTTGCGGCGGTGGAGCTCGGCGCGGCGCTGGGCGCGCGCGTGATCGCCGCGGCCTCGAGCGACGAGAAACTCGCGGTGTGCCGCGCGCACGGCGCGACGGACACGATCAACTACTCGACGCAGGATCTGCGCGAGCGGGTGAAGGCGATCGTCGGCGCGAAGGGTGTCGATGTCGTTTTCGACCCGGTCGGCGGGAGCCTGAGCGAGCCGGCACTGCGCAGCGTCGCGTGGCGCGGGCGGTTTCTCGTGATCGGCTTCGCCGGCGGGGAGATCCCGCGCCTGCCGGCCAACCTGCCGCTGCTCAAGGGCTGCGCGATCGTCGGGGTGTACTGGGGCGCGTGGCTGCAGCAGGAGCCCGAGGCGAGCCGGCGCGCGATGGCCGAGCTCGCCGGCTGGCTCGCCGACGGCAGGGTGCGTCCGCGCGTCTCGGCGCGGTTTCCGCTCGCGCGGGCGGCGGATGCGATCAGCGCGCTCGCCGGTCGGACGGCAACCGGAAAGATCGTGATCGAGCCCGAGGCTTGAGCGGGGCCATGGCGATCGCGTCCTGGGCCGAAGTGCTCGAGTTCTGGTTCGGCGCGCCGGAGTCGCCCGAGTTCGGGCGCCCGCGCGCGGCGTGGTTCGTGAAGTCCGCCGCGTTCGACGCGCTCATCCGGGACCGCTTCCTCGCGACGCACGAGGCGGCCGCGGCCGGCACGCTCGATGCCTGGGGCGCGCGTCCGCTCGGTGCGCTCGCGCTCGTGGTGGCGCTCGACCAGTTTCCGCGCAACCTCTTCCGGGGCGATCCGCGGGCGTTTGCGACCGACGCGCGCGCGCTTGCCCTCGCGCGCGAGATCGTGGCCCGCGGGCACGACGCGGCCCTGCTCCCGGTGCAGCGCTGGTTCGCCTACCTGCCGTTCGAGCACGCCGAGGACCTCGCCGCCCAGCGCGAGTCGCTGCGCCTGTTCGAACGGATCGCGAACGAAACCGGCGGCGACGGCACGTTCACCTATGCGATGCGGCACTACGCCGTGATCGCGCGCTTCGGGCGCTTCCCGCACCGGAACGCGATCCTCGGGCGCGCCTCGACGCCCGACGAGCTCGAGTTCCTGCGTCAGCCGGGATCGTCGTTCTAGCCGGGGGATCGACGCGGAGATGGAGACCGCACACGCGCTACACGCGCCCTCGCCGTGGATCGCCCGCTGGGCGCCCCTGATCGCGCCCGGCGCCGACGTCCTCGATCTCGCGTGCGGCACCGGGCGCCACGCGCGGTACCTCGCCGCGCGCGGCTACGCCGTCGTGGCAGTCGACCGCGACGCCGACGCGGTCGCGACGCTCGCGACGGTGACCGGGGTCTTCACGCGGGTCGCCGATCTGGAGGGCGGGCCCTGGCCGTTCGCGCCGGCGAGCTTCGATGCGGTGGTGGTCGCGAACTACCTGCACCGGCCGCTCTTCGGCCCGATTCTGGACGCGCTGCGCCCGGGCGGGATGCTCCTCTACGAGACGTTCATGGTCGGGAACGAGCGTTTCGGGCGGCCCTCCAATCCGGACTTTCTGTTGCAGCCGAGCGAGTTGCTGGAGGTCGTTCGCGGGCGCCTCGAAGTCGTCGCCTTTGAGCAGGGCGAGACCGCCGCGCCGCGCGCGGCGGTCGTCCAGCGAATCTGCGCCCTGAAGGGCGCCGCAGGGGGCGCAAGAATCGGCTAAGGGTGCGTTCCGGCGGGGAAATCCGTTAAAATCGACCATTCCCCCAAGGGGCAGATGCCAATGATCACCGGCAGCCTGGTTGCCATCGTCACACCGATGCTCGAGGACGGGCGCCTCGACATCCCGCGGTTCAAATCCCTCATCGACTGGCACATCGCCGAAGGCACCGACGGCATCGTCGTCGTGGGCACCACCGGCGAGTCGCCCACCGTCGGCTTCGACGAGCACAAGGAGCTGATCCACGTCGCGGTCGCGCACGCCGCGGGGCGCATCCCCATCGTCGCCGGCACCGGCGCGAACTCCACCGCCGAGGCGATCGAGCTGACCGAGTCGGCAAAGCGCGCGGGCGCCGCGGCGTGCCTCTCGGTGGTGCCGTACTACAACAAGCCCACGCAGGAAGGGCTCTATCGCCACTTCAGGACGATTGCGGAGGCGGTGGACATCCCGAACATCCTCTACAACGTGCCGGGGCGCACGGTCGCCGATCTCGCGAACGACACCACGCTGCGGCTCGCGCAGGTCCCGAACATCGTCGGCATCAAGGACGCGACCGGGAACATGGAGCGCGGCACCGATCTCGTCAAGCGCGCGCCGCCCGGGTTCGCGCTCTACAGCGGTGACGATGCGAGCGGGCTCGCGCTGATGCTGATGGGCGGGCACGGCGTGATCTCCGTGACGGCGAACGTCGCGCCGCGGCTGATGCACGAGCTGTGCGCCGCCGCGCTCGCCGGCGAGGTCGTGCGCGCGCGCGAGGCCAACTTCCGGCTCCTGGGGCTGCACAGGCACCTCTTCGTCGAGGCGAACCCGATCCCGGTGAAATGGGCGGTCGCGCAGCTCGGTCTGATCGAGGGCGGCATCCGGCTGCCGCTCACGCCGCTCGCGGCGCAGCACCACGACACGGTCCGGGAAGCCATGCGCGAGGCCGGCGTGCTGCAGCAGGCGAGCGGCCTGCGTCTCGTGGAGGGACGCGGGGCATGAAGCGGCACGCGCGCGGAATCGTCGGCAGCGTCGCGGCGCTCGCCGTCGCGGCGCTCGTTGCCGGCTGCGGGATGGGCGAGATGTTCGGCGGCAAGCCGGTCGAGTACAAGTCGGCCGGGAGGCTCCCGCCGCTCGAGGTGCCGCCCGACCTGACGCGCCCGGGACGCGACGACCGGTATGCGGTGCCCGACGTGAGTCCCACCGGCACCGCGACCTACTCCGCCTACAACGCGGAGCGCGGCGGCGGGCCGCGCGCGACCGAGGTGCTGCCGTCGGCGGCCGGCGTGCGGATCGAGCGTGAAGGCAACACCCGCTACCTCGTCGTGAGCGAGCCCCCGGACAAAGTCTGGCCGGTGGTCAAGGAGTTCTGGCAGGAAAACGGGTTCCTGCTCAAGGTGGAGTCGCCCGATGCCGGGGTGATGGAGACCGACTGGGCGGAGAACCGCGCCAGGATCCCGCAGGACCCGCTGCGCAACCTGCTCGGCAAGTTGCTCGACCAGGCCTACTCGACCGGCGAGCGCGACAAGTTTCGCACCCGTCTCGAGCGCACGTCGAGCGGGGGCACCGAGATCTTCCTCAGCCACCGGGGCATGGTCGAGCAGGTCGTGAACAGCTCGCGCGGCATGGAAGGCACCGTGTGGGAGCCGCGTCCGCCGGATCCCGAGCTCGAAGCCGAATTCCTGCGCCGGATGATGGTCAAGCTCGGCGTCGAGGAGGAGCGCGCGAAGGCGATGCTCTCGCCGGACGGCAAGCGGCAGGAGCGCGCGCAGCTCGTGAAGGGCGCCGACGGCGCGAGTCTGCTGCGCGTCGAGGACCCGTTCGATCGCGCGTGGCGCCGCGTCGGGGTGGCGCTCGATCGCGTCGGCTTCACCGTCGAGGACCGCGACCGCGCGAAGGGCGTCTACTTCGTGCGCTACGCCGACCCGGCGAACGACGTGAAGAAGGACACCGGCCTGCTGTCGAAGCTCGCATTCTGGCGCTCCACCGACACCGCGAAGCCCGCCGAGCAGTACCAGGTCGTCGTCAACACTGCCGCCGGCGCGAGCCAGGTGCGCATCCTCGGCAAGGACGGCGGTCCCGACAAGACCGGCGCCTCGCAGAAGATCCTCGGCCTCCTCTACGATCAGCTGAAGTGACGCCGCGGCAGCGCCGCGCGTCGCCGGCCCTCCCGTCCGTCGTGCGCTCACCGTGCCGCGCGCTGCGCGCGGCACGGCGCACGCGCACTCGCCGCGCACCAGATGCGCTTCGCCTCCCTCGGTAGCGGCTCGGGCGGCAACGCCCTCGTCGTCGAGGCGGGTGCGACCCGCGTCCTGGTCGACTGCGGCTTCTCGGTCGAGGAGACCGAGCGCCGGCTCGCGCGGCTGGGGCTCGCCGGTGGCGACCTCGCGGGCATCCTCGTGACCCACGAGCACGGGGACCACGCCGACGGCGCGAGCGCGCTTGCGCGTCGACACGGCATCGGCGTCTGGATGACGCACGGGACGCTGCGGGCGACGAAGGACGCCGGCGCGCCGGATGCGGGCGTCACGGTCATCGCATCGGATGCGCCATTCGCGCTCGGCGACCTCGAGGTGTCGCCC
>CAZIXQ010000288.1:0-4880 GCA_964543155.1 uncultured Enterobacteriaceae bacterium
CGGCCTACGTCGCGATCTTCAAGCACGACCTGAAGGGCCTGCTCGCCTACTCCACCATCAGCCACCTCGGGCTGATCGTGTTCCTGATCGGGCTCGACTCGCCGCTGTCCTCGATCGCGGCGGTGTTCCACGTGGTCAACCACGCGACCTTCAAGGCCTCGCTCTTCATGGCCGCCGGCATCATCGACCACGAGTGCGGCACGCGCGACATGCGCCGGATCAACGGGCTGTGGCGGTACATGCCCTACACCGCGACGCTCGCGATCGTCGCGGCCGGCGCGATGGCGGGCGTGCCGCTGCTCAACGGGTTCCTGTCCAAGGAGATGTTCTTCGCCGAGGCGCTCGAGCTGCATCACCTCGACGTGCTCGGCGCGGTGGCGCCGTTCGCGGTCACCCTAGGCGGGGCCTTCAGCGTCGCCTACTCGGCGCGGTTCGTGCACGACGTCTTCTTCAACGGCGAGCCGCGCAACCTGCCGCACGTCCCGCACGAGCCCCCGCGCTTCATGAAGGCCCCGGTCGAGATCCTGGTGGTGGTGTGCCTGGCCGTCGGCGTGCTGCCCGCGCTCACGGTGGAGCCGATCGTCGACCTCGCCGCCGCCGACGTCCTGGGGGCGGCGCTGCCGGTGCACTCGTTCGCGCTCTGGCACGGGTTCAACGCGCCGCTCCTCATGAGCCTGATCGCGACCGCGCTGGGCATCGCGATCTACTGGGCGCTCGCGCGCAGGTACGACCTGCACCTGCACGCGCCGTCGGGCTGGACGGCGCGCCTCGTCTTCACCCGCAGCCTCGACGGGCTGTTCGCCGGTGCGGCGCGCGTCACCTCGGCGTTCGACAACGCCTCCTTGCAGCGGCAGGTCGCGCTCCTCGTCGCCGCCGCGATCGCGGTCGGGGCCGCAGCACTCGCCACCGGCGGAACGCTCGCGCCCGAGCGGCCGCTCCTTCCGGTGACGCCGGTCGCCGCAGCGGCCTGGCTCGCCCTCGTGGCCGCCGCGCTCGCCGCGGTGCGGCTCGCGCACGACCGGCTGGTCGCGGTGATCCTGGTCGGGGTGGTGGGCCTGGTCGCCGCGCTCGGGTTCCTGTACTTCTCCGCGCCCGACCTCGCCCTGACGCAGCTCTCGGTCGAGGTCGTGTCGACGGTGCTGCTCCTCATGTCGCTCGCCCTCTTGCCCCGCAGTTCCCCGCACGACTCAGAGCCCGGGCGCCGGCTGCGCGACCTCGCGCTCGCCGGCCTCGCCGGTCTCGGCATCGCGGCCATCGCGTTCGCGGCCATGACGCGCGAGCGCGATTCGATAGCGTGGTACTTCCTGGAGAACGCCGTGCCGCAGGGCGGCGGCGCGAACGTGGTCAACGTCATCCTGGTCGACTTCCGCGGCTTCGACACCTTCGGCGAGATCACCGTGCTCGTGATCGCCGCGCTCGGGGCCGCCGCGCTGATGGCGGGCATGCGCGCGCGCCGCGCGGCGACCGACCCCGCGGGCCGGCCGTGGTCGCCGCAGCGCTTCCCGCTCATCTTCGCGACCGCGGTGCGCTGGATGCTCCCGTTCGCGCTGCTCGTCTCCGTCTACCTCTTCCTGCGCGGCCACAATGCGCCGGGCGGAGGGTTCATCGCCGGCCTGGTGACCGCGGCGGGCATCGCGACCGTCTACATGGCGAACGGATTCGCGCGCACCGAGCGCGCGATCGGGCTCGACTGGGCGCGCGTCGCGGCCCTCGGGGTGCTCGTCGCCGCCGTGACGGGAGTCGGCGCGTTCTGGTTCGGGCGGCCGTTCCTCGCGAGCGCGTACGGCCACCCGGTGCTGCCGCTGCTCGGCGAGGTGCCGCTCGCGACCGCGGCGCTCTTCGACCTGGGCGTGTACCTCGCGGTGGTCGGCGCGACGCTGGTGATGCTGGTCGCGCTGGCGCGCGCCTCGGAGCGCGAGGCGCAATGACCGCGCTGCAGGAGGCGAGATGGAGCTGCTAGTGGCGAGCGCCCTCGGCCTCGTGACCGCATGCGGGGTGTACCTGATGCTGCGCGGGCGGACGTTTTCCGTCGTGCTCGGGCTCACCCTGATCGGCTACGCGGTCAACGTCTTCATCTTCGTGATGGGCCGGCTCGCGGTCGGCGTGCCCCCGCTCGTCGCCGACGGGGCACCGGGCTACGCCGATCCGCTGCCGCAGGCGCTCGTGCTGACCGCGATCGTGATCGGCTTCGGCACCACCGGCTACGTCCTGGAGCTCGCGCTGCGCGCGCGCGACGAGACCGGCTCCGATCACGTCGACGGCGAGGAGCCGCCGCAGTGACCGCGCACGCCATCGTGCTGCCGGTGCTCGTGCCCGCGGCTGCCGCGTGCCTCATGCTGCTCGCCGGGGAGCAGCGGCTCGCGATCCAGCGCGCACTCGGATTCGCCGCCTGCCTCGCGCTCGCGGCGCTCGCCGCCGGCCTCGTCGTCCGGAGCGCCTCGGGCGCGGTGACCGCCTACTTCCTCGGCGACTGGGCCGCGCCGTTCGGCATCGCGCTCGTCCTCGACCGCCTCGCCGCGCTCATGCTGGCGCTGACCGCGCTGGTCGCGGTGGCCGCGCTCGCCGCCGCGACGACCGGTCGCGACCCCCTCGATGCGCGCGGCCGCTACTTCCATCCGCTCTTCCAGTTCCAGCTGATGGGATTGAACGGCGCGTTCCTGACCGGCGATCTCTTCAACCTGTTCGTGTTCTTCGAGGTCCTGCTGATCGCCTCCTACTGCCTGCTCGCGCACGGCCAGGGCGCGGCGCGGCTCAAGGCCGCGGTGCACTTCGTGGTGGTCAACCTCGCCGCCTCCGGGCTCTTTCTGATCGGCGTCGCGCTCCTCTACGCGGTCACCGGCACGCTGAACATGGCCGATCTCGCGCTGCGCGTGCCGGCCGCGGCCCCGGCGGACGCCGCACTCGTGCGGGCGGGCGCGCTCCTGCTGCTGGTCGTCTTCGCAGTGAAGGCGGCGGCATTCCCGCTGTACCTGTGGCTGCCGGGCGCGTATTCGGCGGCCGCGGCGCCGGTCGCGGCGCTCTTCGCGATCATGACGAAGGTGGGGGTGTACGCGATCGTGCGCGTGCACGGGGTGATCTTCGGGCCGGGCGCGGGCGAGCTCGCCCTGGTCGCGATGCCGTGGCTCGCCGCTGCCGCGATCGCCACCACGGTCGCCGGGGCGGTGGGCGCGCTCGGCGCGGCCTCGCTCACGCGCATGACCGCCTACCTGACGATCGCGTCGGTGGGCACCCTCCTCATCGCGGTGAGCCTCGCTTCGCCCGCCGGGCTCGGGGGAGCGCTCTACTACCTCGTCCACTCGACGCTCGCGGTCGCGGCGCTGTTCCTCCTTGCCGCCGAGATCGGCGCGCGCCGCGGCGCGGCCGGCGACCGGCTTCAGAGCGGCGCCACGATCGCGCGTCCGGTCGGGCTCGGCATCGCGCTCGTCGTCGCCGCCGCCTCGATCGTCGGCCTGCCGCCCTTCCCCGGCTTCGTCGGCAAGCTCATGATCCTCGGCGCGAGCTGGGGGCTCGCCGCCACGCCGTGGCTCTGGGCGGTGATCCTGGGCACCGGGCTGCTCGCCCTCCTCGCGCTCGCGCGCGCGGGCAGCGTGCTCTTCTGGCAGCCCGGCGAGATCGGCGCGGCGCCGGGCGCCGTGACCCCATCGGCGCTCGCGGCGCCGTGGGCGCTGCTCGCCTGCGGCATCGCGCTCGCGGCGTTCGCCGCACCCGTCAAGCGCTTCGCGGACGAGGCCGCGCGGCAGATCGCGGATACGTCGCGCTACGCCGCGCGGGTGCTCGGCGATGCGCCGGATCCGCGGGCACGCCCGCTGCGCCCGGGAGGTCCACGGTGACGCGGCTCCTTCCGCACCCGTGGCTCTCGGCCGCGCTGTTCGTGGCCTCGCTCATGCTGTGGGGCGGCTTCGGACCGCTGCAGATTGCCGGAAGCGTCCTGCTCGCGGCGGTGATCCCGCTCGTCCTCGCGCCGCTCGACGCACCGCGCGTCGCGCTCGCCCGGCCCGCGGTCGCGGTGCGGCTGAGTCTGGTGGTGCTCTGGGACATCGTCGTGGCCAACGTCGCGGTCGCGCGGCTGATCCTCGGCCCGATCGGACGGCTGCGCCCGGCGTTCGTCGAGGTGCCGCTCGACACGCCGCACCCGCACGTCGCGACGCTGCTCGCGATGATCGTCACGATGACGCCCGGCACGGTGTCCTCCGACATCGACGAGGCGCGTACGCGGCTGCTGGTGCACGTTCTGGATACCCGGGACGCGGCGGGGCTGGTCGCCGCGATCAAGACGCGCTACGAGCGCCCGCTCAAGGAGATCTTCGGATGCTAGACCTCGCCCTGAACTTCGCTTTCGCCGCTTTTGCGGTCGCGCTCCTCCTCAGCGCGGTGCGTCTGGTGCGGGGCCCGAGCGTGCCCGACCGCATCCTCGCGCTCGACACGCTCTACATCAACGCGGTCGCGATCGCGATCCTGCTCGCCGTGCAGCACGACAGCCCGGTGTACTTCGAGGCGGCGCTGGTGATCGCGCTCATCGGGTTCGTCTCCACCGTGGCGGCCGCGCGGTTCGTCGCGCGGGGCGCCGTGATGGACTGAGCCGCCATGCGCGTCGCGATCGAGCTCCTCATCTCGTTCTTCCTGCTCGTCGGCGGGTTCTTCGGCCTGGTCGGCGCGATCGGCCTCGTGCGCCTGCCCGATTTCCTGATGCGCCTGCACGGCCCGACCAAGGCGACCACGCTCGGCGTCGGCGGGGTGCTGATCGCCGCGATGCTCTACTTCGTCGGCAGCGGGCGGTGGGTGGTGCACGAGCTGCTCATCACGGCGTTCCTCTTCGTCACCGCGCCGGTGTCGGCGCTGATGCTCGCGAAGGCCGGCATCCACGCGCGGCTCGCCTCGCG
>CAZIXQ010000289.1:0-4864 GCA_964543155.1 uncultured Enterobacteriaceae bacterium
CGCTGGTACTGGCGATCCCGCGCGGCGCGGTCGAGATGGGCCGCGTGCTCGCCGACGCCCTCGGGGGCGAGCTGGACGTGGTGCTCGTGCGCAAGCTCCGCTCGCCGGGGAGTTCGGAGTTCGCGGTCGGCGCGATCGACGAGACGGGCTGGGCGTACGTGACGCCGTACGCGGCGCGATACGGGGCCGACGACGCCTATCTCGACGCGGAGAAGCGGGTGCAGCTCGAGACGCTGCGCAAGCGCCGCGCCGAGTACACGCCGGCGCGCCCGCCGATCGACCCGAAGGGCCGCGTGGCGATCGTCGTGGACGACGGGCTCGCGACCGGCGCCACGATGCTCGCCGCGCTGCACGCGGCGCGCGCGAAGTCGCCCGCGCGGCTCATCTGCGCCGTCCCGGTCGCCGCACCGGACAGCCTCGACCTGGTGCGGCCGCACTGCGACGAGCTGGTGTGCCTCGAGGCGCCGGGCGACTTCTACGCGGTCGGCCAGTTCTACCGCGCGTTCGCACAGGTCGAGGACGAGGAAGTGATCGCGCTCCTCGCGCGCGCGCCGCTGCGGCCGGCCTCGGGCTGAACCCGTATGCTTGCGGCACCGGCGCGGATTTCTCCCAGCCGGCACTGCGATGACCCGACTCGACACGCTCGTCGCCGCTCCCCCGCCGCGCCGCGCAGACCGGCAGCCGGCGCGCGGCGCGGTTGGCTGTCGAACCTGCACCTCGGGGCGCGCGATCCGGCGAGCAGGCTCGCGCTGCGGTTCGCGCGGGTGAAGGGCTATCGGCCGGACAAGCGCGCCGAGGAGGCCGACACGATCGATACGGTGCGCGCGCTCTACGCCGGGCAGGTGGCGCGGGCGGCGGCGTGAGCTTCGAGGAGGGCTGACCATGGCTGTCGAACGGATCGCGCTGCCGCCGCCCGACCGGGCGGGCGGAATGACGCTCGCGGAGGCGCTCGTGCGGCGCCGGTCGGTGCGGGCGTTCGCGGCGCACCCGATCACGCGGGGGGCGCTCGGGCTGGCGGCGTATCCGGTGGGGGCGTTCGAGGATGCGCGGGTCGCGCAGGTGATGAAGCTGGGGCGGAGCGAGGCGCCCTTGTATCTAGTGCCGGTGGGGGCGCCGAAGTATCCGGTCGGTAGAGAGAGGTAGTCGCGTTCGACGCCCGGGTGCGAACTCCCTGCTACTTCCGGCCGCGCCAGTAGCCCGGACGCCGACTGTGGTGCGCAACGGCCAGGATGCGAATCTCATCGTCAACGACGCTGTAGATGAGGCTGTACGGAAAGCGCCGCATGAGGACCCGGCGCTTCCCGTAGCGCCAGAGTGCACCGAGTCCGGGGTACCGGAGGAGAAGCCCGACGGTGTGCTCGAATTCAGTGAACAGCGATTGGGTCAGTTCGGTGCCGGCTTGTTGGCGGTAGAACTCGGCTGCCTCCCGGAGGTCATTTCGCGCCTCGGGGTGCAGCGAGTACTGCACCTGAACTCTGCCTTCAGCTTGGCGAGGGCCTCGGGCCCCGGGACCAAGCCGACGGCACCGCTCTCGATCTCCGCGTTGCGGCGCTCGACCTCCTCCGCCCACGCGGCCTCGACGTCGGGATCAACGTCTAGGCTCGCGATCAGGCGCTCGACTAGTCGGGCCCGCTCGGCGGCCGAGAGCTGAAGTGCTTCGGCTTCGAGGGCTTCCACCGTTAACGACATGTCACCTCCGAGTAAGGCTTGCGAACCGGGGATAGGGTGCCATAAGGCCGCGATCGACGCCAACGGGCTCGCACTCGCGATCGTCAAGACTGCTCTCTGCCGCGGCAGTCGCAGCGTGCGGCTGCGGTCGGAGGCGGGCGACTGTCAGCCCGCGCTTTCAATCCGCAACCTGCGGCACGCATGATCTCCCCGTTCACCCGCCCGAAGCAGCGCACGCGCGAACGTCGCGAGCTTCGGTGCAGCCGCAAAATGAAAGAGGTGCGCAGGGCAGCTGCAGTCGCTCGAGCCGAAGCCTTTCATCGGAATCGAAGCCTGGCTCAGGCTGGCGAAGGCGCTTGCCCAGGCGTGCTCGCGGCGGACCGGGTCGACGACGTACCAGACTTCCACGACGCGCATGGCGCGCTTTACGTAGTCGATGTGCCAGTGGCGCGGGCGCGCGGGATCGAGGTGACGGGCGATGCGCGCCTGGAGTCCGCCCGGGCCGAGGGCACTGCCGACGTAGGCGTAGTAGCCAGGGCGGAGGTCGATCCGACCCAGGGTGCCGACCAGTAAGGGCTCGGCTGTTTCAGCTCGGAGAAGCAGTGCGTAGGTGCCCGATGCGGAGTCAATCAACCATCGCCCGGACAACTCACGTCCGGGACTGCCACCGGCGCGGTGCGCGCCGCCCATGCATGACGGCAACGACGACGATCGCCTCCGGATATTCGCGATAGAAGACGCCATAAGGAAACCGCCGGAGGAGCGCCCGCCGCGTGTTGCGATGGAGCACTTGATAGAGCTGCGGGTTGGCGGCGACGCGGTCGAGCGTCGCCTTGAGCTCGAAACGGAACCCGTCTCCTAGACCAGGACGCTGTCCCTCGTACCAGTGAAACGCCTCCTCGATGTCCGCTGCCGCCGCCGGCCGGACGAGGATCGGCTTCACTTCGAGGCGCTTCGGAGCCGGTTCAAGACTTCGTCGGCAGGCATGCCCGTCGGGCCGTCGCGTTCGAGATCGTCGAGGCGGCGATCGAGCTCCTCGCGCTGCGGTTCGGTAAGGGGAATCGCCTCGGGAGTCGCGCTGAGGCTGTCCCAGAGTTGTTCGAGGAGGCGCAGTCGCTCCTCCTGGCTCAGCATGGCGATGTCGATCATGGCGCGTTCCTCGCTAATGCGCGCTTAGTCTACTCCGGGGCGGGCGCAGCGTGTCTCGAGAACGACGGGCGTTTCGACGATTGGGAGAAGAGTTCCTTCCGGATGCGCGCTCGGCGCGCGATGTTCGAATCGCCAGACCGCCTCGCATACTCTCGCCACGGAGTGCGCGTCAGGTCGGGGAGTCACTCGAATCGGCGCGCGTGCTGAGTCCGCTTCGTGCAGGGATGGGCCGACCCGGCGACCACCGGGCGCATGCGGGGCTTCAGTCCGCCTCCGGCTCCGCCCTGCGCGCGAGGCGGGCAGCGAGCGCGGCCACGACCATCCCGGGTATCGCAATGATGGCGAACAGCGCCAGGCCCAGGGGCCAGAGATTGCCGAGCTCGCCGTTGCGAATCACCATGCCGACGAACTGGGCCTGGAACAGGACGAACGCCGAGAGCCACGCGCGCGCTGGATAGCGGTAGCCAAGCAAGCCGCAGGCAGCGATCGCCAAGGGATAGATCAGCCACCAGTAGGTCGACGCGTCCCAGGGCTCCCTCCGCCCCGTGATGAACGACGCCGCAAGCCAGAGCATGACTCCGGCGACGAGGGCGATCGCGAGCGGAGCGGTTGGCTTGTAGACAGCCACGCAGGCTCAACATTGCGGTTGACGCACCCGTGCAGGCGGGCGAAGCCCGCCGGAACGGGTCGGGTCGAAACGTGGGCTACCCGTCTCTCTCACGGGATATTGACTTCCGCGTAGCTGCCCGGCGTAGCGGCCGCGATGGCCTTTGCGACTTCTGCGGTCGCGCGCTCGATTCGAGGCCAACTCGTCGTTAGTAAAGCGACGATCGCGATGCGCCGACCGGTCAGGTTCTGCTGGAACCTGAGCTTGGTATCTGTCGTGACGAAGACTGCGAAGCCTTCGCGTTCGGCGGCGTCGAGCAACTCGCCGTTCTTCAGCGCTGACCACCCGCGTTCGAACGCAGTGGAGACCTCATGCTGCTGCAGGGAATCCCGCAGCGGGACGGGGGTACCCTGGTCAAACAGAACACGCACTCAGGCGGAAGCCAAGGTGCTCTGCTTCGCGTGCTCCAAGACAGCGCGGACCTGTTCGAGAGTCACGCCGGGGAACCACTCGACGAACTGAGCTGCCAACGCACCATCCTCGAGGTTCTCGAACAGTGCCGCAATCGGAACGCGCGTACCTCGAAAGACCCAGGCTCCGCTGACGCGGTCTGGATCGCGCTCAACTGCGGTGCAGGTCGACCAATCGATCATGGGAGGAATGCTAGCACTGCGGCATCGAGACGGCTAACGCCGCGCCTTGGCGGCCCGAGAAAGCGGGCGAAGCCCGCCGGCGCAGGCTCGCTGCACGCGCCGGTTCGGCAGCAACATCCAGGAATCTAGACCCGGCGATCACTCGGGGATTTGAGATCACCGGGGCGCGAGCCTTCAACGTATTCGCGAAAGCTCTTGCTGAACGCGAGTCTCCGTTCTTTCCACCACGCCTGCATACCGGGGCGATAGAAGAACCACAGGATGTTCTCCCGATGGCCGTCCCAGAAATCCTCGTCGACGAGCCCCGTGCGGTACTGAAAATAGAGATTCTCGTACCGACGAAACTGGCTGACACAGAGGAGCGCGAACTGCATGCGCTCGTTGTCCGTGAGGTCGTCGGGGTTTGTCAGACCGATGCGATAGATCCGGGTGACCTGCGGGTCGGTGCCGATCAATGCAGCGGCCTCGGCCAGCGCGTTCGTCGCGAGGTAATAGGTCTGCGAGCGGGTCGCGAGCGTGTTACGACTGACCTGAATAGCCAGATACACGACCGTCAGTGCAACCGCGAACGCCGCGACTGTCCCAGCAATTGCAGCAAGAGCGTCCCATGTCATGGCTTCCCTCCTTGCGGCCGAACGCACTCTATCAAGATACATCCTCCATTTAACCGGGGTTGGCTATCGAGTTAACCGGGACCTTCGGGGCCCCCAAACTGATGTACCCCAGCCAACTCCCCCCCCCCCCCCCCCCCCCCCCCCCCCCACCCCCCCCCCCCCCCCCAAAAAAA
>CAZIXQ010000290.1:0-4823 GCA_964543155.1 uncultured Enterobacteriaceae bacterium
AAGGACGGCGCGATCGGCTACCTCGTGGGCGAGGAGAACCGCGGCCTCGAGTACATGTTCATCATGATGAACGCGGCGCGCTTCGCGGTCGGCATGGAGGGCGTCGCGCTGTGCGAGCGCGCCTACCAGCAGGCCGCGGCGTACGCGAAGGAGCGGATCCAGAGCCGCGAGATCGGGGGCAGCGCTTCGCAGCCCGCGCCGATCGTCCGCCACCCCGACGTGCGGCGCATGCTGATGAGCATGCGAGCGCAAGCCGAGGCGACGCGCGCGCTCGCCTACGTGACCGCCGCCGCGCACGACAAGGCGCACCATCACCCTGACGAGGGCGTTCGCGCGCGCAGTCAGGCGTTCGTCGACCTGATGATTCCGGTCGTGAAGGGCTGGTCGACCGAGACCTCGATCGAGGTCGCGTCCACCGGCATCCAGGTGCACGGCGGCATGGGCTTCATCGAGGAGACGGGCGCCGCGCAGTATCTGCGGGACGCGCGCATCACGACGATTTACGAGGGCACCACCGGCATCCAGGCGAACGACCTCGTCGGCCGCAAGGTGGCGCGCGAGGGCGGGGCGACCGCCAAGGCGGTGCTCGACGAGGTCGACGCAACCGTGGCGGCCCTGCGCGCGGCGGCGAGCCCGGACCTCGCCGTGATCGGCGCACGGCTCGCCACGGGAGGCAAGGCGGTGGCCGAGTGCGTGGACTGGATCGTCGCGACCGCAGGCGGCAATCCGAAAGCGGTGCACGCCGGCGCGGTGCCGTTCCTCAAGCTCTGCGGCCTGGTCTTCGGCGGCTGGCAGATGGGCCGCGCCGCGCTGGCGGCGCAGGCGCAGCTCGCGCGGAAGGAGGGCGACACCGCCTTCCTGAGCGCAAAGATCGCGACGGCGCGCTTCTTCGCCGACCACCATCTCGCGCACGCGGCCGCGCTGCGCGACGTCGTGGTCGAAGGCTCGGCGGGCGTGCTCGCGCTCGCCGACGAGCAGTTCTAGGGTCCGCCTAGGCTTCGGTTTCCGGTGCGCCGGCCTGGCGGCCCACAAACGCGGCCGTCTCGTCGTGCAGGTCGCGATCGAGCACGCGCAGCGTCGCATCCTGCGGGTGAGCCGTCACCCTGAAGCCGAGACTTGCGGCGAGCACGATCATCGGGTGGTTGGTGGCGAGCGTCTCGCCCCAGAGCCGGCGCAGTCCCCGCTCCCGCGCGATCTCGACCAGTCGCCCGAGGAGCAGCTTGCCGACGCCGCCCCCCTGCCACTGGTCGGCCACCGTGATCGCGAACTCGGCGGCGTCGCCTTCCGGCGTGAGCACGTAGCGCACCACCCCGATCGGGGTCTCCTTGCCCTCCACCGTCGTGGTCGCGATCAGGGCGACGTCGCGCGAGAAATCGGTGTTGACCAGCGCGGCGAGGACCTCGGGGGTGAACCGCATCCCCCCGAAGAAGCGGCTGTAGCGACTTTCCTCCGAGAGGCCGAGCCCGAATCGCAGCTCGAGATCGGCGTCCTCGCGCCGGAGCGGGCGGACCGTCACCGAGTGGGCGTGCAGGAGGGCGCTCGAGGTTGCGTGTGGAAGGTGGGTAGACAATGTAATTTAAACAAATAGTTATACGGTCATTTCAACAAATCACTTGAGATCATCCGCGGTGGCCCGCCGCACCCGAAGCCTACATGTTCGAGTAGTTCGGGCCTTCCGCCCCCTGCGGCACGACCCAGTTGATGTTCTGGGTGGGGTCCTTGATGTCGCAGGTCTTGCAGTGCACGCAGTTCTGCGCGTTGATCTGCAGCCGCGGGCTGCCCCCGTCCGCGTCCCGCACGATCTCGTACACCCCGGCCGGGCAGTACCGCTGCTCGGGCGCGTCGTACAGCGCGAGGTTCACCGCGATCGGCACCGACGCATCGGCAAGGGTCAGGTGGCAGGGCTGGTTCTCCTCGTGATTGGTGCCGGAGAGATACACCGACGACAGCCTGTCGAAGCTCACCACGCCGTCGGGCTTCGGGTAGGCGATGCGCGGGTGGTCGGCGGCCTTGCCGAGCCGGGTATGGTCGGCGTGGATGCGGAAGGTCCACGGCGCCTTGCCCTGGAACACGTACTGGTCGATGCCGGCGTAGATCACGCCTGCCCACAGGCCCGGGTAGAACGAGGGCCGGATGTTGCGCGCGCGGTGCAGCTCGTCCCACAGCCAGGTCCGCCTGAGCCTCTCCGCGTAGCCGGTGACCTCGCGCGGCCCGTCGCCGCCCGCGAGCGCCTCGAACACCGCCTCGGCCGCGGTCATCCCGGACTTCATCGCCAGGTGCGAGCCCTTGATCTTCGGCACGTTGAGGAAGCCGGCCGTGTCGCCGACCAGCATTCCGCCCGGGAAGGTGAGCTTCGGGATCGACTGGAAGCCGCCCTCGGAGAGCGCGCGCGCGCCGTACGACACGCGCCGCCCGCCCTCGAGGAACGGCCGGATCTCGGGGTGCGTCTTGAAGCGCTGGAACTCGTCGAAGGGGGACAGGTGCGGATTGCGGTAGTCCAGCCCCACGACGAACCCGACCGAGATCAGGTTCTCGCCGAAGTGGTACAGGAACGAGCCGCCGTAGGTGCCGGCGTCGAGCGGCCAGCCGATCGTGTGCAGCACGAGCCCCGGCTGGTGCTTTCCGGGCGGGGCCTCCCACAGCTCCTTGATCCCGATCCCGTAGGTCTGCGGATCCACACCCTCGCGCAGGCCGAAGCGCTTGAAGAGCTGCTTGGTGAGCGAGCCGCGGCAGCCTTCGGCGAACACCGTCTGCTTCGCCCGCAGCGCGACGCCGCGCTGGAAGTTCTCCGTGGGGCGGCCGTCCCGTGCGACCCCCATGTCGCCGGTCGCGACGCCGGCGACGCGCCCGTCGGCGTCGTACAGCACTTCGGCGCCGGCAAACCCCGCGTAGATCTCCACGCCGAGCGCTTCGGCCTCGCGCCCGAGCCAGCGGCAGAGGTTGCCGAGGCTCGCGACGTAGTTGCCGTGGTTGCGGAAGAACGGCGGGACGGGCAGCCGGTAGCCCCTGCGTTCGGTGAGGAACAGCACGCGGTCCTCGCGCGCGGGCGTGTCGAGCGGCGCACCCTTCGCCTTCCAGTCCGGCACGAGCTCGGCGAGCGCGCGCGGCTCGATCACCGCGCCGGAGAGGATGTGCGCGCCGATCTCGGAGCCCTTCTCGATCAGGCACACGCCGAGCTCCCGGCCGGCCTGCGCGGCGAGCTGCTTCAGGCGAATCGCGCACGCGAGGCCCGCCAGCCCGCCGCCCACGATCACGACGTCGTACTCCATCGACTCGCGTTCCACCGCCCGCTCCCCGGTTCCTCGCGCCGCGCCCGAATCGCGACCAGGGCCCGATTGTATAATCCGCGCGCTTCTCGTCCCCGTCTTCCGCTCCGATGACCCAGCCGCGCAGAAAGCTCGTGCACACCGAGACCATCCCGATCCGCTGGGGCGACATGGACGCGATGGGGCACGTCAACAACACCGTGTACTTCCGCTACATGGAGCAGGCGCGCATCAGCTGGTTCGACGGGCTCGGCGTGCGCCCGTCGCCGCGCGGCGTGGGGCCGATCATCATCAACGCGAGCTGCACCTTCATCAGGCAGCTCGTCTACCCGGGCTCGGTGGAGGTGCGGACCTACGCGGGAAAGGTCGGGAACTCGAGCTTCGAGACCTGGCTCGAGATGCGGCCGAGCTACGACCCGGAGACGGTGTACGCGGAAGGCGCCGCGAAGGTCGTCTGGGTCGACTTCGACAAGGGAAGATCGACCCCGCTGCCGGAGAAGATCCGCCAGATCGTGCTCGGGTGAGAGGGGGACGGGCGATGGCTGCGGAACGGCCGCTGTGGACGCCGAGCGCGGCGCAGATCGAGGACGCGAACCTCACGCGCTTCGCGCGCGCGGCGGTCCGCGACTGGGGGCTGCACCTCAACACCTACCCCGCGTTCTACCGCTGGTCGGTCGACCATCCCGAGCAGTTCTGGCGCTCGGTGTGGAAGCTCTGCGGCGTGCGCGGCGAGCCGGGCGCGCGCGCGCTCGTCGACGGCGGCAGGATGCCCGGCGCGCGCTTCTTCCCCGACGCCCGGCTCAATTTCGCCGGGAACCTGCTCGGGCGCGGGCCCGATGGGGACGCGATCGTGTTCTGGGGCGAGGACAAGGTGAAGCGGCGCCTGTCGCACGCCGCGCTGCGCGCGCTCGTCGCGCGGCTCGCCGAGGCGCTCCGCGCCGCCGGCGTCGCGCCGGGGGATCGCGTCGCGGGCTATCTGCCCAACATGCCCGAGGCGGTCGCCGCGATGCTCGCCACCGCGGCGCTCGGCGCGACCTGGTCGTCCTGCTCGCCCGACTTCGGCGTCCAGGGCGTGCTCGACCGGTTCGGGCAGATCGCGCCGAAAGTGCTCTTCACCGCCGACGGCTACTGGTACAACGGCAAAGCGGTCGACGTGCGCGACAAGGTCCGCGAGATCGTCGCGCAGCTGCCTTCGGTCGAGCGCACGGTCGTCGTCTCGTATCTCGACGAGCGGCCGGACGTGTCCGCGATCCGCAACGCCGTCCGCCTCGCCGACGCCCTCGCGCCGCACGCTGAGGCGGAGCTCCGGTTCGAGCCGATGCCGTTCAACCACCCGCTCTACATCATGTACTCGTCGGGCACCACGGGGGTGCCGAAGTGCATCGTGCACGGGGCGGGCGGGACGCTCCTCAAGCACCTCTCCGAGCAGCAGCTGCACGCGGACCTCAGGCCGGGCGATCGCCTGTTCTACTTCACCACCTGCGGCTGGATGATGTGGAACTGGCTCGCCTCCGGGCTCGCCTCCGGCGCGACGCTGCTGCTCTACGACGGCTCGCC
>CAZIXQ010000291.1:0-4752 GCA_964543155.1 uncultured Enterobacteriaceae bacterium
CGAACCTCGCCGACGTCGCCAGCGTCGTCGCCTCGGCGATGACGGTGATCGAGCGGACGAAGGCGGGAATCGAGAAAGCGGCCTAGCACCTGGAGCGCGCGCCATGACCGTCACGTCGATGAACCACTTCACCATCCTCACCGACGATCTCGAGACGACCCTTGCGTTCTACGCCGAGCACCTGAAGCTGAAACCGGGCCCGCGCCCGCCGTTCACCTTTCCCGGCGCGTGGCTCTACGCCGAGGGCGGGAACGATCCGATCCTGCACATCGTCGCCGGCAAGGACAGGAGCGTGCTCGTGAAAGGCGTGCTCGACCACATGGCGTTCAGCGGCAAGGGCCTCGCCGGGGCGGTGGCGAAGCTGAAAGCGAAGGGCATCGCCTACGAGCTGCGGCGGCTGCCCGAGTACCGGACCTGGCAGCTCTTCTTCCACGACCCGAACAACGCGAAGATCGAGATCGACTTCGATCCCGCTGAGCCCGCGCCGGCGATCTAGCGGCAGGCTCGCTCCCTCTCCCCCGATTCTGGGGGAGAGGGCCGGGGTGAGGGGGGCAGCGCGGCGATCGGGTGCTTGCGAGCCGCGCGGTCAATGCGACATCAGCACCGGCACGGTCATCGACTTCAGGATCGTGCGGGTCGCGCCGCCGAGCACGAGCTCCTTCATCCGCGGCTGGCCGTAGGCGCCCATCACGATCAGGTCGGAGTCGAGGTCGGCCGCCCGCGAGAGCAGCTGGTTCCCGACGTCGACGTCCTCGGCCGTCTGCTGCGAGACGTTGACCTTGATGCCATGGCGCGCGAGATAGAGGGCGATATCCGCGCCCGGCACCTCGCCGTGCGGCGCGTCCTTCGGGTTGAAGGCGATGACGTCGACCTGCTTCGCCTCGCGCAGGACCGGGATCGCGTCGGTGACCGCGCGCGTGGCCTCGCGGCTCGCGTTCCACGCCACCAGCACCCGCGTGCCGATGTTCGGGAAGTCGCCCGCGTAGGGAATGATGAGCACCGGCCGGCCGGCGGCGAGCAGCAGCCGCTCGGCGAAGTCCGGCTCGACGCCGCTCCCGTCGGTCTCGTTCGGCTGGCCGATCACGAGCACATCGGCATAGCGGCCGTGAACCGGGACCGCATCGATGGCGTCGCGGCGAGTCGCGCGCCATTCGGACTTCGCGAGGCCGGACGCCTTCACGGCCTGGGCGAAGAGCTGCTCCGCCTTGGTCTCCGACTCGGTGAGCATGCGCTCGTGCAGCTCGCGCACCTGCACGCCGCCCTCGACCATCGCGTAGGAGGGAAGCCGGATCACCGTGAGGGCATGCAGGCCGATCAGGTGCGCGTCCGATAGCTTTGCGAGGCGGCATGCGATGTCGAGGCGCATGGCGGTGCGCTTGCCGTTGTCGACGTGGACGAGGACGGTCTTGTAGGGCATGGCGTTCTCCGGATCGGGTGGCTGGACGGCGCTGCCACAGTCATGGTGGCACGCCCCGACCCCCGTAGTTTGACCTAACTCAACGGGGTGGTGGCGGGGTGATGGCGGCCCGCTGCTCGATCCGCCCCACGATCATCCCGCAGCCCGCGGCGCAGGCCGCGGCCGCGCCGAACACCCATGCGGCATGGGCCCAGTCCCCGGTGGCCGAGACGAGCGCGGCGATCGCGACCGGCCCGACGAACTGCCCGAGGTTCGAGCCCTGCATGATGAGCCCCTGCAGGCTCGCGACCTGGCCGCCGGAGCGCGCGTACGCCTGCGGCGAGCTCAGCACCGCCGGCGGGATCACGCCCCCGCAGTACGAGAACGCGAGGCATGCCAGGTACCGCGCGGCATCCGGCAGCGGCGCGGCCAGGCTCGCGATGCCGGCGATGCCCATGACGATCGCACCGATCACGATGACGCGACCGCGCGGCACGTGACGCTGCAGCAGCCAGGTGCCGGTGAGGGTGCCGGGCACGTTGACGAGCACCGCGCCGGCGGTCGCGAGGGAGGCGCCGAGGATCGAGGCCGCGCGCTCCTGGACGAGGAACGTCGGCAGCCACACCATCATCGAGCTCCACTGCGCGGTGTAGAACCCCATCGCGGCGGCCACCCACCACGGCCCCGGCTGCCGCAGCGCCGCGCCGATCGTGGCCAGCGACCGGGCTCCGGCGGGCGGCCGCGCGTAGCGATCGCGCTCGGCCGCGAGCCAGGCCGCACAGGCGACGGTGACCACGATCGCCGCGAGCCAGAGGCCGCGCCAGCCGCCGGCGGCGAGAAGCGTCGGCGCCGCGAGCAGCGTAAGCGCGAACCCGAACGGCATGTAGGCGCTCCAGACGCCGAGCGCGAGCTTGCGGTCCTCGGCGGCCGCGGCGGCGAAGACGAGCGAGGCGGCGGAGACGCTCACGGTCACGAAGCCGATGCCCTCGACGAAGCGCGACGCGAGCAGCCAGGCGGGGCCGGCCGCCGCCGCGCCGACCGCCCCGCCGAGGACGAGCAGCGCGAGGCCCGCGATGCACGCGCGGAACGCGCCGGCCCGGTCGGCGAGGACACCGAAGAAGATCGCGCCGGCCGTGGCGATCGCGTTGAACATCGAGACCACCCAGCCCGCCGCCACGAGCGACAGGCCGAACTCGGCGCTGAGCGCCGGCAGCGCGGGCGGGAGCTTGCCGACGTACATCGCGGCGACCACGCCGGTCGCGGTCGCGGCGGCCACCGCGGGCCAGTGCGAGCGAGCGCTCATCGCGCGCGCGGCGTCACGCCGCGGGCTTCGCGACGCCGCGTCGTGCCGCGAGCTGCGCGCCGACGACGAGGAGCGCCAGCGCGGCGCCGGTGAGGTCCGTGATCCAGCCCGGGTTGATCAGCAGCAGCGCGGCGGCGATGAGCACCGCGCGCTGCCAGGGTGTGGCCGGGCGCAGCAGGTAGCCGAAGAGGCCCGCCGAGAGAAGGATGACGCCGAGGGTCGCGGTGATCGTCGCGTGCAGGCTCGTGACCCAGTCGCCGACGAGCAGCAGCGCCGGCTCGTAGACGAACATGAACGGCACGATGTACGCGGGCGCGGCCGCGCGCATCGCCGCCCAGCCCGAGGCCCACATGTCGGCCTTGGCGAGGCTCGCCGCGGCGAACACCGCCAGCGCGACCGGCGGCGTGATCGCCGACAGGATGGCGAAGTAGAAAGCGAACATGTGCGCGGCCGGAGTCGCGGCGCCGAGCTTGATCACCGCCGGCACGAGCAGCGCCACCATCACGATGTAGGCGGGCGTGGTCGGCATGCCCATGCCGAGGATGATCCCGGCGAGCGCGGTCAGGACGAGCGCGAGCACGAGCGAGTTCGCCGCCAGCGCGATCACCACCTGGGTGAAGGTGATCCCGAGCCCGGTGATCGTCACGCACCCGATCACGATCCCGGCGCAGGCGCACGCCATCGCCACCGCGAGGGTGTTCTTCGCGCCGTCCTCGAGCGCGTCGAGCACGCTGCGCCAGGTGATGCCGGCGCGCGTCGTGGCGCGCGCGAGCGCCATCGGCAGGCAGGAGAGCGCGCCGGCGAGCGCGCAGAGCGGCGCCGAGTAGCCGAGCATCAGCCCGCCGAGAACGACCAGGATCGGAACGAACAGGTGGCCGCGCTCGCTCATCACGCGGACGAACCGCGGCAGCTCGGCGCGCGGCACGCCGGCGAGCCCGAAGCGCTTGGACTCGAAGTGCACCGCGAAGAACACCGCGACGTAGTAGAGGAACGCCGGGATGACCGCCCAGAGCGCGACCTGGGCGTAGGGCACCGCGAGGAATTCGGCCATCACGAAGGCCGCCGCGCCCATGATCGGTGGCATGAGCTGGCCGCCGGTCGAGGCCACCGACTCGACCGCCGCCGCGAACGGCGGGCGGAAGCCGGTGCGCTTCATGAGCGGGATGGTGATCGGTCCGTCGACCATCACGTTCGCGACCGCGCTGCCCGAGACGGTCCCGAAGAGCGACGAGCTCACCACCGCCACCTTGCCCGGCCCGCCGGCGCTGTGGCCGGTGATCGAGAGCGCGAAATCCATGAAGAGCTGTCCGGTGCCGCTCTTTTCCATGAAGGCGCCGAACAGCACGAACAGCATCACGTAGGACGCCGACACCCCGAGCGTCGACCCGAAGATCCCCTCGGTCGAGAAGTAGAGCTGCTCCATCAGTACCGGCGTCTTCACCTGGGTGAAGAACGCCGCGTAGACGAGGAACGCGATCGCGGTGAGCGGCAGCGCCCAGCCGAGCACCCGCCGCGTGCCCTCCAGCACCACGATCACCGCCGCAACCGCCCAGAACTTGTCGGCGAAGGTGAGCTCGTCGATGTAGATGATGCGGTTCGTGTAGTAATCGTAGTTGAGGAAGATGTGCAGAACGATTCCCCACCCGAGAATGAGGAGGACCGCGTCGGCGATGCGCCACGCGATGCCCGCGTCCGGGCGCGTGGGGAAGAGGAGGAAAACGAGCGTGAGGGCGAAGACGAGGTGCGTGCCGCGGAAGATCATCGCCTCGGGCGGCCCGAAGGCGGCGACGTACATGTGGTAGACGGACATCGCGACGGCGATCGCCGCGACCGTCAGCCTGAGCGGGCCCCACCGCGGTGCAGTCGGTGCCTTCTCCTCCGCCACGTCTCCTCCCCCGAGGCGAAACGGGGCGGTCGCTGCCGCCCCGTATGCACGCCGCGCCGGCGGCGCGCTACATCGCGCCAGCCTCTTTGTAGAATTTCACGGCGCCCTTGTGGAACGGCACGCCGATGTCGAGCGCCATGTCCTTCGGCGTCAGGCCGTCGATCGATT
>CAZIXQ010000292.1:0-4700 GCA_964543155.1 uncultured Enterobacteriaceae bacterium
GCGATCATCGACATCGTGTTCTCGCTCGACTCGGTGATCACCGCGGTCGGCATGGCCGACGAGGTCGCCGTGATGATCATCGCCGTCGTGCTGGCCGTCGCGGTCATGATGTTCGCGGCGCGGCCGATCGGCGAGTTCGTGGATCGCCATCCCACCATCAAGATGCTCGCCCTGTCGTTCCTGATCCTGGTCGGGTTCGCGCTCGTCGCCGAGGGCCTCGATTTCCACGTGCCGAAGGGCTACATCTATTTCGCGATGGCCTTCTCGGTGGCAGTGGAGATGCTCAATCTCCGGATGCGGGCGCGGGCCGCGCGGCATGCCGCCCGGGCGCCTGCCCCGGCCGTCCGGCTGCGCAAGGCAGTGCACGGGGCGGAGTCGGGCCACCCCGATTGATCGAGGTCAAGGGCGCGCGGGCGCCGGCCTGCGAGGCTTCTGCCGGCGCGACGGAAGGCGGGCGCTGGGCGGCCCGTTCGCTATAATCGTCAGCTACTTATGCAGCTCTTCACCCTCGGCCTGAACCACGAAAGCGCGCCGCTCGCAATCCGCGAGAAGGTGGCGTTCGGCGCCGAGCAGCTCAAGCGCGCCCTGGGCGAGCTCGGGCGCGCGAAGCCGGTCGAGGAGGCCGCGATTCTCTCGACCTGCAATCGGACCGAGCTCTACTGCGCGACGGGCGAACCGCGCGAGGCGCTCGCGTGGCTCGCCCGGTACCACGCGCTCGGCGAGCACGACCTGCAGCCGTTCCTGTACACCTTGCCGCGCGAGGAGGCGGTGCGCCACGCCTTCCGCGTCGCCTCCGGCCTCGATTCGATGGTGCTCGGTGAGCCGCAGATCCTCGGGCAGATGAAGGACGCGGTGCGCGCGGCCGAGGAGGTCGGGACGCTCGGCGCGACGCTGTCCAGGCTCTTCCAGCGCTCCTTCGCCGTCGCGAAGGAGGTGCGCACGAACACGCGGATCGGCGCGAACGTCGTGTCGATGGCGGCCGCGGCCGTGCGACTCGCCGCGCGCATCTTTCCGTCCGTGCGCGAGACGAACGTGCTCTTCATCGGCGCCGGCGAGATGATCGAGCTGTGCGCGACGCACTTCGCCGCGCAGATGCCGCGCTCGATGACGGTCGCGAACCGCACGCTCGAGCGCGCCCAGCACCTCGCGCACCGCCTCGGCGCGCAGGCGATCGAGCTGCGCGACCTGCACGGGCACCTCGCGGCGCACGACATCGTGGTGTCGTGCACCGCCGCGTCGCTGCCGATCCTGGGCAAGGGCACGATGGAGCGGGTGATCAAGGCGCGGCGCCATGCGCCGGTGTTCATGGTCGACCTCGCGGTGCCGCGCGACATCGAGCCGGAGGTCGCGGAGCTCGACGACGTCTACCTCTACACCGTCGACGACCTCGGCGACGTGATCCGGGCGGGCATGGACGAGCGCACCTCGCACGTCGCCCAGGCCGAGGCGATCATCGACGCCCAGGTCGGCTCGTTCCTGCACTGGATGGACTCGCGCGAGCTCGTGCCCACCATCCGCGCGCTGCGCGCGGGGGCCGAGGATGCGCGCCGCCACGAGGTCGAGCGCGCGCTGCGGCTGCTCGCGCGCGGCGACGACCCGCGCCAAGTGCTGGAAGCGCTGTCCCACGGGCTCACGAACAAGCTCATGCACGGGCCCACGCAGGCGCTTCACGATGCGCAGACGCAGGAGCAGCGCGAGCTCCGCGAAGTCATCGCGCGACTCTTCAACCTCCGCGGCCGGTAGCGTCCCGGCCCGCCTCGCGCGGCGCGCGCGAGGCGCGCGCCGGTCCCGATTCCCGACATCCGCCTGCCATGAAAGCCAGCATCGCCGCCAAGCTCGACCAGCTCGCCCGCCGCCTCGACGAGCTGAACCGCTTCCTCGCCTCGGAACAGGCGACGCGCGATCTCGCCGAGTACCGGCGCGCCCGGCGCGAGCACGCCGAGATCACCCCGATCGTCGAGCGGTTCAACCGGTACAAGGCGGCCGAGGCCGATCGCGCTGCGGCGACCGAGATGCTCGCGGATCCGGAGATGCGGGCCTTCGCCGAGGCCGAGGCGCGCGAAGCCGCCGAGCGCATGACCGCGCTCGAGTCGGAGCTGCAGCGCCTGCTGCTGCCCAAGGACCCCAACGACGAGCGCAACATCTTCCTCGAGATCCGCGCCGGGACGGGCGGCGACGAGTCGGCGCTCTTCGCCGGCGATCTGTTCCGCATGTACTCGCGCTACGCGGAGCGCCATCGCTGGCAGGTGGAGGTGATCTCCGCGAGCCCGTCCGACCTGGGCGGCTTCAAGGAGGCGATCCTGCGCATCGCGGGTCAGGGCGCGTACTCGCGGCTGAAGTTCGAGTCCGGCGGGCACCGCGTCCAGCGGGTGCCCGCGACCGAGACGCAGGGCCGCATCCATACCTCCGCGGCCACGGTCGCGGTGATGCCGGAGGCCGACGAGGTCGGCGACGTCGAGCTCAATCCGGCCGATCTGAAGATCGACACCTATCGCGCCTCCGGCGCGGGCGGCCAGCACGTGAACAAGACCGATTCCGCCGTGCGCATCACGCACCTGCCGACCGGCATCGTGGTCGAGTGCCAGGACGACCGCTCCCAGCACAAGAACAAGGCGCGCGCGATGTCGCTGCTCGGGGCCCGCATCAAGGACCAGCAGCTGCGCGAGCAGCGCGCGAAGGAGGCGGCGACGCGCAAGTCGCTGGTGGGGAGCGGCGACCGGTCGGACCGCATCCGCACGTACAACTTCCCGCAGGGGCGCGTCACCGACCACCGCATCAACTTCACGCTGCACAAGATCGCCGACATCATGGACGGGGACCTCGACGAGCTCCTCGACCAGCTCGCCGCCGAGCACCAGGCGGAGCAGCTCGCCGCGCTGGCGGAAACGACGGCGTAGAACGCAGCGCGCGATGGCCACGGTCGCTTCGCTCCTCGCCGCCTCCGGGCTGCCGCCGCTCGAGGCCCAGTTGCTCGCCGCGCACGCGCTCGCCACGCCCCGTGCGAGCCTTCTCGCGGACCAGGGGCGCGAGGTTGCCGACGATGCCGCGCGCCAGATCGAACGCCTGTTCCTGCGGCGGCGCGCGGGCGAGCCGGTCGCCTACCTGACGGGCGAGCGGGAGTTCTTCGGACTTTCGCTCGCGATCACGACGGATGTCCTGATCCCGCGGCCCGAGACCGAGCTCCTCGTCGCGCTCGCGCTCGAGCTCGCGCCCGCGGGCGCGCGCGTGCTCGACCTCGGCACCGGCAGCGGCGCGGTCGCGATCGCGATCGCGCACGAGGAGCCCGACATGGAGGTGGTGGCGGTCGACGCGTCCGCCGACGCGCACGCAGTCGCGCGCGAGAACGCCCGGCGCCATGGCGCGACGATCCGGTTCGTCTACGGCGACTGGTTCTCCGGGCTCGGGCCGCAGGGCCGGAGCGAGCGCTTCGACGTGATCGTGGCGAATCCCCCCTACGTGGCCGCGGGCGACGAGCATCTCGAGCAGGGGGACCTGCGCTTCGAGCCGCGCGCGGCGCTCGTCAGCGGCGCGGACGGGCTCGACGCGATCCGCGCCATCGTGGCGCGCGCGCAGGACCACCTGCGCCCGGGCGGGTGGCTGCTCTTCGAGCACGGGTACGACCAGGGGGAGCGCTGCCGCAGCCTGCTCGCCATGTACGGCTACGCGCAGGCCCAGACGTGGCCCGACCTGGCCGGCCTCGACCGCGTGAGCGGCGGGCGGGCGCGGTAGGTGCGATGGCGCGACTCGCCGGCACGGCATTGCTCGTCGCCGCGCTCGCGGCGGGGCCGGCGGCGGCGGACCTCGCCCGGGTTGCGGCCGCCTCCGACTTGCAGTTCGCGCTGGAGGAGATCACGGTGGCCTTCGCGCGCGAGACGGGGCACGAGGTCCGCCTCACGTTCGGGTCGTCGGGGAACCTCGCGCGGCAAATCCGGGCCGGGGCACCGATCGACCTTTTCTTCTCCGCGGACGAGGCCTACGTGGCGACCCTCGAGCAGGCGGGGCGCACCGACGGTGCGGGCACGCTTTACGCGATCGGCCGCATCGTCGTGTTCGCGCCGCGCGGGTCGCCCGTGCCCCTCGACGGCGAGCTCGCGGGCTTGCGCGACGCGTTCAAGGCCGGGCGGGTGCGTCGGCTCGCCATTGCGAATCCCGAGCATGCGCCCTACGGGCGGGCGGCGCGCGAGGCCCTGGAGCACGCCGGCGCCTGGGCGCTCGCGCAGCCTCGTCTCGCCCTGGGGGAAAGCGTGAGCCAGGCGGCGCAGTTCGCCCTCACCGGGGCGGCCGAGGCCGCGATCATTGCGCTCTCCCTGGCGCTCACGCCCGCCTTCCGCCACAAGGGCGAGTACGCGCTGATTCCAGAGCCGATGCACGCTCCGCTGCGCCAACGGATGGTGCTCGTCCGGGGCGCCGGCAGGGCGGCGCGCGAGCTCTACCGCTTCGTCGAAAGCGCGCCGGCGCGAGTCATTCTCGCGCGTTACGGTTTCGGCGCCCCGCCGCGCTAGGTTCCGTGGACACGCAGGCGCTTGCGCTCTCGCTCAAGCTGGCGGTCGGCACCGCGCTGCTGCTCCTGCCGCTCGCCGTGCTCGCCGGACGTGCCCTCGCGTGGCGCCGCTTTGCCGGCAAGCCCGCGGTCGAGGCGCTCGCCGCGCTGCCGCTCGTGCTGCCGCCGACGGTGCTCGGCTACTACCTGCTCGTGACCT
>CAZIXQ010000293.1:0-4663 GCA_964543155.1 uncultured Enterobacteriaceae bacterium
CGATCACCGGCTTGCCGACGTGCCGCTCGGTGAGGTAGCGCTCGTGCTCCGACTGCAGGTCGATGCCCCAGCTCACCGGGAACTCGAATTTCTGCTTCGAGCGCTCGAGGATCCCGATCGCCTCGGTGTAGTCCATGCGCACGAACTCCGACGCGACGATCGATTGCAGCTTCGCGACGATGCCCTTCTCTACGCGCTCGTCGAAGAACGCCATGTCGTCGGGGCGCTCGGCGAGCAGCGTGCGCAGGATGTGCTTCAGCAGGTCCTCCGCGAGCGCGGCGTCGGCGGCGAGGTCCGCGAACGCGATCTCGGGCTCGATCATCCAGAACTCGGCGAGATGCCGGCTCGTATTGGAGTTCTCGGCGCGAAAGGTCGGTCCGAACGTGTACACCTTCGAGAGCGCGAGGCAGTAGCTCTCGACGTTGAGCTGGCCCGACACGGTGAGGTAGGTCTCGCGCCCGAAGAAGTCCTGCGCGTAGTCGACCTTGCCCTCGGGGGTGCGCGGCAGGTTGGCGAGATCGAGCGTGGACACGCGGAAGAGCGCGCCGGCGCCCTCCGCGTCCGCAGAGGTGATGATCGGCGTGTTCACCCAGAAGAAGCCGCGCTCGTGGAAGAAGCGGTGGATTGCCTGGGCGAGCGTGTGGCGCACGCGCGTCACCGCGGCGATCACGTTCGTGCGCGGGCGCAGGTGCGCGACCTCGCGCAGGAACTCGAAGGTGTGCGGCTTGGGCTGGATCGGGTAGGTGTCCGGGTCGTCCACCCACCCGACCACCTCGATCGCGGTGGCCTGCATCTCGAACGGCTGGCCCTTGGCGGGCGAGGGGACGATCGTGCCGGTCGCCGCCACCGCGCAGCCGGCGGTGAGGTGCAGCACCTCGTCGGCATAGTTCGGGAGCGTGTTCGGCGCGACCACCTGCACCGGGTGGAACCCCGACCCGTCGGAGACGTTCACGAACGAGATGCCCGCCTTCGAGTCGCGGCGGGTGCGCACCCAGCCCCTGATCGTGACCGGCGAGTCGTGCGGGGCGCGGCCGGCGAGGACGTCGGCGCAGGAGAGCGAGGTCATGCGAGGCTCGAGCGGCGTTGGACCAGGCGCGATTGTGCCTCGTCCCGGCGCGCGCCGGCGAAAATGCGCTACCTTCGGGGCCGAAAGGAACCCCGGCATGCTGAAGGCGATCCGCGAGTTCTTCGATGCGCACATCGGCGCGGAGGCGTCGGGGCGCGATGCGCAGCACGCGATCCAGCTGGCGACCGCCGCCCTGCTGGTCGAGGTGGCGCGCCTGGATCGCGAGGTCGACGCGTCCGAGCGCAGCGCGATGCTGCGGGCGGTACGCGAGAAGTTCGGGCTCGGCGCGGGCGAGGCCGATGCGCTGATCGGACTGGCCGAGGCGGAGGTGCGCGAGGCGACCGACTACTACCAGTTCACCTCGCTCATCAACCGGCACTTCTCGCAGGAACAGCGCCAGCGGGTCGTCGAGCTGATGTGGCAGGTCGCCTACGCCGACGCCGAGCTGAGCGCCCACGAGCAGCACGTGGTGCGCAAGGTCGCCGATCTCCTCTACGTGTCGCACGGTGCGTACATCGCCGCGAAGCTGCGCGCCCGGGACGCGGCGGGCGACTGACGCGTCGCGCCGCGCTATCATCGGCGTCATCTCCAGCGGGGGCGACCCAGTGCGACGCATCATCGTGGGCATCACCGGCGCGACCGGCGCCGTCTTCGGCGTGCGCCTGCTCGAGGCGCTCGGCGCGGCCGGCGTCGAGACGCACCTCGTGCTCTCGAAGTGGGGTCAACAGACCGTCGAGCATGAGATGGGCCTCGCGCTGGCCGACCTGCGCGCGCGGGCTTCGGTCGTGCACGGCAGCGCCAACATGGCGGCAACCCTCTCCTCGGGCTCGTTCCGCACCGAGGGCATGGTGATTGCGCCGTGCTCGATGCGCACCGCGGCCGCGATTGCGCACGGGTACGGCGAGAGCCTGGTGCACCGCGCCGCCGACGTGGTGCTGAAGGAGCGCCGCAAGCTCGTGCTGGTCCCGCGCGAGACGCCGCTCTCCGAGGTGCACCTCGAGAACCTGCTCAAGCTCGCGCGCATGGGGGTCACGATCGTCCCGCCGATGCCCGCCTTCTACAACAAACCCGCGACCGTCGACGACATCGTGAATCACATCGTCGCTCGCGTGCTCGACCAGTTCGGCGTCGACGCCGCGTTCGCGAAGCGCTGGGACGGCAAGATGAGCCGGCCGGCGACGGTGCGCCGGCTGAAGTAGCCGCTAGTCCGCGAGCCGATCGAGGTTGCCCGTCATCCGGGCGATCACCGCGCGGAACACCGCGACGTCCCGCCGGCCGATCCCCTTCTCCGCCGCCCGGACGATCGCGCGCGCGAGCGGCAGCAGGTCGTGCTCGAGCCGCCGGCCGCGCGGCGTCAGCCACACGTGCGTCCGGCGGGCGTCCTCGCGGCTGCGCGCGCGGCGCACCAGTCCGGCCCGCTCCATGCCCTTCAGGGCGATCACCGTCGTCGGCTCCATCATGCCGACGCGCGCGCTCAGCTCGCGTTGCGTGAGCCCGTCCCGGATCCAGAGCACGCGCAGGAAGTACCACTGGCCGCGCGTCACGCCGAACCGGGCGATACGGCGCTCGAGGACGCGCTGGAACGCGCGGTGGGCGTCGCGCACGAGATAGCCGCTGCTCCGGGCGGGCGGCAGCGGCGGGGCGCGTCGGGCGCGCTGCGAGGGCTCGCGTCGCGGCAAGGCGGGCGCTTACGCGGTCGCGACCGGCGCCTCGTCCCGCACGCCGAGCGTGCGCCAGTCGGTCGTCTTCGGCACCACGCCCTCGAAGGACGCGAGCTCGACGTGCGCAATGTGCGGCTCGGTCGTGCCGATCGCGGGTCCGCCGTCCCGGACTTTCTCCGCGGCCGCGACCATCATGCGGCGGAAGTGGACCACGGCGAGGTCGCTTGCCCCGGCCACCTCCTCGGTTCGATCGGTGATCGGCCCCATCGACTCCCACATCGCCATATCCTGCGCGGGAATCCCCTCGATCCCGGTCCAGTCGCCGCGCCGCATCGCCTCGCGGTCCTGGAGGAACCGGTTCTCCAGGTTGCGCCGCTTGCGCCAGTTGGCGTCGAGCTCGATGCCCGGGCGGGCGCGGCAGAACGCGCGCCAGGCGTCCTGCGAGATGCCCTTCGACGGGTCGGGGTGCCAGGCGACCCAGTAGAACATCGTGTTCACGTCGTCGAGCGGCACCAGCATCTGCGCAAGGTTGTACTGATTGTTGGGCGGGATGAGCACGGTGAACGGCGCGACGAAGAGCGTCGTCCGGACGTACCGGAGGGTCTCGGGGTCGCGGATCGGCTTGCGGATCGCCGCGTAGCGAAAGCCGTAGCTCGTCGCCTGGATCTGGAGCCGGGGCGCCTTGTCGTTGGACGGGCGCAGCCACGCGGCGTCGGTCGCGGTGGATCCTTCCACCTCGGCCGCCGGCATGTTCGTGGAGTGCAGGCTGGAGCTGTGCGCCGAGTCGATCGCCCCCTCGAGCACCTGCGCCCAGTTGCACGCGACGTGAATCTTGACGACTGCGATCCGCGTATCGCGGTGCGGCCACCAGGCGGGTGGCTCCCATTCGCGCATCGCCTCCCGCGGCCCCATCCAGATCCACACGAACCCGCCGCCTTCGCGCACCGGATAGGCCTTCGCCTTCCGGCCGAGCCGCTCGGCCGTGCCCGGCGCCTCCGAGGGCATGTCGAGGATGTTGCCCTCGACATCGAACTTCCAGCCGTGATAGAGGCAGCGCAGCCCGCACTGCTCGTTGCGGCCGAAGGCGAGCGATGCGCGGCGGTGCAGGCAGTACTCGCCGAGCACGCCGAGGCGCCCCTCGGTGTCGCGGAAGACCACCAGGTCCTCGCCGAGCAGGCGGGCGCGCACCGGCGTGCCGTCCGGCTCGGCGACCTCCTCCGACAGGCACAGCGGCAGCCAGTGGCGCCGCATGAGCTGCCCCATCGCCGCGCTACCCTCCACGCGGCACAAGAGCTCGTTCTGCTCCTTGGTCAGCACGACGACCTCCGGATTAGACTTAGAAACCTAAGTATCGTAGCCTGCCGGCCGCGACTCACACAAGCAAGGCCCGTCCATGGCTTCCATCACGCGGCTCAGGGTCGGCGTCGCCGGCCTCGGCCGCGCCTTCGCGCTGATGGCCCCGACGTTCGCGGGCGACGCTCGCGTGGCGCTCGTCGCCGCGGCCGACCCGCGTCCGGAGGCGCGGCAACGGTTCGAGCGCGACTTCGGCGGGCGGACGTTCGAGTCGGTCGACGCCCTCTGCGCCGATCCGACGGTGCAGGTGGTCTACGTGGCGACCCCGCACCAGCTGCACGCGGAACACGCCTGTGCCGCGGCGGCGCGCGGCAAGCACGTGCTGGTCGAGAAGCCCATGGCGCTCACGCTGGAGGACTGTCGCGCGATGATCGCCGCGGCGCGGAGCGCGGGGGTCCGGCTCGTGGTCGGACCGAGCCACGGGTTCGACGCGCCGATCCGGCACGCGCGTGACATTATCGACAGCGGCGCGGTCGGACGGGTGCGCATGATCACCGCGCTCAACTACACCGACTTCCTCTACCGCCCGCGCCGTCCCGAGGAGCTCGACACCGCGCGCGGCGGCGGTGCGGTGTACAACCAG
>CAZIXQ010000294.1:0-4654 GCA_964543155.1 uncultured Enterobacteriaceae bacterium
CGGCTCGACGATCGCCTGCAGCCGGACGTCCTTGATCAGCGAGCGCGGCTGGAAGACCCGCGCGGTCGCGAAGCGCGCCGCGTCGTAGGGATTGGCGAGTATCGCGAGCAGATCGCGGCGCAGCTTGTGGCCCATCTCGTCCTTTCCCTGCAATCGCAAGTAGCACCGGATCAGGGCCTGCACCGACTCCGTGCCTTCGCCGGGGAACACCGAAACGAACCAGACGCGCGAGTTGAGCAGTCCCTCTTCCCGTTGCACCGCGGGCGTCAGGGCGAACTGCGCCGCAATGCAGGTTCCATGCGCCGACACGGCCGGGTTCTGGTAGTGGAACTTCGAATCGTAGAGCTTGTTGCGCGCCCATTCGTCCGCGAAACGCACGCTGCCGGACATGAGCCGGGGGTGATCCATGAAGTAGCGGCCGACCAGACCTTCGCCATTGCCAAGGCCGCCGGATTGCGACCGATTGGAGGCGAGCAGGAGCCGCGCGTTCTCGATGCCTCCCGTCGCGAGGACGAAGTGCCGCGCCCGGGCCCAGATCGTCCGCCCGGTCAACGTCTTTACCTGGACGCGCTTCACCGTGCGTGCATCGCCGTCGGTTTCGATCTCGGTTGCGTTCGCGTGCAGATAGACCTTGACAGCCTCCGAGCGCTGGAGCTCATCGCGGTAGTCCACCCCGAAGCGCACCGGCGGGCTGAACTGAGACACGGTGTCGACGATCCGCGGGCTGTCGAGCGGGACGCGGCGCACGTCGTGGCGAGCGATCGCGGCCTCCCAGAATGCCGCGTCATACTCGCGCGGTCCGAGCTTCAGGACCCGGTGCGCCCGGTCGTAGTACGGCGCGAGCTCGGCCTTCCCGAAGGGCCAGCCGCTGTCGGGTACCCACTCTCGCCGCTCGAAGTCCCAGTCGTCGAGCGGCCGGCACCACCCGCCCCAGCAGTTGCTGCTGCCCCCGAGAAAGCGGCTCCGGCAGCCATCGGCAAAACCGTACGGGAGACCGGCATTCTCGCCGCGATAGAGATCGAGCGATTCTTCGTCGGGCTCGAGGCCGCCGCTCTCCAGCACTGCGACGCCGATCCCGTGGCGTTCGAGCTCCAGCGCAATGGTCACGCCGGCGGCGCCGCCGCCGATCACGCAGACGTCCGCCTCGACCTTGGCCTGTTCGTCAAGCTGACGCGTATCGATGAACATCGTTCGTTTCCACCTGGGAGCTGCTCTGCGCCAGCGGCGGGTCGCGCACACGGCCGGCGAGACGGATGTCTGGGGGACTGGGGCTATCGCTCTTCGCGGGATATCAAGCCGGCCGGCAATGCGCGGCGCTTTCGACAGGCCGATCATACCCAGTGGGCGGACGCACATTGTTAACCGAACGCAAAATGCGTCGCGCCGCGTGGAATATCGCTCGCGCTCCGGCGCGAACGGCCGCTCCGGCGGGCATGTGCAGGTAGCATCGGGACGGTTGCGCCAGTGCGCATCGGGCCTGGCGCGACCGGCGAAGCATCACCGGCCCGCTCGCCAGCCGTCCCTGGAGGTCGGCGACGCGGAATCCCGCTGCTTCACCGCGGTGCCTCCCCGATCCTGCCACCGCCCAAGCGGTCACCCTGCCAGCGCGTGATCTTGCGCGCAGCGGGGGCGAGTGCGGGGCGATGCAGGGTCCCCGGCTGCAGCGGATCGCCTACAGATCGAACGAGGTTAGCGAAAGATGTGCGGAATATTCGGCTGCGTCGGCGCCCTCGCGGAACCTCACGCCGCGGCCTGCCTGGACACGCTGCGCCATCGCGGTCCGGACGGGCGCGGTCTGTGGCGCACCGACGAGGTGACGCTCGGCCACCGGCGTCTTTCCATTCTCGATCTTTCGGAGGCCGGCAGTCAGCCCATGGCCTACGGCAACGGCCGTTACTGGATCACCTTCAACGGCGAGATCTACAACTTCATCGAGATCCGCAGCGACCTCGAGAAGCGCGGGCACGCATTCAAGGGCGAGTCCGACACCGAGGTCATCCTTGCCGCCTACGCCGAGTGGGGCGGCGACTGCGTCGAGCGGTTCAACGGGATGTGGGCATTCGCAATCTGGGACGCCGGGGAAAAAACCCTGTTCCTCTCACGCGACCGGTTCGGCAAGAAGCCGCTGTTCTACGCCGAGATCGGCGGGCGGTTCGTGTTCGCCTCCGAGATGAAGGCGATCTATCCGCTCCTCCCGGAGGTGCGCCCGTCGGCCGACTTCGACTGGATGAAGCGCAACATCTTCGCGTACGAGACGACCGACAAGTGCCTCGTCGCGGGCATCCGGCGCTTCCCGGCGGGGCACTCCGGCGTGCTGAAAGGCGGAAAGCTCGCCCTGCGGCGCTACTGGAACACCCTCGAGCATCTCGTGCAGGTGCCGATCCGCTACGAGGAGCAGGTCGAGCAGTTCCGGGAACTCTTCATCGACGCCTGCCGGATCCGCATGCGCTCGGACGTGCCGATCGGGACCGCGCTGAGCGGAGGAATCGACTCGAGTGCGGTCGCCTCGACGATGGCCCACATCGCGAGGCACGCCGGGGGGGCGCGCGTGGCGAGCGATTGGCAGCACGCGTTCGTCGCCACCTTCCCGGGGTCCCCGCTCGACGAGACGGGCTATGCGCGGGCAGTCGTCGACAGGCACGGCCTCAACGCGACCTACGTCGAGATCGACCCGCAGCGGTCGATCGGCGACCTCGACTGGCACTTCTACCAGTTCGAGGAGCTGTACGTGACCAGCCCGATTCCGATGATCCAGCTCTACGGCGGAATGCGCGAAGGTGGCGTAATCGTCACCCTGGACGGCCACGGGGCCGACGAGCTGTTCGTCGGGTATCCGAACGAGCTGTTCGAGGCCGCGCTCGACTGCGACATCCCGCTCGACGAGATCGCAGGCCTCTACCGGGAGATGTTCCCGAAGGACACCTCGCAGTTCCGCGTCGCCCGCAGCAATCGCGTCCTCTACGGCTACTTCACGCTGCGCAAGCTGGCAAAGACGCTCCTCGGCCGGGATCGCGCATCCCGGGACGCATCGCACGCGGGTTTCGGCAGGCTGGACCGGTTCAACCAGTACCTATACGTGCTCACCCACGACACGATTCTGCCCACGCTGCTCAGGAACTACGACCGCTACTCGATGATCAACGGGATCGAGGTCCGCGCCCCGTTCATGGACCACCGCATCGTCAGCTACGCCTTCTCGATCCCGATGCGCAGCAAGATCGGGGATGGCTACACGAAGAAGATCGTCCGCGACGCGGTCGCCGACCTCATGCCGCCCGAGGTCGTCACCCGCAAGACGAAGTTCGGCTTCAACTCGCCGATCGTCGACTGGATGCGCCGACAGATGAAGGACTATTTCCTCGACGTGGTCAACTCCGAGGACTTCCGCAACTCCAGCCTGATCGACTCGGGCCGGGTCAAGAAGCGGGTCGAAGCGATCGTGAGCGGAGCGGAACAGCGGTTCGCGTTCGCCGAGCGCACGTGGAAGCAGCTCGTACCGTACCTCTGGGAGCACGCCGTTCTGAAGCGGCGGTACAAGCTCGCCTGACGAGCGGACGAGGGGCGCGCTGGCCGCGCGCGGAGATCGCTCGCTCCCTCGCCATCGGACGGAGGTGTTCGACGGCGCCCTGCTCGCCGCCGCGGCCGCCGCTCGCCTCTCAGCGCGGCGACGGCTTCCCCGTCCTCGGCTCTGACCGGCTCACCCGACTCGATTGCGCACCGGACGAATCGCTGGCTGCGGCCACCGACGTGGCGGTCGCGCCTCGGTACTCCCCGGCAAGCCGGCCAGCGCCACATCGTGATTGGTGACCCGCGCGGCCGCAGGCACCCGCTCGGCTGCATAGCGCAGAAGGTCGTCGAGCAGCTCCCACCCGTCGAACCGATCGATCTCCCATGAGTGGCCCCAGACGTGGAAGACCCCCCCGCGTTCGCAGACCCGGTCCACGACCCGCCGGAAACGCGCCGCCAAGTCCCCTCCCCCGACTGCGGCGACGAGCAGCCCTGTGCGGCGAGGCCAGCGCCAGGCGCTCATGCGACGGCGCTCTTCGCGCAAGAAGCCGCGCATCAGGTCGGCGCGGCGCCGGGGATAGAAGTGGAGCGAGACCGTCATCTCGAACGAGTCCGTCGGAAGCTCGTCATGCAGGTCTTCCGTGGTGCGCGCGTACTGAAAGCCCGCTTCCTGAACCAGCCTCCGCACTGCCCCGTTGTGATGACCGTTGGGATAGCAAAAACCCGCCACGCGATACCCGAGCTGGTCTTCGAGCCAGCGCTTGCCGGCTACGATCTGGTGGCGCGCTTCCTCGCTCGTGAGCCGGTCCAGGGAGTGGTGATCGAGCGTGTGCGAACCGACCTCGAACTCGGCGCCAAGACGCCGAAGATCCGGACCGGGCATGATGGCAAATCCGTCCGGATTGCAGCAGCCGCCGGGCGCGACCCGGCCGGGGACGTAGAAAGTCCCCTTGATGCCGTGCTTGTGTAGCAGATCGGCCACGCGCAGGTCGAGCGGATGACCGTCGTCCCAGGATGTAGTGAAGAGCATCGGCTTCCTCATCGTCTCTCTCCGATCTTGCGGATGGAAATGCGACGGTGTCTCAGGCGCGTGCCCCTCCTTTCTCCCGGCGTCGTGCGCGCTTCGGTGGCGCGCATCGATTCGGAT
>CAZIXQ010000295.1:0-4635 GCA_964543155.1 uncultured Enterobacteriaceae bacterium
CAGCGCATCCACCGCATCGAGATCAGGCGGGTGTTCGCGAATCCGCTCGACATCCAGCGCTACATCGTCGAGTTCTACAACCTCGCGAAATCCGTGAAGGGCGCGAAGGGCACCGCCGAGGCGCGCTCGGGCATCACCAACTTCGAGCAGCTGGTGGAGCTCGGGAAGTCGAACCGCCAGCTCGACGCGAACGACCAGCACATCGTCAACATCGTCGACTGGCTGTGGCAGTACGCCTTCGACCAGCGCGCGAGCGACATCCACATCGAGCCGCGCCGCGACATCGGCGTCGTGCGCTTCCGCATCGACGGGGTGCTGCACGGGGTCTACCAGCTCCCCGCACCCGTGATCGCCGCGATGACGAGCCGCATCAAGATCCTCGGCCGCATGGACGTGGTCGAGAAGCGCCGCCCGCAGGACGGCCGCATCAAGACGCGCACCGCGGACGGCCAGGAGGTGGAGCTGCGCCTCTCGACGCTGCCCACCGCGTTCGGCGAGAAGCTGGTGATGCGCATCTTCGATCCGGAGGTGCTCGTCAAGGACCTCACCGACCTCGGGTTCTCGGACGAGGACAAGGCGCGCTGGCACGAGATGACGGCCAGGCCCCACGGCATCATCCTCGTGACCGGCCCCACCGGATCGGGCAAGACCACCACGCTCTACTCGACGCTCAAGACGCTCGCGACGCCGGAGGTGAACGTCTGCACGATCGAGGACCCGATCGAGATGATCGAGCCCGCGTTCAACCAGATGCAGGTGCAGCCGGCGATCGATCTCACCTTCTCGGAGGGGGTGCGCGCGCTGATGCGCCAGGACCCCGACATCATCATGATCGGCGAGGTGCGCGACCTCCAGACCGCCGAGATGGCGATCCAGGCCGCGCTCACCGGCCACCTCGTGCTCTCGACGCTGCACACGAACGACGCGGCCGCGGCGGTCACGCGCATGCTCGACCTCGGGGTCGCGCCCTATCTCCTGAACGCGACGGTGCTGGGCGTGATGGCGCAGCGCCTCGTGCGCACGCTCTGCCCGCAGTGCAAGGAGAAGGTGCCCTACGGCGAGGCGCGCGCCGACGACACCACGTGGGAGGAGCTGGTGATGCCGTGGAAGGCGCGCCGCCCGAACCGGATCTACCGTCCGGTGGGCTGCCTCGACTGCCGGATGACCGGCTTCCGCGGCAGGACCGGAATCTACGAGGTGATGCTGCTCACCCCGGGGGTCAAGCGGCTCATCAACGCCGAAGCCGACATCGCCAGGATCCGCGAGCAGGGCTACAAGGACGGGATGAAGTCCCTGCGGATCAGCGGTGCGATGAAGGTGGCCGCCGGCGTCACCACCTTCGAGGAAGTGCTCAAGGTCGCCCCGCCGCATCAGAACGACGGGGCTTGATGGCACCGGCCCTGCGCTACGCGGCGATCGCGCTCGGCCTCGCCGCGGGGTATTTCGCCGCCGTGCGGGCGGGCCTCGCCTTCGCGGTCGTGCACGAGTTCGTCTCGCTCGTCTGGCCGGCCTCCGGGGTGGCGCTGGCGGCCCTCTCGCTGCTCGGCCTGCGCTACTTCCCGGCGCTCGCGGCCGGGGGATTCGCCGCGTACGCGACTGCCGGGCTGCCGCCGCTCACCGCCGCGACGATGGCCGCCGGCGGTACGCTCGCCGCGCTCGCCGGGGCCTGGCTGCTCGATCGCGCGCGCGGCTTCGACCCGGCGCTCGGCCGGGTGCGCGACGTCTTCCGTCTGATCTTCCCGGTCGCGCTCGGGACGCCGGCGATCGCCGCGGCGATCGGCGTCGCGAGCCTGTACGAGGCCGGACGCCTCTCCTCCGACGCCGTCACCCGGGCGGCGCTCACGTGGTGGGCCGGGGACGCGCAGGGGGTGCTCCTCTTCGCGCCGTTCGCCTTCGCGTGGATCGGGCGGCGCCAGCCCGACCGGCACGTCGCCGAGGCGCTCGCGCATGCGCTCCTCATCGCGCTCGTGCTGCTGTTCAGCGCGCTCGTGCTGGAGGGCTACCTCGGTCCCGAGAAGACCCAGCTCCTCGCCTCGTTCGCGCTCTTCCCGCTCGCGGTCTGGCCGGCGGTGCGCTTCCCGATGCGCGAAGTGGCCACCTTCAACCTGGCGCTCGCCGCGCTGTGCCTCGGCGGCGCCTGGCTCGGGATCGGGCCGTTCGTCTCCGAGCGCGACCTCGCCAGCCTGATCACGCTGCACGGCCTGCTCGGCGCGGTTGCGCTCACCACGCTCCTGCTCGGCGCGCTCAGCAACGAGCGGCGCACGGCCGCCGCAGCGCTCCTGGAGAGCGAGGCGCGCTTCCGCAGCCTCACCAGCCTCTCGGCCGACTGGTACTGGGAGCAGGACGAGTCGTTCCGCTTCACCATGCTGTCGCCCGGGTTCGAGGCCGCATTCGGATTCAGTGCATCCGACTACCTCGGGAAGCGCCGCTGGGAGATGCCACTCGACGCCGGTGCGTCGGCCGCCATGGCCGAGCACCGCCGGATCCTGGAGGCGCACGAGCCGTTTCGCGATCTCCTGATCGAGCGGCGCGGCGCCGATGGACGCATCCGCGCCGCGCTCGTCAGCGGGGAGCCGGTCCGCGACGAGCGCGGCCGCTTCCGCGGCTACCGCGGCGTCGGTCGCGACGTCACCGCGCAGAGGCAGGCCGAGACCGAGCTGCGGGCCTCGCGCGAGCTCTTCGCGCGCATCTTCGACGACAGCCCGGTGCCGATGATGCTGCGGCGCCTCGACGACGGGGTGGTCACCGCGGTGAACGACGCCTGGTGCCGCCTATACGGACGGACCCGCGAGGGCACGGTCGGACAGCCGCTCCAGGGGCTCGAGCTCATTCAGGACGCCGGTGAGGGCGCGAGCGTGCGCGAGCGCATCGCCGCGGGCGAAGCGGTGCGCGACTTCGAGGTCAAAGTGCGCGGCCGCGACGGGGAGATCCGGGACGTTCTGCTCTCCGCGGCGGTCGTGGACCTGCACGGCACCGCCACCGTGGTGAGCACCGCGGTCGACGTCACGGAGCGCAACCGTGCGACCGCCGAGCTGGCCGTCTCGCGCGAGCGCTTCGAGCGGCTGTTCCGGGTGAGCCCGCTGCCGATCGCGATCTCCGGGGTGGACGACGGTGCGGTGATCGACGTCAACGACGCCTGGACGCGCGCCTACGGCTATTCGCGCAGCGAGATCCTCGGGCGCAACTTCGTCGCGCTCGGCCTGTGGGTGGACCTCGACGCGCGCCGGCGGGTGCGCGACATCCTGCGGGCGGGCGCGGTGGTGCGCAACTACGAGTGCCGCTGGCGCAGGAAGTCGGGCGAAATCGCCGACGTGCTGATCTCGGCCGAGGTGGTGGAGCTCGGCGGCGAGCGGGTCATGCTGTCGAACGGCATCGACGTCACCGAGCAGCGGCGCGCCGAGGCGGCGCTGCGGGAGACGCAGGCGCGGTTCGAGAAGATCTTCCAGTCGAGCCCGGTGCCGGTCGTGATCAGCCGCCTGGAGGACGGGCGCTACGTGGAGGTGAACGACGCCTGGCTCGCCTGGTCCGGCTACGGCCGCGACGCGGCGATCGGGGCCACCTCGGTGGGCCTCGGCGTATGGCTGAGCGCGGCCGACCGCGCCGAGTTCGCGCGCGAGCTGCGCGAGCGGCGGGCCGTGCGCAACATGGAGGTCCGGATGCGCAAGCGCTCCGGCGAGGTCGCCGACGTGGTGCTCTCGTCCGAACCGATCGATCTCGGCGGCGAGCCGTGCATCGTGACCTCCGTGATGGACATCACCGAGCGCAAGCGCGCCGAGCGGCAGCTGCGCGATTCGGAGCGCCGCTTCCGCGATTTCGCCGAGGCGGCGGGCGAGTACGTCTGGGAGATCGACCGCGACGGCCGCTTCACCTACCTGTCGCGCCGCGTGGAGCAGGTGACCGGCTACGCGCCGGAGGAGCTCCTCGGGCGCCACCCGACCGAGTTCATGCCGGCCGGGGAAGCCGAGCGGGTGCGCGCCGCCTTCCGCGACGCGGCGCGCGCGCGCGAGGGCTTCCGCAACCTCGAGCACCGCACGATGTCCCGCAGCGGCAGCCAGGTGTGGCAGCTGGTGAGCGGGGTGCCGATCATCGACACCGAGGGGCAGCTCGTCGGCTACCGCGGCACCGCGCTCGACATCACCGAGCGCAAGCAGTCGGAGGCGCGCATCTCGGAGCTCGCGACGCGCGACCCGCTGACGAACCTGCCGAACCGGCTGCTTCTGTCCGACCGCCTCGCGCGCGGCATCGCCAACGTCCAGCGCGAGGGGTCCTCCCTCGCGGTGATGTTCATCGACCTCGACCACTTCAAGCGCGTCAACGACACGCACGGCCACGAGGTCGGCGACGGGCTGCTGCGCGAGGTCGCCAAGCGCATCGGGGGCCTGCTGCGCAAGGGCGACACGCTTGCGCGGCTCGGCGGGGACGAGTTCGTCGTGGTGCTCGAGGGGCTCAAGACCGCGGAGGACGCGGGGCAGGTCGCGCAGAAGATCATCAACGTGCTGTCGCAGCCGTACGAGGTGTCGGGCCACACGATCAACACCGCGGGCAGCGTCGGCATCGCGATCTGCCCCACCGACGGCAAGGACGCGACGACCCTGATGCGCCACGCCGACACCGCGATGTACGTGGCGAAGTCGA
>CAZIXQ010000296.1:0-4558 GCA_964543155.1 uncultured Enterobacteriaceae bacterium
GGCCCGCCTCGCCAAGGAGACCGCGAACGCCGCCGCGAACGCGCTCCTGCACCTCGGCGCGCACATGGAGGCGGACCAGTTCGCGCTGCTGGTGGCGAGCGCCGAGGGGCGCGCCGCCCGGGCGCGCTTCGCCGAGCGGAAGAAGTCGTGACGCGGGCCGCCCGCGCCCTCGCGCACCTCGAGCGCATCCGGGACGACTACCGCGCCGGAAGCGGCGCGCGCAAGCGGGCGCTCCTCGACGCGCTCGCGCGCGCGCGGCTGCGCACCGCGGGCCAGGTGGCGCGCCTGCACGAGGTGCTCTGCTTCCTGCGCGCGTACCCCGACGACGCGCGCGTCGCGGCCCGGGTCGAGCGGCTGCTGCGCGGGTTCGCGCGCCGCGCCGACCTCGCCCGGCACCGCGCGCGGCTTGCCGACAGCGGCATTGCCGGCACGACGATCCGCTACCGCTTCTTCTGGCCGACCGCGCGCTGGCTCGCATACCGCTCGCCCGCGCAGCTGCGGCTGGACCGCAACGACGTCGCGGCCGGGGACAACATCGCCGGCGCCCTGCCGCACCTGGTCACGCCGCCGGAGGCCGAGTGGCTGCGCGCGCGGGCGCCGGAGGGCTACGCCGCCCTCGACGCGCTGCGCGGGCGCGCGACCGACGCCGCCTGGCTGGTGCGCGCCGTCGACGCGATGCCCGGCGACACCTTCACCCGCGAGGCGTTCTACGACGGCCTCGACCCGAGCTGCGAGCTCGTTCCGGGGCGCGACACGCCGTCGCGGACGCTCGACCGCCACGCGCCGGCGCCGGCGGTCTTCCGCACATCGCCGCTCCGTCGCGCGCGGCCCGACCTGCGCGCCGAGATCCGGCGTCCGCCGCGCGCGGTCCGTGTCGCGGGACGAGAGGAGGGCGAGCGCGTCGTCGCGCTCGCGCGCGGCGCGATGGTCACGCGCAGCCGCGACCTCGACGCCTTCGCCTACGGGGACGCCCGCGACGTCCGCATCGTGGACGACGGCGACGGGCTCGCGTTCGCCCTCGTCGGCGTGCGGCCCGAGCGCCGCACGCTCTTCGCCGCGGTCTACGGCGCGCTCACGCTGCAGAACGGCGTGCCGGTCGGCTACTCGCAGCTCGACGTGATCGCCGGCACCGCGGCGGTGTCGTTCAACACTTTCCCGACCTTCCGCGGCGGCGAGGCCGCGCACGCGTTCGCACGGCTCCTCGCGCTCTCGCGCCACCTGCTCGGCGCCACGTCGTTCAGCATCGAGCCCTACCAGCTCGGCGTGGGCAACGAGGAGGGGATCGCCTCCGGCGCGTGGTGGTTCTACTACAAGCTCGGGTTCCGGCCGCGCGCGGCGGAAGCGCGGCGGCTCGTGCGCCGCGAGCGCGCGCGGATGCGCTCGAACGCGCGCCATCGCTCGTCGCCCGCCACGCTGCGCCGCCTCGCCGGGTGGCACCTCTTCCTCGACCTCGATCCGTCCCGCCCGCTCGGCCTGCCGCCGATGGCCGTCCTCGGTGCACGGGCGGCGGCGGCCCTTGCCCGGCTCGGCGCGGCGGACCGCGACGAAGCGCTCGACCGCGCGGGCCAGGCGCTCATGCACCTGACCGGACTGCGCTCGCTCGCCGGCTTCACGCCCGACGAGCGCGCGGCCTGGCGCCGCTGGAGCCCGTTCGTGCTCGCCCTGCCGGGGGTCGCCCGCTGGCCGGCGGCGGACCGGCGCGCGCTCGCGCGCATCGTGCGGGCGAAGGGCGGACGCCGGGAGAGCGACTTCGCAGCCCTCGTCGACGCCCATCCCGGGTTCTCGCGCGCGCTGCTCGGCCGCGGCGAGCGCGGCCGCCGGCAGGGCTCGCGAGCGGCTGCTCACTTCGCGCCCGCGGATTCTTGACGGCGCTCAAAACGCGCGCGTGCGGCGGCGCTAACCTGAGAGTGGAGCGAAATGCTCCGGAACAGTAGGCGAAAGGAGGTATGCAATGAGAGAACTCACCCGGTTCGAACCCCTGTTCACCGAGCCTTTCGAGGACATGTTCCGGCGGATGTTCAAGCCGGCGCGGTGGGAGTTCGAAGGTCTGCCGAAAGACATCCGGATCGACGTGCAGGAGAACGACAAGGCCTACATCGTCAAGGCCGACCTCCCGGGCGTCAAGAAGGATGACATCAAGGTCGAGATCGACGGCGACGTCGTGACCATCAGTGCCGAGGCCCGCGAAGAGAAGGAAGTGAAGGAGAAGGGCAAGGTGATCCGCAGCGAGCGGTATCACGGCGCCCTCCAGCGCGCCTTCTCGCTCGGGCACGACATCGACGAGTCCGCCGCCGAGGCGAAGCTCACCGACGGCACGCTCGAGCTCACGCTGCCCAAGAAGGCCACGAGCAAGGTGAAGGCGCTGCCGATCCACTGAGAGCGCACGGAGCGGCGCGCACGTGACGGGCGGCCGCGCAGGCCGCCCGAGGTCTGCGAGGCCCGCGTCCTGCGCGGGCCTCGGTGCAGCAGGGCGGGCCCGCGTGCTGCGGGCCGCCGCGTTACAGGGGCTTGATGGCCGAGGCCTGCTTGCCCTTCGGGCCCTGCGTGACCTCGAACGAGACGCGCTGGTTCTCCTTCAGCGTCTTGAAGCCCGAGCCCTGGATCTGCGAGAAGTGCGCGAAGAGGTCCTCGCCGCCGTCATCGGGCTTGATGAAGCCGAAGCCCTTCGCGTCGTTGAACCATTTCACGATACCTGTGGCCATGTCTTGCTTTCCTCGATGGATGATGGTCGAAGCAGGCGATCCGGCCTGCGCGGCAGAAATTCAAGGGAAGAGACGTTGGGCCGGGGGACGCCGCGCGCGGATGGCGCGGCAACGACTGACCAGAGCAGCTTCGCTCACCTGAGAATCCTGTGGGCCGGCTTATAGCGCTCCGGGCGGGCCCGGTCAAGCCCTTTCTCCGGGGACCGGCCGCCCGCGCCGGAGGTGCACGGAATTCCCGGATCGGCTCTAGAATCCGCCCGCCCGCCCGCAGGAGCCGCGCCCCTTGGCCATCGACCTCGACGACCTCGTAGTGCTCGAGGACCAGACCGTCGGTCCGGACGAGGAATCGCTGCTCGAGCTCCTCTTCCCCGAGAGCTTCTACGTCGTCGGCACCGAGGGCAACTGCCTCACCACCGTCAACAACCTCGAGCTCTTCCAGCGCGTGGTCGAGCTGACCGGCGCGGACACGAACTTCGACGACCCGGCGTTCCGCGAGGAGGTCGCGACGATCCTCGAGGAGGCCGACGAGCTCGCGCAGGAGGACTACGACGAGGCGGTCGAGCGCGACGTCGGCGAGGCCGACGAGGACTTCGAGGACGACAAGGAAGACGACTGGGAACGCTAGCAGGCCGTTGAAGGAGGGACGGCGCTCACCCTGACATCGGTCACATTGCGCCGCAGTCCGGCTCGCTATACTCGGCGGCGAATTTCACGTCCCCCGCCGAGGATCCCGATGCACCGCAAGCTCTCCGCCACGCTCGCGCTCGCCATTGTCGCCGCGCCCGCGGCCGCGCAGCAGAACGTCCGACCCCCGATCGCGCACTACTGGTTGAGCGTCGAGACCGCCGCCGGCATGGCGGGGATGGGCGGGATGGGCGCAATGATGGGGCGCATGATGGGCGCCCCCGGCATGGAGAGCGGCAAGCGCATGCTGCTCCAGCTCGGCTCGTCGCAAGCGGCGCCCGGGGAGCCGCGCGCGCAGCACGACGTCCCGCAGGCCCTCGGCATGGGGCCGATGCTCCCGCTCCTCGCGCCGCAGGCGGCGCGCCCCGAGCGCGAGCCGCGCGACCTGCCCGAGGGCATGGAGCGGCCGCGCGGCCGGATGCTGATCTTCTGGGGGTGCGGCGAGACCGCGCGCTCCGGGCAGCCGGTGGTCATCGACTTCGCGAAGCTCGCGGCGGGCCAGATGCCCGCCGGCTTCACCTCGCGCCGCGTCGCCGCGGGCGCGCCGCCCGCGCCCGGCCGCAACCGCACCTACGGCGAATGGCCGAACCGCGAGGACTCGCGCGCGGTGCCCGCGGCGGGCTCGCTGCGCGGCGACCACGTGGTGAAGGGCAACTACTCGCCCGAGATCCGCTTCGCGATCGGCGAGCGGCACGACTTCATGGCGCAGGTCGAGCTCGCGCCGGCGCAGCCGACGCCGGCGGGCGCGATGAAGGTGCAGTGGCGGGCTGTGCCGAACGCGACCGGCTACTTTGCGACCGCGATGGGCGGGAACGACCGGGAGGAGGTGGTGCTCTGGTCGTCGAGCGAAGTGCAGGAGATGGGCGGCGCGCTGATGGACTACGTGCCGCCGGCGGAAGTCGCGCGGCTCATCCGCGAGAAGGTGGTGATGGCGCCGCAGACCACCGAGTGCGCGGTGCCCGCCGAAGTCATCAAGGCGGCGCAGGCGCCGTTCTTCAATTTCATCGCGTACGGCGACGAGCTGAACCTCGTCCACCCGCCGCGCCCGAGCGACCCCAAGCAGACCTGGGAGCAGCAGTGGGCGGTGAAGGTGCGCCTCAAGTCGACCGCCTCGGCGCTGCTCGCCGGGGGCATGGGCGACGAGGCGCGCGCGCCGCGGCGCGGCCGCGCCA
>CAZIXQ010000297.1:0-4544 GCA_964543155.1 uncultured Enterobacteriaceae bacterium
GGCGTCGACATGGTGACCGTCGTCACCGAGGGGATCTTCAGCTACTGCAGCTTCAAGGTGAAGATCGACACCGACCGCTATCTCGGCCCCGAGTGCGCGCCGGTGCGCTGCGAGGGCGAGGTCGTGGGGCACGTCACGACGATGGAGTACGGCTCGCAGATGCTGTCGCTCGGCGGCGTGCACCATCTCACCGGGGGAAGCAAGAAGGAGGGCCGCGTCACCTGCGAGGTGATGATGGCGCTCGGCAATCGAGCGCCGGTGGAGATGGCGATCGAGGGCGGTGCGCGAGTCGTCGTGCAGGCCGGGCGCGCGCCGGTGATCAACGGCGTCGAGGAGAAGCGCATGCGCGTCGGGTGCGGCTCCGCGACGATCGGCATCTTCGCGCAGCAGTGGCTCGGCCACGTGGACGAGGTGATCGTGGTCGACGACCACATCACCGGCGTGCTCTCCGAGCACCAGGCCGGGAGGTTCCTCGGCATGCGGCCCGGCGGGATCAGGGTGATCGGGCGCAAGTCGACGCCGGGGCGCTACTTCCAGGTCGCCAATCCCGGTCTCGGCTGGGGCGGCACCGACATCACCGATCCGCTCAAGATCATCAAGTCGATCGAGCCGCGCGAGGCCTGGCCCGGCGAGCGCGTGCTCATGGTCTCGACCACCGGCGAGGACCACGCCTATTTCGTGCTCGACGAGAAGCTGCGTCTGGTGCCGGCGGAGATCCCGGCACCGGTGCTCAAGGTCGTCGAGCGCATCGGCGAGAACTGCGAGCCGGCGCTGTGCACGGTGCTCTTCCTCGCGGGCGCGGGCGGCAGCCTGCGCGCGGGCGTGACCGAGAACCCGATCGCGCTCACGCGCTCGATCAAGGACCTCCTCACGCGCGTCACCTGCGGCGGCGCCCCGGCCTACGTCTGGCCCGGCGGCGGGATCATGGTGATGGCGGACGTGACGCGCATGCCGCAGAACGCCTTCGGCTGGGTGCCGACGCCCGCGATCGTCGCGCCGATCGAGTTCACCTTGCGGCGCGCCGACTACGCGGCGCTCGGCGGGCACGTGGACCGCGTGCGGCCGCTCGGCGAGATCCTGGCGCGCGAGCGGCACCGTGTCGCCGCGTGGGACGCGCACAACCCGTGGCCGTTGGGAGAGCGCTGAGTCACGGCTACGGGGTGTCGCGAGGCGGCGCAGCCGGACGAGCGTGGACAAGGACATGCAACGCCTTACGCCGCATGGAACTCGCGGCAGCCTGCGCCGCAGAACCTCGATCGGAGCCTCCCTGGATGGGGCCGACCCGCGCGCGCCTTGACGCACGCCGCTGGCACTTCCAGCACGGGCCGATCGATCTCGTGCTCGAGGCATTCGGACCGGAGGCGGCGGTCGCCGCAGCGCACGAACGGGCCTGGCGGCGTTTCGCAACGGTGCTGGACGAGCTCGTCGCCGAGCTGCCGCGGCTGCGTGCGCCGCTCGATGCCGATCCGTCGCTGCGTGGCCCGGTGGCGCGGCGCATGGTCGCTGCGTGCCTGCCGTACCGCGGCGCGTTCATTACCCCGATGGCGGCGGTGGCGGGCGCGGTCGCCGACGAGATCCTCGCCGCAATGACCGGCGGAGGCGGCGTGGCGCGCGCGTACGTCAACAACGGCGGGGACATCGCGGTCCATCTGGACCCGGGGACGACGTTGCGCGTGGGGCTGGTCGCCGACGTCGAGCGGGCGACCCGGCACGGGCACCGGCCCGGCATCGACGGGTCGTTCGAGCTCGCCAGCGCGCTGCCGGTGCGGGGCGTGGCGACGAGCGGCTGGCGCGGCCGGAGCTGGAGCCTCGGGATCGCCGACAGCGTCACGGTGCTCGCCGCCACCGGGGCCGCGGCCGACGCCGCGGCGACGATGATCGCGAACGCGGTGGACGTCGACCATCCGGCCATCCGGCGCCGTCCGGCGGCGGAGGTCGACGACAACACCGATCTCGGCGGATTGCCGGTCACCGTGGCGGTCGGTGCGCTGCCGGACGAGGCGGTCGACGCGGCCCTCGCCGCGGGCGTGCGGCGGGCGGAGGCCCTGATGGCGCGCGGGCTCGCCTGGGGGGCGGTGCTCGTCCTCCAGTCGCGCGTGCGGGTGGTCGGCGGCGTCGCGGCGGCCGCGCGCCTGCACTGACCGGCGACGCCGGCGCGCGCCGTAGGTATAGTGCGGCCCTCGGGCTGCATCGACGTCAAAGGAGGAGGGACCATGCAGGTGCGTAATCGATTGCTGATCGGCGCTGCGGCGCTCGCTTTCGCGGCGGGCCTTGCCGGTCCGGCGGCCGCGCAGGGCACGATCAAGCTCGGCGAGGTGAACAGCTACAAGACCTTCCCCGCCTTCCTCGAGCCGTACAAGAAGGGCTGGGAGCTCGCGGTGGAGGAGGTGAACGCCGCCGGCGGGGTGTTCGGCCGCAAGCTCGAGATCGTCTCGCGCGACGACACCGGCAACCCGGGCGAGGCGGTGCGGCTCGCCGAGGAGCTGCTCACGCGCGAGAACGTGCACTTCATCATGGGCACCTTCGCGTCCAACGTCGGTCTCGCGGTGGCGGATTTCGCGAAGCAGAAGAAGGTGCTGTTCATCGCCGCCGAGCCGCTCACCGACAAGATCGTGTGGGACAGCGGCAACAAGTACACCTTCCGCCTGCGGCCCTCGACGTACATGCAGACCGCGATGCTCGTTCCCGACGCGGCGAAGCTGAAGAAGAAGCGCTGGGCGATCGTGTACCCGAACTACGAGTACGGCCAGTCGGCCACGCGCGCCTTCAAGGAGCTCCTGAAGAAGGCCCAGCCGGACGTGGAGTTCGTGACCGAGCAGGCGGTCCCGCTCGGCAAGATCGACGCCGGCGCGGTGGTGCAGGCGATCGCCGACGCGAAGCCCGACGCGATCTTCTCCTCGCTGTTCGGCGCCGATCTCACGCGCTTCGTGCGCGAGGGCAACACGCGCGGCCTGTTCAAGGGGCGCGAGGTGTTCAACCTGCTCGCCGGCGAGCCCGAGTACCTCGATCCGCTCAAGGACGAGACCCCGAGCGGCTGGTATGTGACCGGCTACCCGTGGAACGCGATCAATACGCCGGAGCACAAGAAGTTCCTCGCGGCGTACCAGAAGCGCTGGAACGACTATCCGCGGCTCGGTTCGGTCGTCGGCTACTCCACCATCATGTCCGCGGTCGCGGCGATGAAGAAGGCGGGCAGCCTCGACAACGAGAAGCTCGCGGCCGCGATGAAGGGGCTGCAGGTCGACACCCCGCTCGGCAAGATCACCTACCGCGCGATCGACCACCAGTCGACGATGGGCGCCTACGTCGGCAGGATCGGGCTGAAGGACGGCAAGGGCGTGATGACCTCGTGGTCGTACGCCGACGGCGCGAAGTTCCTGCCGTCGGATGCGGACGTGAAGAAGATGCGTCCGGCGGACTGAACGCACCGCGCACGCGACAGAAGGGACAGGGCCGCCTGTCCCTTTTGCATTGATGTTGTCCTCCTTCTTCATCCAGACCCTGAACGGGCTGGCGAGCGCCTCCACCCTGTTCCTGGTGGCGGTCGGCCTGTCGCTGATCTTCGGCGTCACCCGCATCGTCAACTTCGCGCACGGGTCGCTGTACATGCTCGGCCTGTACGTCGCCTACAGCCTGATCGAGCGGCTCGGCGTCACGCCGCTCGGCTTCTGGGGCGGCGTCCTCGGGGCGGCCGTCGCGGTGGCGGTCGTGGGCGCGCTGATCGAGACGCTGATCCTGCGGCGCATCTACCACGCGCCCGAGCTCTTCCAGCTGCTCGCCACCTTCGCCCTCACGCTCGTCATCAAGGACGCGGTCCTCTGGGGCTGGGGCGCGGAGGATCTCCTCGGGCCGCGTGCGCCCGGCCTGCGCGGCTCGGTCGAGTTCTTCGGCAAGCCCTTCCCGGAGTACGACCTCGCGCTGATCGCGATCGGGCCGGTCGTCCTCGGCGCGCTGTGGCTGCTCCTCAACCGCACGCGCTGGGGCACGCTCGTGCGCGCCGCGACCCAGGACCGCGAGATGGTGGGCGCGCTCGGGGTCAACCAGAAGTGGCTCTTCACCGGCGTGTTCGCGCTCGGCGCGTTCCTCGCCGGGCTCGGCGGCGCGCTGCAGATCCCGCGCGAGCCCGCGCAGCTCTTCCTCGACCTCACCGCGATCTCGGACGCGTTCGTGGTGGTCGTGGTCGGCGGGCTCGGGAGCATCCCGGGGGCGTTCCTCGCCGCGGTGATCATCGGGCTGATCAAGGCCTACTGCGTCGGCGTCGGCACGGTCGATCTCTTCGGCACGACCTTCGCGTTCTCGAAGCTGACCCTGGTGGCCGAGTTCATCGTGATGGCGATCGTGCTCGTCCTGCGGCCCCAAGGGCTGCTCGGGCGGCCGCAGGGGCTGCAGCGCATCGCTGCGGCGTTCGTCGAGCAGCCACTGCGGCCGGCCGGGCGCTCGCTGCGCACCGCCGCGATCGTCGGGCTGGCGGCGCTCGCCGCGCTCCCGCTCGCGACGACCGGCTACACCCTCGTCCTGCTGATCGACATCCTGGTGTTCGCGCT
>CAZIXQ010000298.1:0-4540 GCA_964543155.1 uncultured Enterobacteriaceae bacterium
TGAGGTTGCCGCGGCCCATCAGGGTGAAGCTGTGGTCGCGCCACTTGTAGAGCGCAGTGAGGCTGCCGTAGCCGTAGTAATCGGTGATGTCGGGGTTGTCGTCCTTGTCGTCGCTCTCCTTGATGCGGTACCAGGCGTTGGCGAGCAGCGCGAAGTTTTCGCGCTCGAACCCGAACGTCCCGATGATCCGGTTCCAGCTCCGCGACAGGGCGTCGGTCCGGCCGTTTGACTGGTGGTTGAAGCTGACGTTGAGCAGATTCCAGTGGAACCCCCAGAACTCGATCCCCGGCCGGTAGCTCACGAGCACTTCCGGCATGTAGTTCGTCTCGCGGAAGGGGCGCGAGATCTCGTCGTTGTACACCTGCCACTGGTTCTGCTGCGTGTACGCGGCCCACACCCCCCAGCGCCGGTCCTCGCTGGTCCACAGCCGCATCTTGAAGCTGAGCTGGAACTTCGCCTCGACGTCGTCGATCGTCTCCGGCTGGCCGGCGGCCTGGAAGATCGCCTGGTAGGGCGCGGTGTTGACGTTGTCGGTATAGCGGGCGAACAGCAGGTAGTTCTGGTGGAAGGTATCGATGACGTAGCGATCGGACCCCGGCGTGAACCCCCATGCGGCGTCGATCATCGACGGGGACGCGCGCAGCGCGCCGGCCGCGGGCGGTGCGGCGGTCGTCGCCGGCGGTGCGCCGGAGGCGGGCTTGTCGCCGGGCACGGGCGCCGGCGTCGCGGCGGGGCGTCCGGCCGCGCGGTCGTAGCAGGCGAGGCGCTCGCTGTCCACGCCGATCGACGCGCATTCGGCGAGCGACGGGGTCTTCTGCGCGAAGGCCGTGCCGGCCACGCCCCAGGTGGCGGCGCAGAGCAGCGCAAAACCGAACCGACGGGAGCGTCTGGTCATCCGTGTCGCCTCATGTTCTCTTTTCACAGCCGCCGCTCTTCGGGGGCGTCGGCGCCGACGACCTGCACTTGCATCGCGCTCAGGCGGTCGTAGAGCCGAGCCTCGCCGAGGATCGGCCACCACTCGTACAGGAAGATCTCCAGCGGCCGCCACAGCGCGACCCAGGCGCCGATCACGATGCTCTCGTGCACGAACCGGCCGTAATGGGCCCCCGCGACCATGTTCGCGATCAGGTCCCCGATCAGGTTCGCGCAGGCGACGAACGCCAGGCCGATGAGGAGGGCCCAGCGCCCGGTGCGGAACAGCTGCCGCAGCCGCGCGCGCGTCGCCGCCGCGCTGTGGGCGAAGTACTCCCGGACGGCCTCCCGGAGCGCGCCGACTTCCTCGGGTGCGGGCGCCTCGCGGGCCACGCGCACGACGAGCGCGAGCGGTGCGTCGCGGCGCAGCTCGCGCGCCCAATCGACGATGAAGGCTTCGGCCTTGGGGTCCAGGTCACGCTCGCGAAACGGCGACGGATCCATCGAGTTGAAGAGCTGCCGGATCTCGCCGACGCGCACTTCGATGCGCTCGCAGCCGGGCGGCAAGCCGTCGTCCCGCGCGCCACGCCGTGTCCCATCCATGCCGTCATCGCCGTCCGATCGCCGGCGGAGCGTACCGCCCGGGACCGCGGAGCGTCAACCGCGCGGACGATTGCCCTTGGCCGCCGCGCTTTCCGCGCCCGACGGTCCCGGCGGCGCGCGTTCCGGCTGGGTGCGCGACTGCACCGCGATGATCACCGGCACGAGGATCGACGCCACGATCCCGGCCGCGAAGCCGTTGTTGTACAGGTTGAGGCCGGCGTGCACCGGTCCGACCGTCAGTGCCGCCGAGGAATGAATGAAGCCCGCCACGACGCCCCAGTGCCAGCCGAAACGCCCCGCGATCGGCGCGAGCGTCGTGCCGAAGAGCGCGGCGAGCAGGATCGACGGATCATCGGCGTTCCACGGTTTCGCCAGCGAACCGAGGAACACGCCGACCATGATCGGCACGATGTTCCGCGGGTGCTTGCCGAACGCCGCGAAGCCGACGATCGTGAAGATCGCGCCGATCACCGGCCCGTTCAGCTCGCCGCCCACGGCGAGGATGTACGCCATCCCGATCGCGCCGGTCACGCCCATGTTGGCGAGCGCCGGCCCGAATCCGGCGAGCGCGATGAAGTCGGTCGGGGACTGACCGGAGGTGCGCGCGATCTTCTTCACCCCGGGGAGCGCCGAGCGGTCGAGCCAGAACCCGACGGCCACCATCGAGACGAAGAGCACCGTCAGGAAGGCGCCGAGCAGGGCGTTGTTGCCGGTCGTCCAGACGAAGACCGGGTCGGGGACGAAGCCATACGACTTGTAGAGCGCGACGACCAGCGTGCCGACGAGGCCGGCGGTGAAGCCCATGTTGTACAGGCTGAAGCCCATGTGGGCCTTGAAGACCTGCGCCGCGGCGGGCGCGAGGACGAACCCCATCGCGAGGCTCGTCACCACGGCGAGCGGCACGCGGGCGGCCAACGGCAGGGTCGAGCTGAACAGGATCTCCGAGAAGATCGGCGAGAGCGCCAGCCCGAAGAAGGCGGTGTTGAGGTGCGTCGCGAATGTTTCACCCTTGAAGCGGGAATAGAGCCAGACGCCGGCGACGATGCCCCAGACGTTCAGGAGGTTTTTGCCGAAGAGCGCGAAGCCGAGCACCAGGAAGAGGCAGGCGACGGCCGCGCCGGTCATCTTCGCGCCCGCCTTGTAGTAGACGAGACAGGCACATAGCGTGAGCAACCCGGCGTTCACGCAGGCCGCGCCGATCCCGCCGATGCCGAAGTAGTCGGTGAGCAGGGCATCGCGCGTCGTCAGTATGGTTGCGAGCCCGCGCGCGACGGCGACCGGGCCGTCGACGAGAAATCCGAACAGGACGAACGCCGCGGCGTACGCGGCCACGACGAGCAGGATGACCTTGTCCGAAACCTGCACTATCATGTGCGCCGCCCGCTCCGGTTCATCGGCAGTCATGGGTCGGTAACTCCTTCCTGCTCTTTCCTGGGAGAAGACGAATGCAGCTCACGCCTCGGGAATTCGACAAGCTCCTCATCTACATGCTCGCCGAGGTCGCGCTCAAGCGCAAGGCGAAGGGCATCAAGCTCAACTACCCCGAGGCGGTCGCGATCATCTCCGCCGCGGCGCTCGACGGCGCGCGCGCGGGCAAGACGATCGAGGAGGTGACGAAGGAAGCGCGGTCCGCCCTGACCAAGGCCGACGTCATGGACGGCGTGGCCGACCTGATCCCGATGGTGCAGATCGAGGCGGTGTTCACCGACGGCAGCCGCCTGGTGACCGTGCACACGCCGATCCAGTGACCGACCCGAGAGGAGCCTAGCGATGGCGATCGCCACGTCGTATCCGACCCTCGCCCCCGACGTCGACCCGGCCAAGGCCGGCGGCGTCCCGGTGGGCGGCTACGTCTGCCGGAAGGAGGAGGTCTCGTATCACGAGAAGCTCCCGGTGACCACCCTCAAGGTGCGCAACACCGGCGACCGCCCGGTGCAGATCGGCTCGCACTTCCATTTCTTCGAAGTCAACCGCGCGCTCGAGTTCGACCGCGCCGCGGCGTTCGGACAGCACCTCAACATCCCGGCGGCCACCGCGCTGCGGTTCGAGCCGGGCGACGAGCGCGAGGTGACCCTCGTCCCCTACGAGGGGAAGCGCGCCGTGTACGGGTTCAACAACCTGGTCGACGGCGCCACCGTTGGCAAGGACGCCGCCGCGCGCAAGACCAAAGCGGTCGGGCTCGCCGCGAAGCACGGGTTCCGCTCGTCCGGGGCGAAGAAGACCGACAAGCGCTAACGAGGAAGCGAAATGGCCACTATTTCACGCAACGAGTACGTCGGCCTGTACGGCCCCACCACCGGCGACCGCATCCGCCTCGGCGACACCGGCCTCTTCGTCGAGATCGAGCGCGATCTCCGCGGCGCGCCCGGCGACGAGATCGTCTTCGGCGGCGGCAAGAGCCTGCGCGAAGGCATGGGCATGGACAACCGGATCACGCGCGCCGGCGGCGCGCCCGACCTGGTGATCACCAACGTGACGATCATCGACGCGGTGCTCGGCGTCGTGAAGGCCGACGTCGGCATCAAGGACGGCCGCATCTGCGCGATCGGCAAGGCCGGCAACCCGCAGACGATGAGCGGGATCACCAAGGGCCTCGAGTGCGGGCTGGCCACCGACGCGATCTCCGGGTCGCACCTCATCCTGACCGCCGGCGGCATCGACACGCACATCCACTACATCTCGCCGCAGCAGGCGTACGCGGCGCTCTCGAACGGCACGACGACCCTGATCGGCGGCGGCACCGGCCCCTCGGACGGCTCGAACGCGACGACGGTCACGTCGGGGCCGGGCAACATCCGCATGATGCTGCGCGCGTTCGAGACCTTCCCGGTCAACGTCGGCATCCTCGGCAAGGGTCACGGGCACGGGAAGGCGGCGCTCGTCGAGCAGATCCAGGCCGGGGCGGTCGGCTTCAAGTGCCACGAGGATTGGGGCACCACCCCGGCGGTGCTGCGCTCGGCGCTCAGCGTCGCCGACGAGATGGACGTGCAGGTGTGCATCCACACCGACACGCTGAACGAGTCGG
>CAZIXQ010000299.1:0-4531 GCA_964543155.1 uncultured Enterobacteriaceae bacterium
GAGCTTCGGGGCGCTGGTGCTCGCGCGCCGGCGCGAGTTCGGCATGCTGCGCCACGTCGGCATGACGCGCCGGCAGATCGGCGCGATGCTCGCGGCCGAGGGCATGCTCGTCAGCGCGCTCGGGCTCGCGGTCGGGCTCGCCGCCGGGTTCGTCATCAGCCTCGTCCTCATCCACGTCGTGAACCGCCAGTCGTTTCACTGGACGATGGAGCTTGCGGTGCCCTGGCTGCCGCTCGCGGCGTTCTGCGCGACGATGCTCGCCGCGGCATCCCTGACGGCCCTCTTCAGCGCGCGCTCGGCGATGGCGGACGACGCGGCCCGCGCGGTGAAGGACGACTGGTGAGGCGCCGGGCCTTCCTGGCTGCGCCCCTGGCGTTCGTCGTGCGCGGGACGCGCGCCGGCGACGGCTATCCTCCGGTCGTGCCGGGCCACGCGCTCGAGTTCCCGCGCGACCACGGCGCGCACCCGGCCTTCCGGACCGAGTGGTGGTACGTCACCGGCTGGCTCGACGGGGAGGGGACGCCCCCGCGCGGGTTCCAGGTCACGTTCTTCCGCAACCGCCCGCGCATCGCGGAGGCGAATCCCAGCGCCTTCGCCCCCCGCCAGCTCGTCTTCGCGCACGCCGCGCTCGCCGACCCGCGCGAGGGGCGGCTCGTGCACGACCAGCGCGCCGCGCGCGCGGGCTTCGGGCTCGCCGAGGCGCGCACCGGCGGCACCGACGTCTGGGTGGACGACTGGTCGCTGCGACAGGACCCGAACGGTTACGCGGCCCGCATCGCGGCCCGCGACTTCGCCTTCGACCTCGCGTTCGCGCCGACGCAGCCGATCCTGCTCCAGGGCGAGGCCGGCTACTCGCGCAAGGGACCGCTCGCGGCGCAGGCGAGCTACTACTACAGCCGCCCCCAGCTCGCGGTGGCCGGTACGCTCGCGCGGGGGGCCCGCAGCGAGCGCGTGTCGGGGCGCGCCTGGCTCGACCACGAATGGTCGAGCGAGGTCATGGCGCCGGAGGCGGTGGGCTGGGACTGGGTCGGCCTCAACCTCGCCGACGGCGGCGCCCTGATGGCGTTCCGCATGCGCGGCCGCGAGACCGAGACGTTCTGGGCGGGTGGTACCCTGCGCACGGCCGAGGGCCGCGTGCGCACGTTCGCGCCGGGGGAGATCCGCTTCGAGCCGGTGCGGCGCTGGCGCTCGCCGCGCACCGAGGTCGAGTATCCGGTCGCGATGCGCGTGCGGGCGGGCGAGCTCGTGCTCGAGCTCGAGCCGCTCTTCGACGACCAGGAGCTCGATTCGCGCGCGAGCACCGGCACGATCTACTGGGAGGGCGCGGTGCGCGCCCGCGCGGGCGGCGGCGTCGCCGGGGCCGGCTATCTCGAGCTGACCGGCTACTGGCGGCCGCTGAAGCTCTGAGGGCGCGCGGTTAGACTGCGCGCGCTGGAGAGGGACCGAGCTTGCATCGCCACGATCATTCCCGCGTCGAGGTCTGCGGCCGGCGCATCGAGGTGCGCACGATCGCGGGCGACCCGGCGCGCCCGGCGCTCGTCTTCCTGCACGAGGGCCTCGGCTCGGTCGCGATGTGGCGCGGCTTCCCGGCGCGCGTCGCGGAGGCGACCGGCTGCCCGGCGCTCGTCTATTCGCGCTACGGCTACGGCGGGTCCGACGTCCTCGAGGCGCCGTTCGCCGTCGACTACATGCACCGCGAAGCGCACGAGGCGCTGCCCGAGCTCCTGGCGAAGCTCGGCGTCGAGCGGCCGATCCTGGTCGGCCATTCGGACGGCGCCTCGATCGCGCTGATCTACGCGGGCACGTACCCGGACGGGTTGCGCGGGCTGGTGGCGCTGGCGCCGCACGTCTTCGTCGAGGACATCTCGGTGCGCAGCATCCGGGAGGCGAAGGTCGCGTTCGAGACGACCGACATGCCGCAGAAGCTCGCGCGCTACCATGCCGACGCGCGGCGGACCTTCTACGGCTGGAACGACATCTGGCTCGATCCGGACTTCCGGCGCTGGAACATCGAGGCGTACCTTGCGTCCATCCGCTGCCCGGTGCTCGCGGTGCAGGGCGTGGACGACGAATACGGCACCATGGCGCAGATCGAGGCGGTTGCCGCGCGGGTGGCCGGGCCGTGCGAGCTCGTGAAGATCGAGGCCTGCGGCCACCGGCTGCACCGCGATCAGCACGACCTGACGCTCGCGGCGATCGAGCGGTTCGTGGCGCGGATCGCCGGATAGCAGGCGGTCGAAAGAGGTACGGCGCGGGCGCCCGCGGCTTCCCTGCGGGGCGCACACGCGCCCCAGGCATTGGATCGAGCGAGCGTCGAATGCGGCGCCGAAGTCGAACGAAGCTGCGTACGCACGTGCTTTCGACAACCTGTTAGGAGGACGCGATGCGGGGACTCAAGGGCAAGATCGCGCTCGTGACCGGCGCGGCGAACGGGATCGGGCGCGCGATCGCGCTCAGGCTCGCCGAGGAGGGCGCCACCGTCGGCATCTTCGACCTGGACGAGACCGGGGCGCTCGACTGCGCCGGCCAGATCCAGGCGCGCGGCGGCCACTCGCACGTGGAAGTGGTGGACATCGGCGACTATGAACGCGTGGTCGGCGGGGTCGACGCGCTCGAGAGCGCGCGCGGGCCGGTGGAGATCCTGGTGAACAACGCCGGCTGGGACCGTGCGGTCAACTTCGTCGACAGCGAGCCCGCCTTCTGGGAGAAGGTCGTGCGCATCAATCTCTTCGGCCCGCTCAACGTCCACCACGCGGTGCTGAAGCGCATGGCGGCGCGCGGGCGCGGCTGCGTGGTCAACATCGCCTCCGATGCCGGCCGGGTCGGCTCCTCGGGCGAGGCCGTGTACTCGGCGTGCAAGGGCGGGCTCATCGCGCTCACCAAGACGCTCGCGCGCGAGCTCGTCGGCAGGGGCATCCGGCTGAACGCGGTGTGCCCGGGCCCGACCGATACCGCCATCCTGCGCAGCTTCACCGAGGGACCGGACGGCGCGAAGATCCTCGAAGGCCTGAAGCGCGCCATCCCGATGCGCCGGCTCGGGACGCCCGAGGACTATCCCGGCCTGGTCGCGTTTCTCGCGAGCGACGATGCGGCCTACATCACCGGCCAGACGATCAGCGTTTCAGGCGGCCTCACGATGCACGGCTGACTCGGGCAGCAGGTGCGCCACCGAATTGGCGTAGTACGCGATCAGGCGCGACTCGTCCTGCCGCGCCGTGTAGAGCCCGTCGGCCTCGTCCACGACGTGCCGCAGCTGCAGCATCTCCAGCCCGGCCGAAATCGCGTAGTCGCGGTCGGCGCGCGGGACGTAGATCCTGGCGCCGCGGGCCTCCAGCGCCTCGATCAGCCGCTCGACCTCCGCCTTGATCTCGAGCGCCGATAGCGCTCGCCCGGGATTGCGGTCGAACACGTTCGCGATCAGCGGCACCGGCAGCACCGGGACGAGGCGGCCGATCTCGTCCATCACGCGCCGCGCGAGCTCGCCGATGCGGGCGAAGCGGTCCTCCTTCGAGAGGCGGCGGAAATCGAGGTCGCGCGCGGCGGCCCACTCGCGCACCGAGATCGGCGAGCCGAAGTTGACGCACGCGTAGCCGAAGCGCCGCCAGCGGCTGCGCAGCATCAGCCCGAGCTGCTGCCCGACGAACTTGAGCGTCGTCCACGCCGCGCCGAGCACGCCGGTCCGTGGTCCGCCCGGCGCGCGGTCGATGAGCAGCGTCCGGTCCTCGAGCGTGCGGTCGTAGTTGATGCCGAGCGGGATGAAGACGACATCGCGGTCGCCGTGCGGGTCGAAGCTGCGCAGCATGTAGTCGAGCACGCCGAGGCGCGGCTCGCCCAGGCGCCCGTCACGCGTGAGGCGCCCCTCCGGATAGACCGCCTGCGTCACGCCGTTCTCCGTGGCCATCGCGATGTAGCGCTCGAGCACGCGCCGGTAGAGCTCGTCGCCCGAGCCGCGCCGCACGAAGTAGCCGCCCATCGACCGGATGAGGCTCTGCAGCGGCCAGATGCGCGCCCATTCGCCGACCGCGTAGGAGAGGGCCGCGCGGTCGGCGGCGAGATAGGCCGCGAGCACGTAGTCCATGTTCGAGCGGTGGTTCATCACGAACACCACGGTCGCGTTCGGGGGGACGCGGGCGAGCCCGGCGTCGTCGCTGTAGCCGACGCGCACCCGGTAGAGCGCCTGCGCCGCGCGCCGCGCGAGCCAGTAGCCGACGCGGAAGTAGAAATAGGCGTTGAACGCCGGGACGATCTCGGAGGCGTACTCGCGCACCTTCTGGGTGGCGAGCGCGCGCGGCATGCCCTGCGCCGCGGCCTGCGCGGCGGCGGTCTCCTGGACCTTCGCGTCGTAGACGAGCACGTCGATGAGGGCCTGGCGGCGCGTGCGCTGGAAGGGGCGCACCTCGATCTTCAGGCGGCCGGCGACCTCGTCGAGCACGCGGTTCGCGCGGCTGCGCAGCAGCCAGCGCCAGCTCGGACGCATCACGCGGTCGTAGGCGCCGAGGGCGGCGAGGACGCCGATCGCCAGGGCGAGCCA
>CAZIXQ010000300.1:0-1653 GCA_964543155.1 uncultured Enterobacteriaceae bacterium
TGCAGGTACGGATCCGGGTTGAAGAGGTTGTCGCAGACGTCCTCGAGCACCTCCTTGATCCGCGCGCCGGTCAGGTCGCTCAGCGTGCACTGCGGGTAGGTGATCGCCGTCTGGTCGAGCACGTGCTCGAGGGTGATCGCATCGCCCGGGAGGAGGGTGGTGCCCCAGCGGAAGCCGGGCGAGAAGGCGATCTCGGCGCCCTTGACCTCGAGCATCGCGTCGAGGATGAGCTGGTCGAACGTGCCGTTGAAGTTGCCGCGGCGGTAGAGCAGGCCCTCGGTGGTCGCGAGCCGCTCGCCGAGCTTCGCCGCGTGCGGTGCGCGCAGGCGCTTGACGAGCGCATCCATTTCCGCATCGGGCGGCAGCAGGTTCGCGAACACCGGCAGCAGCCGGTAGCGGAAATCGGCGACCTTGCCGCCCTTCACGTCGAGGTCGAGCACGCTCAGAAACTTCGCGTTCGACCCGCTGTTCGCCACCAGCGTCTGGCCGCCCGCATTCTTCACGAGCGTAGGTTGCGGGACACCGTCGTGCGTGTGTCCGCCGAGGATCGCGTCGATGCCGCTCACCCGGGAGGCGAGCTTGAGGTCGACGTCCATCCCGTTGTGCGACAGCAGCACCACGACCTGCGCCCCGCCCGCGCGCGCGGCGTCCACGTGCTTCTGCAGCGCCTCCTCCTGGATGCCGAAGGTCCACTCGGGGATGAAGTGGCGCGGGTTCGCGATCGGGGTGTAGGGGAAGGCCTGGCCGATGATCGCGACCGGCACGCCGTTGATCGTGCGCGTCGTCGCGGGCTTGAAGACCGGGTCGTCGAAGTCGGTGGTCTTCACGTTCTGCGCGACGAATTCGATCGCGCCGAGCTCCTTCTCGACCGCCTCCTTGACGCGCTTCTCGCCGTAGGTGAACTCCCAGTGCCCGGTCATGACGTCGACGCCGAGCAGCCGGCAGGCCTCGATCATGTCGGCGCCCTGCGTCCAGAGCGCGAGCCCCGAGCCCTGCCAGGTGTCCCCGCCGTCGAGCAGCAGCGCGCCGGGCCGCTCGGCGCGGACGCGTTTCACCAGCGTCGCGAGGTGCGCGAAGCCGCCCACCTTGCCGTAGGTGCGCGCCGCACGCTCGAAGGCGAGGAAGGTGAACGCGTGCGCTTCGCGCGTTCCGGGCTTGATGCCGAAGGCCTTGAGCAGATGCTCGCCGACGAGGTGCGGCGGCTTGCCCGCGGCCGCGCCGACGCCGATGTTGACGCTCGGCTCGCGGAAGTAGACCGGCAGGAGCTGCGCGTGGCAGTCGGTGAAGTGCAGCAGCGAGACGTTGCCGAACCTCGGGACGCGGTAGAACGCCTCGCCGTCGCCCTGCGCGAGCGCCTCCGGTGCGTCGAGCGCGAGCCCGGCGGCAGCGCCGGCGGCGAGGAGACGGAGGAACTCGCGGCGCTGCACCCCGAGCCCGCTACCTGTTCACCGGCGAGGCCGGGTCCATCAGGTAGGCGGTGAGGTCCTTGATCTGCTGCTCGGTCAGCGTGCCCGAGTGGCCGAACCGCGGCATCGACGAGCAGGCGGTGAACGCCTTCGAGTTGTAGATCCGCATGTAGGCGTACTGCTGGTTCTCGGTGGAGTAGCCGCGCTTCTTGCCGAAGCCCGTCAGGCTCGGTCCCATCGTCCCGAA
>CAZIXQ010000300.1:1753-4530 GCA_964543155.1 uncultured Enterobacteriaceae bacterium
CGCTGCAGCTCGTCCTGGTTCAGGCGGTCCATCGTCGCGATGCCCTTCGCGTGGAAGTCGCGCTTCATCACCTCCGCGGCCTCGCGGCGGTAGGCCGCATCGTCCCTCATTGCGGCGCAGCCGGCGAGCACCGCCGCGGCCACGACCGTCGTCGCGATCAACCTGGTCTTCATGGCTGGTCTCCTCCTCCGGTGCCGGTCAGCGCTTGATGCCCGGGCCCTTGTAGACGAACCCGTTCGAGTTCACGCCCATGTAGGTCAGGAGCGCGGTGATGGTGTCCGACGCGTAGCCCGGCTCGGGCAGGCGCTGCTGGCGGAAGCAGTCGTTCATCCGCCACTGGAGCGAGTGCATCACCCCGCCGGTCATGCGGTAGCCGGGCCAGCCGATGAAGCTGCGCGGCGCCTGGTCGTGCTTGGTGAAGTTGGGCAGGTTCTGCGTGCGGATGCGCTTGCCGTCCTCGCCGTGGCAGGTGGCGCAGGAGAAGTCCCACGGGCCGGCGCGGTAGTGGAAGATCGCCTTGCCGAGCGCCCAGTTCTCGCGTTCCTTGGGATGGGACTGCGGCACGGCGATCTTCATGTCGCGCGACTGGGCGGCGACGAAGGTGACGATCGAGACCGGGTCGGGGGTGTAGTTGCCGCTGCTGAACGGGCGCTTGGCGATCTCGTCGAAGCTGAACCCCTGCAGCGTGACCATGCAGTGGACGATCCGCCGCTCGGCGTCCATGACCTTGCCGACGTCGGGAAAGTAGCGCGGCAGCTGGACGTAGGCGCCCTTCACCACGCCCGGGCCGAGCCCGAGGTCGCACTGTTCGAGCGAGGCGTTCTTCGGCCCGCGCCGCGTCTTCCAGAGCTGTTCGCCCTTCACCTCCCACAGCTCGGCCGGGTTGGCGTCCTCCATCACCGCGCGGAACTTCTCGAATTCCTCGGTGGTGGGATCGGCGGGCGCCGTGGTCTGGCCCGGGGCCGGTGCGGTCCAGGCGAGCGCGGCGAGCGCCGCGACGATTGCGTATCGGGTCATTGCTCCTCCAGTGGTCATTTCAGGCCTTGCGGCCGCGCGCTGCGCCTTCTCCGGGCGCGGTCGCGCTCTGCTTACCGGGGCGATTCGCGCTAGCTGCCGCCCACCGTCACTTCGTCCGTGCGCTTGTCTCCCTTGTTGTCGGTCCAGGTGATCGCCAGCTTGTCGCCCGCTTTCGCGCCTTTCACCTTGAAGGCGAACACGGGATTGCGCGAGATCGCCTGACTGATGTCGGCGGCGAACACCGGCTTGCCGTTCAGCTGCGCGGTGATCGTCTGGATGAAGTGCAGCGGCACGACATTGCCGGCCGCGTCCTTGCGCTGGCCGGTCTCCATCGGGTGCGCCATGAGCACGCGCACGTCGGCGACGTCCCCCTGCAGCGTGGCGCGGATCTTCATCGGGTCTGCCATGTCGTCTCTCCCCTAGCCGCCGCAACCGCCGATCGTCACCTTCACTTCCTTCGCGGTCGTGAAGTACTTGCCGCCGGCGGCGACCACCACCCGCACCGGCGAGGACTCGCCGATCTTCGCGCGCAGGTGCACGAAGGGAAGCGCGCCTTGGGAGACGTCGAACGTGCCGGTGTACGGGAACGGGTTCTTCTCGATGAAGACCGAGATCGACGTCGTTCCGGGGATGTTGCTGGTGATGTCGATCGGGACCACCGCCCCGTTCTCGGCGATCTCCGGCGCGCGGATCTGGATGTCCTTGCTCTCCACGGCGCCGGCGAAGCCGAGCGCCTTCATCGCGTCGGCGGTGGTCTTGGCGTCGAACGCGCCCTTGTTCCATGCGGCGGCCGCGGCTCCGGGCCTGAGCAGCCCCGCCGCCAGCGCCGCGGCGAGCGCGCCGGTGGCGCCCGCGCCTTTCAGCACGATCCGTCGTGAACGGTCCATCCCTGCCTCCTCCTCCGAACGGTGACCGACAAGCCTACTGAACTTCCCCCTTGCCGGACAAGGGGCGCGTGCTGATGCGCGGATCAGACCGCCGAATGATGCCGCAGGTTCCCCCGGCTAGGTCGCGGCGTAGGGGCCGGACTTCCCCCCGGTCTTCTCCAGCAGCCGGATGGATTCGATGCGCATGCCGCGGTCGGCGGCCTTGCACATGTCGTAGATCGTCAGGAGCCCGACGGCGACCGCCGTCAGGGCCTCCATCTCGACCCCGGTACGCCCCACGGTCTCGACGGTCACGGTCAGGCTCACGGTCGGCGGGTCGTCGGCCTCTGCGAATTCCGCCGCCACCCGGGTGATCGGAATCGGATGCGCCAGCGGAATCAGGTCGGCGGTCCGCTTGGCGGCCTGGATCGCCGCGATCCGGGCGACGCCGAGGACATCGCCCTTCGCCGCCGTGCCGGCGCGCACCAGCGCGAGCGTCTCGGGGCGCATCACGATGCGCCCCGCCGCGCGCGCCACGCGGTGCGTCGCGTCCTTCGCGCCGACGTCCACCATGTGCGCGGCGCCACCCGCGTCGAAATGGGTCAATGCCATGGGGCGGATTATGCCTCCGGACCCCCGGCGACTCGAGGGGACCCTCGGGGAACCCCGGAAGGCGGCGGGTATCATACGAGGCGTGAAGCGATACGCATGGGTTTTCCTCCTGCTAGCGCTCGTTCCCGGCCTTCCCGGCCGCGCCCAGAACCTCCCGGACCTGGGCGAGCGCGCGCAGGCCGACCTCTCGCCGCAGCAGGAGCGCCGGATCGGCGAGCAGATCATGCGCCAGATCCGGCGCGACCCGGACTACGTCGACGATCCGGAGGTCAGCGCGTACGT
>CAZIXQ010000301.1:0-4528 GCA_964543155.1 uncultured Enterobacteriaceae bacterium
CGGGGCGCTCGCAGCGCCCCGCTTGCTTTCCGGGCCGCTAGAATCCGCGCCATGACCGACCCCGTGAAGCTCCCCGCCGGCAAGCAGCCGGTCCTGCGCGTGATGCCGATGCCGTCGGACGCCAACATCCACGGCGACGTCTTCGGCGGCTGGATCATGGCGCAGGTGGACGTCGCGGGCGGCGTGCTCGCCGCCGCGCGCGCCAAGGGCCGCGTCGCGACGATCGCGGTGACGCAGTTCCTCTTCAAGCAGCCGGTGCTGGTCGGCGACCTCCTCTCCTTCTACGCCGACGTCGTGCGCGTCGGCAACACCTCGATCACCGTCAACGTCGAGGTGTACGCGCAGCGCAATCCCGAGGACCCGGAGGTCCACAAGGTCACCGAAGCGACCCTCACCTACGTCGCGACCGACGGGAACCGCCGCCCGCGCAGCGTTCCGCCCGAGCGCTAGCGCGCCGATGGGCTTCGGGCGCCTCCTGCGCGCGACCTCGCGCGGCACGTTCAAGGCTGCGCTCTACCTCGGCGGGCTGGCCGCCGCCGTGCTCGCCACGATCGTCGTCGTGTTCGCGGTGCAGGCGCGCGTGCGGCTGCCCGACCTGGAACCCTGGCACCGCATCGAGCTCGCCGAAGAGTTCCGCGCGAGCCGCGCCGGCGCGCCGAAGAACTTCTCCGAGTACCTCGCGCTCGAGGAGCGCCTCTTCGCGGAGCTGCGCCGGCGCGTGCTCGACGATCCGAGGGTCGCCGACCGCGCCGCGACCGGCCGCTACAACCCGGCCGCCGTCCCGGCGCAGCTCGCGCTCGGCACGCGGTACAACCGCTCCTACGAGCTCGCGCCGCGCGAGCCGCGCGGCGCGGTGCTGCTCCTGCACGGACTGACCGACTCGCCCTACAGCGTGCGCGCGCTCGCCGAGGTCTTCCACGCCCGCGGCTTCTACGTGCTCGCGCTGCGCATGCCGGGGCACGGCACCGTGCCCGCGGGGCTGCTCGACACGCAGTGGACCGACTGGTACGCCGCGGTCGAGATGGCCGCGCGGCACGCGGCCCGGCGCGCCGGCGGCGGGCCGTTCTACGCGGGGGGATACTCGACCGGCGCGCCGCTCGCCGCGCTGCTCGCGGTCCGCGGGCTCGAGGACCCGACGCTGCCGCGCCCGAGCCGCCTCTTCCTCGTCTCCGCCGCGATCGGGGTGTCGCAGTTCGCCGCGCTCGCGAACGTCGCCTCCACGCTCTCGTTCCTGCCCTACTTCGAGAAGGCGAAGTGGCTCGACGTGCTGCCCGAGTACGATCCGTTCAAGTACAACTCCTTCACGGTCAACGCGGGCAACCAGGTGTTCCAGCTCACCCGCGCGCTGCACCGCGAGCTCGCGGCCGCCGCCGCGAAGGGCACCCTCGACCGGATGCCGAAGGTCACCGCGTTCCAGTCCGTGGTCGACTCCACCGTGAACGCGGCGGAAGTGATCCGCGGCTTCATGCTCCGTCTTCCCGGCCCCGGCAACGAGCTGGTGGCCTTCGACGTCAACCGCGGCGACGACTGGACCGGGCTCATCGCCCCGGGGCCGCGGGAGGCGTACCACGCGATGCGCGACGCGCCCGCGCTGCCGTTTCGGCTGATCGCCCTCACGAACCGGGCCGGCGACTCGGCCGAAGTCGCGGCGCTCACCCGCGAAGCGGGCGAGACGGGGTGGCGCACGGAGCCGCTCGACCTCGCATGGCCGGCGGGCGTCTTCTCGGTGGGCCACGTGGCGCTCCCGTTCACGCTCGACGATCCGGTCTACGGGCTGCAGCCGAAGCCTGCCGGGGCGCTCGCGTGGACGATCGGCGACCTCGCCGCGCGCGGCGAGGCCGGCGCGCTCGCGGTGCCGCTCGGGATGTTCGCGCGGCTGCGCTCGAACCCGTTCTTCGCCGTGATCCGCGCGCGCGTCGAGGCGGCGATCGACGCGGACGAGCGCCGTTGAGCGCGCGGTGCGCGATCCTCGGCGTGGACTTCACCTCCGCGCCGCGCGCGGGGAAGCCGATCGTCGTCGCGCGCGGCCGGCTCGCCGCCGGTGCGTTCCGCCTCGAGGCGCTGGCGCGACTCGAGGGCTGGCCGGCGTTCGAGCGGCTGCTCGCCGCGCGGGGACCCTGGATCGGCGGCTTCGACTTCCCGTTCGGCCTGCCGCGCGAGGCGGTGCGCGATCTCGGCTGGCCGCTCGAGTGGGAGGCGCTCGTCGCGCACTGCGCTGCGATGGGACGCGAAGTGTTCCGGCGCGCGCTCGATGCCTATCGCGCAACGCGCCCTGCGGGCGACAAGTACCCGCATCGGGCGACCGACCTTCCCGCCGCCTCGCATTCCCCGCTCAAGCTCGTCAACCCGCCGGTCGCGCTGATGTTCCTCGAAGGCGCGCCGCGGCTCGCCGCCGCCGGGGTGCACGTTCCGGGGTTGCGCGCAGGCGATTCGGCGCGCATCGCGCTCGAGGCCTATCCCGGGCTCGCTGCCCGCGCGATCACGCGCGCGTCGTACAAGAGCGACGAGGCGCGCAAGCAGACGGCGGCGCGCCGCACCGCGCGCGCCGCGATCGTGCGGCAGCTGCGCCGCGACGGCGGGCCGCTCGGCGTGCGCCTCGACGGCGAGCGCGCCCTGCTCGCGGCGCTGGTGGACGACCCTTCCGGCGACGCGCTCGACGCGGCGCTCGCCGCGCTGCAGGCCGCATGGTGCTGGCGCCGGCGCGCGCGCAACTTCGGGCTGCCGCGCCGGATCGACCCGCTCGAGGGCTGGATCGCGACGGCGCGCGCCGCCTGAGCGCCGACGCCGGTATCATCGCGCCCGATGGAAATCGACGCCCTGCGCATGGCGCTGCTGGCGGTCTGCAGCGCCGAGCACGCGCCGCCGCACCGCATCCACGGCGAGCTCGAGCACTGGCTCAACCGCCCGCTCGCCTCCGCCGAGATCGACGCGGCGCTCGCCGAGCTCGAGGCGCGCGGGCTCCTCGCCGCGCGGCGCGACGCCGCGCCGGTCGCGTTCCTCACCACCGCGGACGGCCGCGCGATCGTGAGCGCGCGCTGGGAGGAGTTCTTCCCCGAATGAAGGCCTTCGCCGGTCGCGTCGCCGTCGTCACCGGCGCAGCGAGCGGGCTCGGGCGCGAGCTCGCGGCGCGCTTCGCGCGCGAGCGGATGAACCTCGTCCTCGCCGACGTCGACGAGGCGGCGCTGGCGCGCACCGAAGGCGAGCTGAAGGCGGCAGGCGCGGCCGCGATCGCCGTGCGCTGCGACGTCGCGAGCGGCGCCGAAGTGGAAGCGCTCGCCGCGCGCGCGCTGGCGGCGTTCGGCGCCGTGCACGTCGTGTGCAACAACGCCGGCGTCGCGCCGCTCGGCGTCGTGTGGGAGAACAGCGTCGCCGACTGGCAGTGGACCCTCGGCGTGAACCTGTGGGGCGTGATCCACGGCGTGCGCGTGTTCACGCCCGTCCTGCTCGGCCAGGACGACGAAGGGCACATCGTCAACACCGCGTCGGTGGCGGGCCTGATCGCGCCGCCGGGCATGGGCATGTACAACGTCTCGAAGCACGCGGTGGTCGCGCTCACCGAGACGCTGCACCACGACCTCGCCGCGCGCGGCGCCCGGGTGAAGTGCTCGGTGGTGTGCCCGGCCTACTTTCCGTCGGGCATCGCCGAGTCGGAACGCGCGCGCCCTGCTACCCTGCGCGAGGCGCGCGCGAAGACCGCCGAGGACCTCGCGCGCGAGGCGGGCATGCGCAAGGCGGTGGCCTCCGGCCGGCTCTCGGCGGCGGACATCGCCGCGCGCGTGTTCGAGGCGGTCCGCGACGAGCGCTTCTACGTGCTCACCCACCCGCGCATCCTGCCTGCGGTCGAGGCACGCATGCGCGACATCCTGGAAGGACGCAACCCCGGGAGCCCCGTGTGAAGTCGATGGCCTGGAAGCTCGTCAAGATCGCCGCGATGCTGTTCGTGCTCGCCCTCGTGGGCCTGCTCGGGCTGCGCGCCTGGGACGCGCAGCGCGGACCGCCGCTGTCGGTGTGGCACACCCACGTGCCGCCCGACCTGAAGGCACGCAAGATCGCCAAGATCGAGTGGGCCGACTACCTCGAGGCGGAGAAGAAGCTCTTCGAGGACGTGCGGAAGAACGTCACCGACAAGCTCGCGCCCGAGGAGCGCGTGCCGCAGAACCGGTACTTCGACGGCAGCCCGATCCATCCGCCGAAGTTCGCCCAGGACTGGAACCGCTCCTACGTGATGGCCCCCGACGGGGCGCCGGTCGGCGCGGTGGTGCTGCTCCACGGCCTGACCGACACGCCGTACAGCCTGCGCCACATCGCGCGCGCCTACCGCGCGCGCGGATGGGTCGCGATCGGCATCCGGCTGCCGGGGCACGGCACGGTCCCTGCAGGTCTCGCGGCCGTGGACTGGGAGGACTGGTCGGAGGCGACGCGGCTCGCGGTCCGCGAGGCGCGGCGGCGCGCGCCGAACGGGCCGCTGCACGTCGTGGGCTTCTCCAACGGCGGCGCGCTCGCGATGAAGTACGCGCTCGACGCGCTC
>CAZIXQ010000302.1:0-4521 GCA_964543155.1 uncultured Enterobacteriaceae bacterium
CGGATAGTTCGGCGGATAGAAGTTGAACACCGACGGCGCCTGGAACACGTTCTGCCCCATGGCGGAGGATTGTCCGAGCAGGTACACCCCGTCGGAGGTGCCGTTCAGCGCTCGCATCACGCCAGTGAGGAGCAGCACCGGCTCGCGCAGCTTGCCGTAGTCGGCGGCGGTCTTCACGTCGCCGCGCGCCTCGGCGTCGAGCAGGATGGCGCGCAGCACCGCGCGCATGTCGCCGCGCACGCCCTGCCCGTTGTTGTTGAACGCGGCGGTGACGCGCGCGACGTACGCCGGGCTCGGGTTGGAGGTCACCAGGTGCTGGATCAGCTGGCGGCCGATGAACGGGCCGACGTTGGGGTTGTTGAAGATGGCGTCGAGCGCGTCGTTGAGGTCGCGCTCCGGCGTCTGCCCGGCGGCGAGCGTGCGGCCGAAGAGCGCCTTCTGCGCGGTGTCGTGCTGCGCGGCGAAGGGCACCATGCGGCCGAGGTAGTAGGGCGGGTTGGGGAAGCGCGTGGCCACCCCGGGCCGCGGTGGATACGTCCACCCGGTCAACGCGCGCGCAAGGTTCTCGACCGTGTCCTGGTCGTAGGCCGGGATCGGCTGGCCGCCTGCGTCCAGTCGACGGGAGCCGTCGGCGTTCAGCTCGAACTCGCCCACCGAGAAGAGCTGCAGCAGCTCGCGCGCGTAGTTCTCGTTCGGCTCGATGTTGCGTGCCGGGTCGGGCTTCGGGTTGTTGACCATGTCGAGGTACTCGCCCATGGCCGGGCTGAGGGTGATCTCGGTCAGGATGTCGCGGAAGTTCCCGAACGCGAAGTTCATCAGCATCTGCTGGTAGTAGCCGATGCCGTGCATCGTCTCGAGCTCGGCGCCCGAGATCACCAGGATCTGCGAGAGCGCGAACGCGACGCGCTGGCGCAGCTGGTCCTGTGCCCCGAGCGCGTTCGCGTAGAACCGGCGCTGGAGCGGGTGGACGGTGTAGTTCTCGCGGTAGCAGATCTCCGGGGTCGGCTGGGCGTTGTCCGGGCAGCCCAGGCGCGGGTCGGGGTTGATGTCGGTGAACGTGCCGTAGCCGCTCATCGGCTTGGCGAACTGCTCCTCGAGCGCGAGCGACGGGCCCTTCTGCATCACTTCCTGGACCGTCGCTTCGGTGGGGCCGAAGGTCGCCTGCTCGAGGAAGCGGACCGCGTCCCCGGCGGTGGTCGGCTGCGCGGTGGGCATCGTCCCGGGGGTGGGAGCAGGCGCGGGTGCGGGCGGCGACGCGCCCGGTGCGGGGGCGGGCGTCGTCGTCGTCGTGCCGCTGGTCGTGGTTCCGCTCGTCGTCGTGCCGCTGCTCGCCGGGGGGGGGTCGCCCCCACCACCGCCGCCGCCACCGCCGCCGCCGAGGCAGCCGGCAAGGGTCAGCGTGAGCGCGGCGGCGATCGCACGCGCGGCAAGCGCCGGGAACGGCGCGCAGAGGGACCTACTCATGGGGGGCTCCTTTTTGCTCGGAATTGCGCGGCGGGGTGCCGGCGCACTGAACGGGCGGGGCGTTGCCTGGCAGCGCGAATGCCGGTCGCGGTGCGCTCTGGCGGCATGCGCCGTACCCGCGTGCGGGCGACTGGCTCCTCGTGCAGCGTGGCATCGTTCCGTCCCTCGGGCCGCCCCCGCCAGCGGGCGTCCCTCTCGTGGCGTTCCGTGTGTGCGCGGCAATCGGCATCGGCGCCGCGCCCGGCTATGCCAACGTCATTTATGACGACGGCATTTAGCCGCAGGCGCGGCGGGGCGTCAAGCGCGCGGCCGGCGCGCGCCGACGAACGGTCGATCGCTGTCGCGAAGTCGACGTCGCGGGATCCCTGTCGCCCTCCGGCGACGCTCGCGCGCGTGGTGCGCAAGGTCCCGTTTTCGCTCAGGAAATCCGGGACGTTCCGGTATACTCCGCGTCCTCGACGAGTTTTCGGGGTTGGGTATGCCGATCTACGAGTATCGCTGCGCCGCCTGCGGCTTCCAGAACGAGTACCTCCAGAAGGTCTCCGAGCCGCTGCTCACCGTCTGCCCGGAGTGCGGCAAGGAGTCCTTCAAGAAGCTGCTCACCGCGGCGGGTTTCCAGCTGAAGGGTTCGGGCTGGTACGCCACCGACTTCAAGGGCGCCGGCGCGAAGCCTGCCGAGGCGAAGCCCGACGGTGCGGCGAAGAGCGACGACAAGGGCGACAAGGCCGACAAGGGAGAGTCGAAAGCCGCGGCCCCCGCCTGCGGCGCGGGGGCCTGTCCCGCCTGTTCCTGAGCGTCCGGGCACGCGTGGCCGGGCGCGCGGGCGCGCGGGCCGCGCGCGCCGCGCCGATGAAAAAGTACCTCATCACCGGGCTGCTGATCTGGATTCCGCTCGCCATCACGATCTGGGTCCTCCACCTGATCGTGTCGTCGATGGACCAGGTGCTGACGCTGCTGCCGCCGGCGCTCCAGCCGACGGCGCTCTTCGGCCACCAGATCCCGGGCCTCGGACTGCTCCTCACGGTGCTGGTCGTTTTCGTCACCGGGGTCGCGGCATCGAACATCATCGGCCAGCGCCTGCTGCGGATCTGGGAGGCGGTCCTGCGCCGCATCCCGGTCGTGAACTCGCTCTACGGCGGCGTGAAGCAGATCAGCGACACGCTGTTCCGGCCGGGCGGACAGGCGTTCCGCAAGGCGGTCCTGGTGCGCTGGCCGCAGGAAGGCAGCTGGACGATCGCCTTCCTGACCGGCATTCCCGGGGGTGACGTCGCGAACCATCTCGACGCGGGCTACGTGAGCGTCTACGTCCCGACGACGCCCAACCCGACCGGCGGCTACTTCGTGATGCTGCCGCGCAAGGACGTCGTGGAGCTCGACATGAGCGTCGACGAGGCGCTCAAGTACATCATCTCGATGGGCGTCGCCGTCCCGCTGCGCGTGCCGCCGCGTCCTTCGCCTGCCGCGCTGAAGACACCGCCGCTCTAAGGGCGGCGGCGCGCCGCGCCGCCCTCAACCCCATTCCATCCCCGCTCCCGAACATGCGCACCCACTACTGCGGCCACGTGACAGCGGCCCAACTCGACCAGACCGTCCGGCTCTTCGGCTGGGTGAACACCCGGCGCGACCACGGCGGCGTGATCTTCATCGATCTGCGCGACCGCGAGGGCATCGTGCAGATCGTGTGCAACCCGAGCCGCACCGCGGCGTTCGCGGCCGCCGAGCGCGTGCGCAGCGAGTACGTGCTCGCCGTCGCCGGGCGCGTGATCCGGCGCGAGCCGGGCCTGGTCAATCCGAAGCTCGCGACCGGCGAGATCGAGGTCGTCGCGGAGACGCTGGAGGTGCTCAACGCCTCGGCGCCACCGCCGTTCCAGCTCGACGACACGAACCTGAGCGAGAGCGTGCGGCTCGCGAACCGCGTGCTCGACCTGCGGCGGCGCGAGATGCAGCGCAACCTCCTGCTGCGCTACCGCGTCGCGATGGCGGTGCGCCGGTACTTCGACGCGCACGGGTTCGTGGACATCGAGACGCCGATGCTCACCCGCTCGACTCCCGAGGGCGCGCGCGACTACCTCGTGCCCTCGCGCCTGAACCCCGGCGAGTTCTACGCGCTGCCGCAGTCCCCCCAGCTCTTCAAGCAGCTCCTGATGGTGGCCGGCTTCGACCGCTACTACCAGATCACCAAGTGCTTCCGCGACGAGGATCTGCGCGCCGACCGTCAGCCCGAGTTCACCCAGATCGACGTCGAGACCTCGTTCCTCACCGAGGAGGAGATCCGCTCGATCATGGAAGGCATGGTGCGGACGGTCTTCAAGGAGTGCCTGGACGTCGAGCTGCCGTCCCCGTTCCCGGTGATGAAGTACGCCGACGCGATGCGGGACTACGGTTCGGACAAGCCCGACCTGCGCGTTCCGCTCAAGCTGACCGAGCTCACCGACGTCATGCGCGGCGTGGAGTTCAAGGTGTTCGCCGGCCCGGCGAGCACGCCGGGCGGACGCGTCGCCGGACTGCTCGTCCCGCGCGGCGGCGAGCTGACGCGCGGCGAGATCGACGCCTACGGCGAGTTCGTGGCGATCTACGGCGCGAAGGGGCTCGCGTACATCAAGTTCAACGACGTCGCGAAGGGGCGCGACGGGATGCAGTCGCCGATCGTCAAGAACCTGACCGACGCCGCGCTCGCGGCGATCGTGGAGCGCTCGGGCGCGCGCGACGGGGATCTGATGTTCTTCGGCGCTGGCTCGGCGAAGGTGGTCAACGACGCGCTCGGCGCGCTGCGGCAGCGGATCGGCCACGAGAAGGGGCATGCCGAGAGCGGGTGGCGGCCGCTGTGGGTGGTCGACTTCCCGATGTTCGAGTACGACGACGCGGACAGGCGCTGGGTCGCGATGCACCACCCGTTCACCAGCCCGAAGGACGGGCACGAGGCGTACCTCGAATCGGACCCGGCGCGCGCGCTCGCCAAGGCCTACGACGTCGTGCTGAACGGTTGGGAGATCGGCGGCGGCTCGGTGCGGATCCACCGCGCCGAGGTGCAGTCGCAGGTGTTCCGCGCGCTCGCGA
>CAZIXQ010000303.1:0-4517 GCA_964543155.1 uncultured Enterobacteriaceae bacterium
ACATGGTGCAGCTCGCGCTGCAGCTCGGCGCCACCTTCGTCGCGCGCAGCTTCTCCGGCGACAAGGACCAGCTCGTGCCGCTCATCAAGGCGGCGATCGAGCATCGCGGCGCGGCATTCATCGACGTCGTGAGCCCGTGCGTGGCGTTCAACAACCACGCGGGCTCCACCAAGAGCTACGACTACGTCCGCAGCCACAACGAGGCGGTGAACCGGCTGGACGTGATGGTGCCGCGCGAGGCGATCACCGCCGAGTACGCGCCCGGCTCGGTGCGCGCGGTGACGATGCACGACGGCACCACGATGCTCCTGCACAAGATCGCCGCCGACTACGATCCGGGCGACCGGATCCGCGCGATGAACTACCTCGCCGAGCGCCAGGCGCAGGGGCAGGTGGTGACCGGCCTCCTCTACGTCGAGCCCGAGCCGGAGGACCTGCACGCGAGCCTGAACACGACGCCCGAGCCGCTCAACCGGCTCGGCGAGCGCGAGCTCTGCCCGGGCGCGGCCGCGCTCGAGAAATTCAACGCCTCGCTGCGCTAGCGCGGCCGCGGAGACCGCGCGCGCCATGGCGAGACGGCCCGCGCCCGCCCGGCGGCGGGCCGCGTCGCCCCCGCTCTCCAGCCTGACCGCGTCGCTCGTCGCGACGCTGAAGGAGCGGATCATCGCCTGGGAGTACCCGCCCGAGCACCGGCTCACCGAGGAGGCACTGTGCGCCGAGTTCGGCGTCAGCCGCAGCCCGGTGCGGGAGGCGCTCCGCGCGCTGGTGACCGGGGGCTTCGTGGCCAAGCTCGCCAATCGCGGCTACGCGGTGCGCCAGCTCGATCTGCGGGAGGTCGAGGAGCTCTACGACCTGCGCAAGGCGCTCGAGCTCTACGTCGTCGAGCAGCTCGCGCGCAAGGGCCGCGCGCGGCCCGAGGTGGCCGCGCTGCACCAGACCTGGGGCAAGGTCCTCGCCGGGCCGAAGCGCAAGGGCGAGGCGCTCGCCGCGCTCGACACGACGTTCCACGAGACGCTCGCCGCGGCGGCCGGCAACAGCATGCTGGTCGACCAGCTGCGCGCGATCAACGAACGCCTCTTCGTCTTCCGCATGCTCGATTTCGGGCAGCCGGACCGCCAGCAGACCACCTGCCGGCAGCACATGAAGGTCGTCGAGCGCATCCTCGCGGGCGATGCGCCGGGCGCGCGCGCCGCGATGGAGCGCAACATCGAGGACGGCCGCGCGAACGTCGACACCTCGATCAAGGAGGCGCTCGCGCGGGCCTTCGCGGTCGCGCGACCGCCCGCCGCGGGCGGGGCGGGCACACCCCCCCGGCGCACCCGCCCCGCCTGACCGCTGCCCCCTCCTGGTTGCGGCCGAGCGAAGCGCTCAGCCCTTTTTCGAATCCACGTAGGTGCGCCAGCTGCCGAGCGCGGAGATGTCCTCCGCGCCCGCCACGGCATGGGCCTCGCACAGGAACCCGCGCACCGCGGTGCCGTCCTCGAGCTCGACCGTGCCGATGCCGAGCGGCGGCGGAATGCCGTCCACGAAGCTCCCGACCGTCTCGGTCGGAAGCGCCCAGATCTCGACGTCGATCGCGTGGCCCGCCGCGTCGCTGCGCAGGAGGCCGGGGCGCGGGGGCGAGAACGCGTTCAGGGCGAACAGCCGGTAGCGCGCCGCGGTCCGGCACCGCCGCACCAGCCGCCCGCCGCGCTCGGTCAGCTGAGGATTCAGGGGCAGGCCGGACATGTGCGCGCCGCAGACGGCCAGGTGCATCACCGGCAGCGTCAGGGACGCCCCGCGCGCGGGCGGCGGCGCGGGCGGGAGCGAGGCGCGCGTCGCGCCGAGGCGGTTCGCGAAGCGGGCGTGGACCGTCGCCCCGAGCGCGCACAGCGCCCGGTCGGTGAACGCCGGCGCGGCGAGCGTGATGCCGAACGGCAGCCCGTCGGCCTGGAATCCCGCCGGCACCGCGATCGCCGCCAGGTCGAGCAGGTTCATGAAGTTGGTGTAGTAGCCGAGGTTGGTGTTGAGGGCGATCGGGTTCGCGTTGACGGCGTCGATCGTGTACGGGGTACCCGCGGTGGGCGTCACCAGGACGTCGATCGACTGCCAGACCGGTTCGACCTGCCGGCGCAGCGCCTGCAGGCGGTACTCCGCGGCGAAGTAGTCGGCGGCGGCGAACTTCGCCGCGGCTCCGATGATCTCCCGCGTGACCGGGAAGAGCGCCTCCGGGCGGCGGTCGAAGAACTCGCGGATCGCGACGTAGCGCTCGGCCACCCACGGCCCGCCATAGAGCAGGCGCGCGGTCTCGAGAAACGGCGCGAAGTCGATCTCGACCCGCGCGGCGCCCATCTCGACCAGGGCCCTCACCGCCGCGTGGAACAGCCGCTCGGCCTCGCGGTTGCCGAAGAATTCGAGCTCGGCCTCGCGCGGGACGCCGATGCGGCAGCCGGCGAGCGACGGCGGAAGCGGGCGCGCCACGCCCGCCCGCCGCGAGTACGGATCGCCCGGGTCGAACCCGGCTGCGACGTCGAGCACCGCCTCCGCGTCGCCCGCGGTCAGCGCGAAGACCGAGACGCAGTCGAGCGAGCGGCACGCAGGCACCACCCCGCGCGTGCTGAGCAGGCCGCGCGTCGGCTTGAGGCCGACGATGTTGTTGAACGCGGCGGGGACGCGCCCGGACCCGGCGGTGTCGGTGCCGAGCGCGAAGCTGACCAGGCCGGCCGCGACCGCGACCGCCGACCCGGAGCTCGAGCCGCCGGAGACGTAGCGCGCGTCGAACGCGCTCGCGCACGCGCCGTACGGCGAGCGCGTGCCGACCAGGCCGGTGGCGAACTGGTCGAGGTTCGTCTTGCCGATCAGGATTGCGCCGGCGTCGTGCAGGCGCTCGACGACCGGGGCGGACGCCGACGGGATGTACGCGAAGTCGGGGCACCCGGCGGTGGTCGGCTCGCCGGCGCAGTCGATGTTGTCCTTGATGGCGAAGGGCACCCCGTAGAGCGGCAGCCGGCCGGGGTCGAGGCGCTCGAGCGCCGCGGCGCGCGCCTGCAGCGCCCCGCGCGGGGCGAGACGGATCCAGACCTTGTCGTCGCCGCGCGCCGCCACCCGGTCGAGCACGCCGGCGACGACGTCGCGCGGACGCACGCGGCCCTCGCGCAGGCGCGTCGCGAGCGTCTGCAGATCGAGACTGTCGTCCGCGCCGAGCATCCGAGCCTCCCTCGCCGACAATCTTGCATACAAAGTGGACTTACACTAGCATCGTTCGGGGAGCCGGGCAAGCCGCCAGCCGCGGCGCGAGACAGACGAGGAAGGCAGGCGATGCCGCACGCGACGCGAGTGGTCCGCAATCTCTACCGCGACTCGGTCTCGCTCATGCAGCTCGCGGACGCCGTGTCGAAGCTCGCCGGTGTCGAGCGCGCGTCGGTCCTCATGGCCTCCGAAGCGAACCTCGGCCTGATGCGCGACGCCGGGCTGGTGGCGGGGGCGGTGAATGCCGGGGCGAGCGATCTCCTCATCGCGGTGCGCGCGAAGAGCGACGCCGCGCTGACGGCCGCCCTCGATCACGCCGAGCGCGCGCTGAAGGAGGAGCCGCGCGCCGCCGCGGGCGGCGGCCCGGCGGAGCTCGCTCCCCGCTCGGTCGAGATGGCGCTCGCGGCCGCGCCGACCGCGAACCTCGCGCTGATCTCCACCCCGGGGGAGTACGCCGCCGCGGAGGCCATGAAGGCGCTGCGGCTCGGCCTGCACGTCATGCTGTTCAGCGACAACGTGGCGCTCGAGGACGAGGTCGCGCTCAAGGCCTTCGCCCGCGATCAGGGCCTGCTCGTGATGGGCCCCGACTGCGGTACCGCGATCCTGAACGGCGTCCCGCTCGCGTTCGCGAACGTCGTCCGCCGCGGCCCGATCGGGCTCGTCGGCGCTTCCGGCACCGGCCTGCAGCAGATCGGCACGCTCGTCGACCGGCTCGGCCTTGGCGTCTCGCACGCGATCGGCACCGGCAGCCACGACCTGCACGACGCGGTCGGCGGCGTCACGATGCTGCAGGGCATCGCGGCGCTCGCGGGGGACCCGGCGACGAAGGTGCTCGTGCTCGTGTCCAAGCCGCCCGCGCCCCGCGTCGCCGAAAAGGTGCTCGCCGCCGCCGGCCGGACCGGCAAACCGGTGGTGGTCTGCTTCGTCGGCGCAGATCCGAAAACCATCAAGGGCCGCAACCTTTACCCCGCGCACACGCTCGAGGACGCGGCGCGTGCGGCGGTGGCGCTCGCGCGCGGCAGAAAACCGTCCGCCCGCGGGGCGGCGGCACCGCCCGCGCAGCGCATCAGGCTTGCCGCCGGCCAGCGCTACGTGCGCGGTCTCTATAGCGGCGGGACATTCTGTTACGAAGCCAGCCTGCTGCTGGGCGAAGCCTTCGACCGGATCTGGTCCAACGCGCCGGTCGACGCGGCCGGCCGCATCGACGACGTGTGGCACAGCCGCGAGCACACCGTGATCGACCTCGGCGACGACCGGTACACGCGCGGCCGCCCGCACCCGATGATCGA
>CAZIXQ010000304.1:0-4477 GCA_964543155.1 uncultured Enterobacteriaceae bacterium
TCATCTCGCGCGGCAGGCCGAGCACGAGCCCGAGCTCGCGCACCTCGTCCTTGAACAACTCGCGCAGCGGCTCGAGGAGCTTGAGGTGCAGCGTCTCCGGAAGCCCGCCGACGTTGTGGTGCGACTTGATCGTGTGCGCCTTCTTGGTCTTGGAACCCGCGGACTCGATCACGTCCGGGTAGATCGTCCCCTGCGCGAGCCACTTCGCGTTCGGGAGGCGCGCCGCCTCCTCCTGGAAGACGTGCACGAACTCCCGCCCGATGATCCTGCGCTTCTCCTCCGGGTCCTCGACGTCGGCGAGCGCCTGCATGAAGCGCTCGGACGCGTCGACCATCTCCACCCTGACGCCGAGGTGGCGCGCAAAGGTCTCCATCACCTGCTGGGCCTCGTTCTTCCGCAGCAGGCCGGTGTCGACGAAGATGCAGGTGAGCTGATCGCCGATCGCGCGGTGGATCAGCGCCGCAGCCACCGACGAGTCGACGCCGCCGGACAGCCCGAGGATCACCTCCTCCTTCCCGACCCGCTTCCGGATGTGCTCGACCGCCTCGCCGATGTAGTCGCCCATGTTCCAGTCGCCGCGACAGCCGCAGATGTCGTAGACGAACCGGCGCAGGATCGCCGCGCCCTGGCGCGTATGCGTCACTTCGGGGTGGAACTGGACACCGTAGAACCCGCGCGCCTCGTCGGCCATGCCCGCGATCGGGCACGAAGGGTTGCTCGCGATCAGCTTGAACCCGCTCGGCATCTCGATGACCTTGTCGCCGTGGCTCATCCACACGTCGAGCAGCCCCTGCCCCTCGGCGTTGGTGCGGTCCTGGATGCCGTCGAAGAGCTTCGAGTGCCCGCGCGCGCGCACCTCGGCGTAGCCGAACTCGCGCACCTTCGAGCCTTCCACCCGCCCGCCGAGCTGCGCGGCCATGGTCTGCATGCCGTAGCAGATCCCGAGGACCGGGACGCCCAGGTCCCAGACTGCGCCCGGCGCGCGCGGGGTCTCCTGCTCGTAGACCGAGGCCGGCCCGCCCGAGAGGATCACGCCGCGCGGCTTGAAATCCCGCACGAAGGCGTCGGAGACGTCGTGGGGATGCAGCTCGCAGTACACGTGCGCCTCGCGCACGCGGCGCGCGATCAGCTGCGAGTACTGGGCACCGAAGTCGAGGATGAGGATCCGCTCGTGCGCCAAGGGACTCACTCGACGCGGTAGTTCGGCGCTTCCTTGACGATCTGCACGTCGTGGACGTGCGATTCGCGGATGCCGGCGCTCGAGATCTCGACGAACTCGGCCCGCTCGCGGACTTCATCGATGCTCGCGCAGCCGAGATAGCCCATGCTGGCGCGCAGGCCGCCGAGGAGCTGCGCCACGACGCCCACCATCGAGCCCTTGTACGGCACCCGCCCCTCGACGCCTTCGGGCACCAGCTTGTCGGCGTGCATCGCCGGGTCCTGGAAGTAGCGGTCGGCCGCGCCCTGCTGCATCGCCCCGAGCGAGCCCATGCCGCGATAGGCCTTGTAGGAGCGTCCCTGGAAGAGCTCGATGTCCCCCGGGGACTCTTCGGTACCGGCGAAGAGCCCGCCGATCATCACGCAGTTCGCGCCCGCCGCGATCGCCTTGGGGATGTCGCCCGAGTAGCGGATGCCGCCGTCGGCGATGATCGGGACGTTGGTCCCGGCAAGGCCCCCTGCGACGTTCGCGATCGCGGTCACCTGCGGCACTCCGACCCCGGCGACGATCCGGGTGGTGCAGATCGAGCCCGGCCCGATGCCGACCTTCACCCCGTCGGCGCCGTGGTCGACCAGCGCCCGCGCGCCCGCCGACGTGGCCACGTTCCCGCCGACCACCTCGACGCGCGGGAAGTTCGTCTTGATCCAGCGCACGCGGTCGAGCACGCCCTGCGCGTGCCCGTGTGCGGTATCCACGACGAGGAGATCGACCCCCGCCTCCACGAGCGCCGCGACCCGCTCCTCGGTTCCCTCGCCGACGCCGACCGCGGCGCCCACGCGCAGCTTACCGAGGTCGTCCTTGCAGGCGCTCGGGTGCTCGCTCGACTTGAGGATGTCCTTCACCGTCATCAGGCCGCGCAGCTCGAAGGCGTCGTTGACCACCAGCACGCGCTCGAGCCGGTGCTTGTGCATCAGCGCCTTCGCCTCCTCGAGCGTCGCCCCCTCGCGGACGGTGACCAGGCGCTCGCGCGGGGTCATGATCGCGCGCACCGGCTGGTCGAGGCTCGACTCGAACCGCAGGTCGCGATTGGTGACGATGCCGACGACGCGCCGGCCCTCGACCACCGGCAGCCCGGAGATGCGATAGGACTCGGTGAGCGCCTTGACTTCGCGCACGCTCATGTCGGGCGGGATGGTGATCGGGTCCCGCACGACGCCCGATTCGTAGCGCTTGACCTTGAGGACTTCCGCCGCCTGCTGCTTGGGCGTCAGGTTCTTGTGCACGATGCCGATTCCGCCCTCCTGCGCGAGCGCGATCGCGAGGCGTGCCTCGGTGACGGTGTCCATCGCCGCCGAGACGATCGGGATGTTGAGTGCGATGCCGCGGGTGAGGCGGGTCCGCAGCGAGACATCGCGCGGCAGGACCGAGGAATGTGCGGGTACGAGGAGGACGTCGTCGAACGTCAGCGCCTTGGAGGTCGGTCGCATGGCTACGGAAGACGCAAAGACGCATTATACGTGCGCGTCCCGTGCCGGTAAAACCGCCTGCGCAGCACCCGACCGGCAATTGACGGGGGCAGTGAAAGCCATTAAGGTCGATCAACGCTCCGCCAAGGACAACGTCATGCTCCGGCCCGCCCGCAGCTTGCCCGCCCTCGTGCTCGTGGCGCTCCTCGCCGCGCCCGCCGGCGCGCAGCAGCTCTACAAGTTCGTCGGGCCGGACGGCCGCGTCCAGTACTCCGATCGCCCCCCCGCGGGCGCGCAAAAGGTGGAAAAGGTCACGAGTTCGCGCGTGAGCACCATCGGCAGCCCCGGGGCCTCCGGGGGCGAAGCCGGCAAGGCGCCGAAGACCGCGGCGGAGCAGGAGCAGGCCTTCCGCCAGCGCCGCGCCGAGGCCGAGGAGAAGGCGAAGAAGGACGAGAAGCTCGCCCAGGAGACCAAGGCGAAGGACGCCTACTGCGCATCGGCGCGCCGCGAGCTCACGTCGCTGCAATCCGGCCAGCGGATCGTGCGCACCGACGACAAGGGCGAGCGCGTGTACCTCGAGGACGCCCAGATCCAGCAGGAGATCGCGCGCGTCCAGCGCGACATCGCAGCGAACTGCAAGTAGTCAGCGCGGCCGGCGCGCCCGTTGCCGGCGCGCCGCCTTCGGGTCGGCCACGAGCGGCCGCAGGATTTCGACCCGGTCCCCGTCCCTGAGCACCTCGTCCAGCCCGACGAGCCTTCCGTACACCCCGACGCGATCGCGCGCGAGGTCGATCTGCGGATGATCGCGCAGCACGCCGCTCGCCTCGATCGCCGCGCGCGCCGTCCCGCCGGGCGGCAGATCGACCGCATAGCGCCGCTGCGCCGCCGGCGTCGCATACACGATCTCCACCTTCGGCATCACGCTGACCGCAGGTGCAAGGCATCCGCCCGGCGCACGAACGCTTCGACGAACGTGTTGGCGATGTGGTTGAACGCGGGTCCCGCGATCCGCGCGAGCAACGGGCTCGCGAGCTGGTAGGCGAGCTCGAAATCGATCCGGCACCCCGCTTCGCCGAGCTGGGTGAAGCACCATTCCCCCGCGAGGTGGCGGAAGGGCCCCTGCACGAGGCGCATCGAGATGCGCTCTGCGTGCCGGTGAACGTTTTCGGTCGTGAACGCCTGCCGCACGCCGCGAAAGTCCACCTGGATCGTGGCGACCGTGCGCCCGGGCTCGCGCAGCGCAACCTCGACGCCGCTGCACCAGGGCAGGAAGCGCGGATAGGACTCGACGTCTTCGACCAGCTCGTACATCTCGGCGGCGCCGTAGGCCACCAGCGCCTGACGCGCGACGGTGATCATTCCGGACGAAGCGGACCGGCGCGCACGCCATCGGGTCGGCGCAGATAGAATCGGCCGGAACCCGGCGCCGCGTCGGGCGACCGCGACCGGCCATGAGCATCGTCGAGAACAGGAAGGCCTTCCACGACTACTTCATCGAGGAGCGCTACGAGGCGGGTATCGCGCTCGAGGGGTGGGAGGTGAAGGCGATCCGGGCCGGACGCGTGCAGCTGAAGGAGGCCTACGTCGTCGTCATGGGGAGCGAAATGTTCCTGATCGGCGCGCACGTCAGTCCGCTTCCCACCGCCTCGACGCACGTCCAGCCCGATCCGACCCGCACGCGCAAGCTGCTCCTGCACGCCGAGGAGATCCGGCGCCTGATCGGCAAGGTCGAGCAGGCGGGCTACACGCTGGTGCCGCTGAAACAGCACTACGCAAAGGGCCGCAACAAGCTCGAGGACGGCCTCGCCAAGGGCAAGCGGCAGTACGACAAGCGCGCCGCCGAGAAGGAGCG
>CAZIXQ010000305.1:0-4475 GCA_964543155.1 uncultured Enterobacteriaceae bacterium
TTGACGTCGGTCAACGGCGCCGGAGCGCCGGCGGGTAAGCTTCCCTCATGCCGGTCCACAACGCGGACATCGCGCGCGTCTTCGACGACATCGCCGACCTGCTCGAGATCGGCGAGGCGAACCCGTTCCGTGTGCGCGCGTACCGGAACGCGGCCCGCACGATCGGCGACCTGCGCCTCGACGTCGCGGGCGCGATCGCCGCGGGCAAGGCGCTGCCCAAGCTGCCCGGCATCGGCGAGGACCTCGACGCGAAGATCCACGAGATCGTCGCCACCGGCACCTGCGCGCTGCTGGAGAAGTTGAAGGGCGAACTCCCGCCGGCGATCACCGAGCTCCTGAAGATCCCCGGCCTCGGCCCGAAGCGGGTGCGCCTGCTGCACGAGTCGCTCGGGGTGGACACCCTGCCGCAGCTGCTCGAGGCCGCGCGCAAGGGCCGGATCCGCGACGTGCCGGGCTTCGGCGCGAAGACCGAGGCGCACATCGCCGCGGCGATCGAGGCGCGCCTCGGGCAGGCGCAGCGGTTCAAGCTCGCGGTCGCCGCGCAGTACGCCGAGCCGCTCGCCGCGTCGCTCCGGCGCACGCAGGGCGTGCGCGAGGTGGTGATCGCCGGCAGCTTCCGGCGGCGGAAGGACACCGTCGGCGACATCGATCTGCTCGTCACCGCAGCGGCGGGCGCGCCGGTGATGGCGCGATTCGTCGCCTACCCCGAGGTGCGCGAGGTGCTGGCGCACGGCGACACGCGCTCCTCGGTCGTGCTGAAGAGCGGGCTCCAGGTCGACTTGCGGGTGGTGCCGCCGGAGAGCTACGGCGCGGCGCTGCACTACTTCACCGGCTCGAAGGCGCACAACATCGCCATCCGCCGGCTGGCGCAGGCGCGCGGCCTCAAGCTGAACGAGTACGGGGTGTTCAGGGGTGCGAAGCGCGTGGCCGGCGACACCGAGGCCTCGGTGTTCGAGGCGGTGGGGCTGCCCTGGATCGCGCCCGAGCTGCGCGAGGATCGGGGCGAGATCGAGGCGGCGCGCCGCGGCGAGCTGCCGCGGCTCGTCGAGCGCGACGACCTGCGCGGCGACCTGCACGTGCACACGAAAGCCTCGGACGGCCGCAACACGATCCGCGAGATGGCGCTCGCCGCAAAGGCGCAGGGGCTCTCGTACATCGCCATCGCCGACCACTCGCAGCGCGAGACGCAGGCGCACGGGCTCGACTCGGTCCGCCTCGCCAAGCAGGCGGACGAGATCGACCGGCTGAACGCCGAGCTCGCCGGCATCACCGTCCTCAAGGCGAGCGAGGTCGACGTGCTCGAGGACGGCTCGCTCGACCTGCCCGACAGCGTGCTCGCGAAGCTCGATGTGGTCGTCGCCGCGGTGCACGCCCGGTTCAACCTGTCGCGCGCGCAGCAGACCGCGCGCATCCTGAGGGCGCTCGACAACCCGTACGTCTCGATCCTGGCGCACCCGAGCGGCCGGCTGATCGACGAACGCCCGCCTTACGAGGTCGACATGCAGGCGGTCATCCGGAAAGCGAAGGCGCGCGGAATCGCGCTCGAGATCAATGCGCACCCGGACCGCCTCGACCTCAACGACGGCGACGCGCGGATGGCGAAGGAGGAGGGCGCGCTCGTCGCGATCAACTCGGACGCGCACAGCACGCTCGACTTCGAGCATCTCGCCTTCGGGGTCGGGCAGGCCCGCCGCGGCTGGCTCGAGGCGCGGGATGTGTTGAATGCGCGGCCGCTCGCGGAGGTGCGCAAGCTGCTCGTCCGGAGTGCGCGCCCGGCGCCGCGGCGGCGCGCGCGGTCGTGACAGGGCTCAGTGCATGCGGGGACCGGTGGGAAGACCCCGGCGCGCCGCCCAGGCTTTCGCCCGCGCAATTGCGACGCGAATGGCCATGCCTTCGTCGCGACCGTCCTCGAGGAGGGCGTTGGCGATCTCGATCGCCTTCGCGCGCACGAGCGGCGGCAGCCGCTTCATTGCGACGGGATAGCGGGTGTCGGTCCAGGGCATCGGGGCGGCCTTGCTCTCTAGACTATTCGACCGGGAGGAAACGCCGCCCGGTTTGACCGGGGTCAACCGGCGGGGTCCCGCCCGGCCTATCGTTTTCGGCAGGAGACGCAGATGACCAGGCGAATCAAGCGCTTTCTCCTCCTCGCAGGGGTCCTGGCGGTGGCCGGGCCGGCGGCGGCGCAGCTCGCGCTGCAGCAGGGCGCCGAGGGCGTCCGGTATGCGAGCGGCGGCATCGGCGAGAGCGAGCGCGACGAGCTCGTGCTCGTGCTGCCCGACTACAACCTGAAGCTCGTCGCCGCCGCGCAGAAGTCCGGCGCATTCCTCTCCGACGTGCGGCTGGCGGTGCTCGACGCGCGGGGCGCGAAGGTGCTCGAGACCACGCTCGACGGGCCGTGGCTCGTCGCGCGGCTCCCGCCGGGCCGCTACACGCTCGAGCTCGCCCATGGCGGGGTGACGCAGAAGCGCGCGGTGACGATCCCGGCGCAGGGGCGCCGCGTGGAGCACGTCTACTGGGCCGATCCGACGGCGACGACGCTGAAGTCGCTGGAGGAGGCGGAGCGGAAGGCCGGCCCGAAGCAGTGACCGCCGGGCGCGCAGCGTGAACCCCTACGACCTCGACAGCGAGCACACGCCGGTCCTCAACTACGACCGGATGGTCAACGTCGCGCTCGCGCCCGCCTGGCAGGGGGTGTCGCCGCTCGCGCTCGCGAAGTGCTACTTCGACTGGGGCATGCACCTCGTCATGTCGCCGGGCAAGCAGCAGTGGCTCGCGGCGAAGGCGGCGCGCAAGCTGCACCGGCTCGCCCTCTACGGCGCCGAGTGGTGGCGCGCGCGCCTCGACCCGCAGGCCGATCCGGTGGAGCCGTGCATCGAGCCCCTGCCGCAGGACCAGCGCTTCCGCGACCCGCTGTGGCAGGCCTTCCCGTACAACTTCTACTACCAAGCGTTCCTGCTCACGCAGCAGCTCGCCTACAACGCGACGAGCGGGATGCGCGGCGTGTCGCGCGGGCACGAGGCGGTGGTGACGTTCGTGACGCGGCAGCTGCTGGACATCCTCAGCCCGTCGAACTTCGTCTGGTCGAACCCGGTCGTGACCCAGCGCACCGCGTCGAGCTGGGGCATGAATCTCTGGCAGGGCGCGTACAACTGGTGGACCGATGCGGTGCGCATCGCCGCCGGACGGCGGCCTTCAGGCGAGGAGCGCTTCGAGGTGGGGAAGAACCTCGCGCTCACCCCCGGGCGGATCGTGTTCCGGAACAACCTCATCGAGCTGATCCAGTACGCGCCGGCGACCGAAACGGTGTGGGCGGAGCCGGTCCTCATCGTCCCGTCGTGGATCATGAAGTACTACATCCTCGACCTGCAGCCGGCGAACTCGTTCGTCAAGCACCTGGTCGACCGCGGTCACACCGTGTTCATGATGTCGTGGAAGAACCCCGATGCGCGCGACCGCGACCTGGGCATGGACGACTACCTCAAGGGCGGCGTGCTCGCCGCGCTGGACGCGGTGCGCCGCATCCTCCCCGAGCGCGCGATCCACGCGGTGGGCTACTGCCTCGGCGGAACGCTGCTCGCGATCGCCGCCGCCGCGCTCGCGCGCGAGGGCCGCGACGGCATCGGCACGATGACGCTGCTCGCGGCGGAGACCGACTTCGAGGACCCGGGCGAGCTCGGGCTCTTCATCGACGAGTCGCAGATCGCCTACCTCGAGGACCTCATGTGGGAGCAGGGCTACCTCGACGGCAAGCAGATGGCCGGCGCCTTCCGCCTCCTCAACTCGAAGGACCTGGTGTGGTCGCGCATGGTCAGCAAGTACCTCATGGGCGAGCGCGAGCGGGTGTCGGATCTCATGGCCTGGAACGCGGATGCGACGCGCATGCCCTACCGGATGCACAGCGAGTACCTGCGCAGCCTCTACCTGAACAACGACCTCGCCGCGGGGCGCTACTTCGTCGACGGCAAGCCGGTGGCGCTGTCGGATATCCGCGTGCCGCTGTTCGTGGTGGGCACCGAGCGCGATCACGTCTCCCCGTGGCGCTCGGTGTACAAGATCAACCTGCTCGCCGACACCGAGGTCACGTTCCTGCTCACGAGCGGCGGCCACAACGTGGGCGTGGTCAACCCGCCGGCGACCTCGAAGCGCCACTACCGCGTGGCGACGCGACCCGAGTCGGCGAAGTACGTCGACCCGGAGACTTGGTTCGCCGCCACCCCCGAGAAGCCGGGCTCGTGGTGGCCCGAGTGGTGGGCCTGGCTCGAGCGGCGCTCGACCGAGAAAGGGGCGCCGCCGGCGTTCGGCGCGCCCGAGCGCGGACTCCCGCCCCTCGACGCCGCGCCGGGACGCTACGTCCTGCAGCCCTAGCTAGAGCTCGACCGTCGCGCCGCGCGCCGGCGACGATGCGCCGCCCGCGCGGTGCAAAAAAAGACGGCCCGGAGGGCCGTCAACAGGGAGGAAGAGCGCGATGACCAGCG
>CAZIXQ010000306.1:0-4433 GCA_964543155.1 uncultured Enterobacteriaceae bacterium
CTGACGATCACCGTGGGGATGTTCGCGAGCGGGGTCACTTGCGCCAGAACGCCGGGGTGAAGACGACGAGCAGCGTGAACAGCTCGAGGCGACCGAGCAGCATTGCGATCGTGCAGACCCAGGTCTGGAAGTCCGTCAGCACGGCGTAGTTGGTCGCCGGGCCGACCTGGCCGAGCCCCGGGCCCATATTGTTGATGCACGCGGTGACGGCCGAGAACGCGGTGATGAAATCGAGCCCCGTCGCGGTCAGGAGCAGCGACAGCCCGACCATCGTGAGGCCGTAGACCAGCATGTACGCGAGGACCGCGAATATCAGGCTGTTCGGCACCGGAGTGCCGCCGATGCGCAGCGGCGCAACCGCGCGCGGATGCAGGATGCGCGTGAACTCGCGCAACGATTGCTTGAGCAGAACGAGCGCGCGGATCATCTTGATCCCGCCGCCCGTGGACCCCGACGAGGACGCGAAGCAGCAGAGATAGAGCATCCACAGTGGCGCGAATGCGGGCCAGAGCGCGAAGTCGGTGTTGGCGTATCCGGTGGTGCTCGCAATCGAGACGACGTTGAACGTGGCGAAGCGGAGCGCGGTCGGTAGCGAGTCGTAGACGCCGTGCGCGAAGAGGAAGGCGGCGACCAGGACCGCGCTGCCGAGCATCGCCAGCATGACCATCCCCGCCTCGGGATCGCGCGCGTACGGGGCGACCGAGCGCTGCCGCAGCACCAGGAAGTGCGTGGCGAAGTTGACGCTCGCGATCAGCATGAACACGATCGCCACCGCCTCGATCAGCGGCGAGTTCCAGTATCCAAAGCTCGCGTCGTGCGAGGAGAACCCGCCGAGCCCGATGGTCGTGAACGCGTGGATGACCGCGTCCATGGCATTCATTCCGGCGAGCCAGTAGGCAGCCCCGCAGGCGACCGTGAGCAGCAGGTAGACACGCCACAGTCCCTTTGCGGTCTCGGTGATGCGCGGGGTCAGTTTGGTGTCCTTCATCGGGCCCGGGGTCTCGGCCTTGAACGCCTGCGACCCGCCGACACCGAGCAACGGCAGGATCGCGACCGCGAGCACGACCACGCCCATGCCGCCCATCCAGATGAGCTGCGCGCGCCAGAGGTTGATCGACGCCGGGAGCCGGTCCAGGTCGGACAGGACGGTCGCACCCGAGGCGGTCAAGCCCGATGCGGCCTCGAAGTAGGCGTCGGTGAACGACAGGCCCTCGATCTGCAGCATCAGCGGCAGCGACGCGAAAGCCGGCAGCACGAGGTAGACGGCGGCGACGAGCAGGAACCCGTCGCGCACCTGCAACTCCTTCGAGAAGCGGCGGGACGCGAGCCAGAGCACCGCGCCCGCGACAAGCGTGAGCGCGGCCGTTTCGTCGTAGGCGCTCTGCGCGCCGTCGGCGAGCACGTGCGACAGGGCGAGCGGGACGAGGATCGACAGCCCGAACAGCACCACGATCAGGCTGAAAGTGTTCGCGAGCGGCGCGAAGCGCGCGAGCATCGGGATCGGGACGCGAAGGACGCGCAGCACGGATCCAGCCGCGCTAGATGAAGCGGTAACCGACCTGGAACAGCTTCTCGACCCGCGGGATCATGCGCTTGTTCGCGAGGAACATGATGACGTGGTCGTCCGGGCGGATCACGGTGTCGTGGTGCGCCATCACGACCTCGCTCTTGCGCTCCTCGGCCACGAGGTCGCTCTTGCGCACCACCTCGGGGCGGGGAAGGGCGCGAACGATGGCGCCGATCGTCGCGCCGCGCGGCAGCTCGATGTCCTCGACCTTCTTTCCGATCACCTTGCAGGTCTTCTCGTCGCCGTGGGCGACGAGCTCGATCGCCTCGGCCACCCCGCGGCGCAGGCTGTGCACCGCAGCGACGTCCCCGCGGCGGATGTGCTGGAGGAGCTTCCCGATCGTCACCTGCGCCGGCGAGATCGCGATGTCGATCTGCCCGCCCTGCACCAGGTCGGCGTAGGAGCGGCGATTGATCAGCGCGACGACGCGGCGCGCGCCCATGCGCTTGGCGAGCAGCGCGCTCATGATGTTGTTCTCGTCGTCGTTGGTGAGCGACAGGAAGAGATCCATCTCGCCGATGTTCTCGTTCTCGAGCAGCTCCTCGTCGGTCGCGTCGCCCTGCAGCACGAGCGCCGAATCCAGCCGGCCCGCGATGTGCTCTGCGCGCCGCTTGCTCACCTCGATGATCTTCACCTGGTACTCGCTCTCCAGCGCTAGGGCGAGACGCAGCCCGATGTTTCCGCCGCCGGCGATCATCACGCGCCGCACCGGCTTGTCCATCTTGCGCAGCTCGCGCATGACCTGGCGGATGTGCTCGGTGTCGGCGAGGCAGAACACCTCGTCGCCTGCCTTCACTACGCTGTCCCCGTCCGGGATGATCGCCTGGTCGCCGCGGAAGATCGCCGTCACGCGCGCGTCCACGTTCGTCAGGTGCAGGCGCAGGTCCTTCAGCGGATGGCCGACGAGCGGGCCGCCCTCCACCGCGCGCACCGCCACCATGGTCACGCGGCCGCCGGCGAAGTCGAGCACCTGCAGCGCCTCGGGAAACTCGATCAGCCGGCTGATCGCCTCGGTGACGATGTCCTCCGGGCTGATCGCGTAGTCGACCGCGAAGCCCTCGTCGGAGAGCAGCTCCGGCCGCGCGACGATGCTGCGCGAGCGCACGCGGGCGATGCGCGTAGGCACGTTGAACAGCATCTTGCCGACCTTGCACGCCGCGAGGTTCGTCTCGTCGGACTGGGTGACCGCGATGAGCAGATCGGTATCCTCGACGCCCGCCTCGATCAGGGTGCTCGGGTGCGCCGCGAAGCCCACCACCGTGCGCAGGTCGAGCCGGTCCTGGAGCTCCTTCAGCCGCGACGGGTCGATGTCGACGACCGTGATGTCGTTCTGCTCCGAGACCAGGCTCTCGGCGAGCGTCGAGCCGACCTGGCCCGCGCCCATGATGAGGATCTTCAATGTGGCTCCCTGATCAGCGCGCGGATTCTATGCCCAATCCCGCCCGCAACGTCCCTGCGCAGCATGCCTACTCTTCCTTCTTCGCCGGCCCGATGCCGAGCTGCTTCAGCTTGCGATAGAGATGCGTGCGCTCCAGTCCCGAGCGCTCGGCGAGACGGCTGATCGAGCCGTCACGGGCGAGATGGTGCTCGAAGTACGCGCGCTCGAACGCCTCCCGCGCCTCGCGCAGCGGCAGGTCGAGCGGCAGGCCGGCGAGCGCGGGCTCGGCCTGCGGCGCGAGCAGCACGCGCTCCACGTCCTCCACGTCGATCTCGTCGCCGAGCGCCGCGAGCGCGGCGCTGCGCACCACCTGTTGCAGCTCCTCGAGATTGCGCGGCCAGGCGAAGTTGCGCAGCAGGTTGAGCGCCGCGGTCGAGAACTCGCGCGGCGGGCAGAAGCGCGCTTCGACGTACTGCGCGAGCAGCATCGACGCGAGCTCCGGAATGTCCTCGGCGTGCTGCCGCAGGGCGGGCAGCATCAGGACGAGCTGCGAGAGCTGCGCGAGGAGCGAGGCGTCGAACCCGCGCTCCTCGGCGAGGCGGCGCGGGTCCTCGGAGGTGAACGAGACGAGCCGGACCTTCTGCCGCTCCGCGCGCCCGGCGATGAAGGCCAGGCTCTTCTGCTGAAGACGGCTCAGGCCGGCGAGGTCGTCGACGAACAGGATCCCGCCGGTCGCCTGCGCGAGGAGATCCTGCGACGAGTCGGCCAGGCCCGGCCCGGCGCTCACCCACGGCGTGCCTGGATGCTGGAGCGCCCGCGCGTAGAGCTCCGGCATGACGCCGGGTTCCCCGCGCAGGAGCAGCGACGCGCTCGCCTGCGCGAGCTGGGCGAGCCGCTTGCGCAGGTCGACGATCGGCGCGGCGCGTCCCAGGTTCGCGAGCGAGAGGCGCGGCTCCGTGCGCGTCTCGCCCGCCCGCAACGCGCGCTTGACGGTCGCGAGCAGCTTCTGCATCGCGATCGGCTTCTCCAGGAAGTCGAGCGCCCCGATGCGCGTCGCGTCCACCGCGGTGTCGATCGTGGCGTGCCCGGACATCACCACCACCGGCATGGTGAGCTGCCCGCCCGCCGCCCACTCCTTCAGCAGCGTGATGCCGTCGGTGTCCGGCATCCAGATGTCGAGCAGCACGAGGTCCGGCCGCCCGCGCGCACGCGCCTCGCGCGCTGCGGTCGCGTTCTCGGCGAGGCGCACGGTGTGCCCCTCGTCGGACAGGATCTCCGAGAGGAGCTCGCGGATCCCCACTTCGTCGTCGACCACCAGGATCGTTGCCATTTCGGGTCCCCGGCCTATGCCGCGAGCGGGAGCGCGATCGTGACCGCGGCGCCGCCCCGGCCGGATTCGCCCGCACGGTTCTCGATGCTGACCGAGCCGTGATGCTCGTCGATGATCTTCTTCACGATCGCGAGCCCGAGCCCGGTGCCCTTCGGCTT
>CAZIXQ010000307.1:0-4423 GCA_964543155.1 uncultured Enterobacteriaceae bacterium
GCTGAACTCAAATCGGCGCGTCGAGGGGACGGTACCGCATGCGCGGAGGCGATGTCAAACGCGCGCGGGCCCCGGCGCGGCGGTCAACCCTTCTCGTGGTCCTGCCAGCCCTCGCGGCGGAAGCGGCGGCGCGGCTGGCGCGCCGGCGAGCCGACCTGGGCATAGTCGCGGATGGTCCGCAGCACCGAGGTGCTGATCCGGTGCGGAACCTCGCCGCATTCGGCGGCGAACCGCGCCGCGAGATCGTCGGCGTTGAAGCGATCGGCTTCGGGGCCGTCGTGGAAGTGTCCGGTGCCCTTCCTCCACACGAGCGCGTGCTCGCTATGGCCCACGCCGTAGCAGAGCTCCAGCCCGACGATCTCGCCGTGATCGTCCTGGCGGACGAAGAGGTCGAAGTAATCGTCGTGGAACCAGCGCCGGGCGTTCCCGCCAGGGTCGTGACTCACGCCGGTGATCTCGCGCAGCACGGGGTCTCTCCTGCTCATGCGTTCAGTTTAGCCAGAAGCGCGCGCGTGCGCTCGGGGTCCTCGCTCCGCAGGATGCGCTGCGCCATCACTTCGACTTCGGGAATCGACGAGCGCAGCACCTGCTGCTTGACCGCCAGCAGCTGCGCCGGGTGCATCGAGAACTGCCGCAGCCCCAGGCCGAGCAGGAGTCGCGTCAGCGCCACCTCGCCCGCCATCTCGCCGCAGATCGCGACCGGGACGCCAACCCTGTGCGCGGCGCGGATCGTGTGGCCGACCAGGTGCAGCACCGCCGGGTGCAGCGGGTCGTACAGGTGGGCGACCGTGTCGTCGGTGCGGTCGATCGCGAGCGTGTACTGGATCAGGTCGTTGGTGCCGATCGAGAGGAAGTCGAGCCGCTTCACGAACGCGCCGAGGGCGAGCGCCGCGGCGGGGATCTCGATCATGCCGCCGACCGGCAGCGCCGGGTCGAACTGCACCCCGTCGCGCGCGAGACTCGCCTTCGCCTGCTGCACGTAGTGCAGCACCTGGTCGACCTCGTGCGCGTGCGCGATCATCGGCACCAGCAGCCGCACCGGCCCGTAGTGCGAGGCGCGCAGGATCGCGCGCAGCTGGGTGAGGAACATCTGCGGCTCCGCGAGGCAGAAGCGGATCGCGCGCAGCCCGAGCGCCGGATTCGGGCCTGCCCGGTCGGCGCCGTTGACCGTCTTGTCGGCGCCGATGTCGAGCGTGCGAATCGTCACCGGGCGGCCACCCATCGCTTCGACCACCTGCCGGTAGGCCTCGAACTGCTCGTCCTCCTCGGGCAGCTCCATCCGGCCCATGAAGAGGAATTCGCTGCGGAACAGGCCGACCCCCATCGCGCCGGACTCGAGCGCCTGCTCGACGTCCTCGGGCAGCTCGATGTTGGCGGCGAGCTCGACCGGCACGCCCTCGATCGTCGCCGCCGGGGTCGTGCGCAGGCGCTTGAGCTTCTGCCGTTCCAGGTCGAACTGGCTGCGGCGCAGCTGGTACTCGGCGAGGACCTGGCGGTCGGGATTGACGATCAGCACGCCGGCCGCGCCGTCGACGATCAGCAGCTCGCCCTCGCGGACCATGTGCCGCGCGCGGTGCAGTCCGACGATCGCGGGCAGGCCGAGGCTGCGCGCGACGATCGCGGTGTGCGAGGTGACGCCGCCGAGGTCGGTGACGAATCCCGCGAACCGGTGCTGCTTGAAGGCGAGCATGTCGGCCGGCGAGAAGTCGTGCGCGACGACGATGATGTCCTCCTCGCGCTCCGGCGGGCTCGGCGCGTGCCCGGTGCCGAGCATCGCCTTCAGCACCCGCTCGACGACCTGCTGCACGTCGGCCTTGCGCTCGCGCAGGTACGGGTCCTCGATCTCCTCGAACCGGTGCACCAGCATCTCCATCTGGTGCACGAGCGCCCACTCGGCGTTGGCGCGCCGCGTCCGGATGAGCTCGCGCGGCGCCTGCGACAGGGTCGAGTCGTCGAGGATCATCAGGTGGAGGTCGAGGAACGCGCCCATTTCCGCGGGCGCGTCCGCGGGCACCGCGGCGTGCAGGCCGATCAGCTCGCCGCGCACCTCGGCGATCGCGTCGTCGAAGCGCGCGAGCTCCGACTCGACCTCGTCGGCCCCGACCTCGTAGTGGGCCACCTCGAGCCGCGCCGAGGTGATGAGGTGCGCGTACCCGATGGCGATGCCGCCCGACACGCCGGCCCCGTGCAGCGTGAAGCTCGCGCCCGCCGGCGCGGCGAGCGCGCGTTCCACCGTCGATGCCTCGGGCTTGCCCATCACTCGCCCTCGCCGAAGCGGTCCTCGATCAGGCTCACCAGCGCCGCCAGCGCCTCGTCCGCGTCGCTGCCGTCGGTCTCGATCGCGATGCGGCTGCCCTTGCCGGCCGCGAGCATCATGACGCCCATGATGCTCTTCGCGTTCACCCGCCGGCCGTTGCGCGACAGCCACACTTCGGCCGCGAACCGGCTCGCCGTCTGCGTGAGCTTTGCCGAGGCGCGGGCGTGCAATCCGAGCTTGTTCACGATCTCGACCTCACGCTGCGGCATGCGGTTCCCAGTCGCCGCTCACGTGCACCACCCCTTCGCACCCGCCGCTGACGGCCTTTGCGACCACCGTCGCGAGCGGCGCATCGCGATAGGTGAGCGCGCGGATCAGCATCGGCAGGCTCGCGCCCGAGACGATCTCGACCTTGCCCGGCGCGGCGAGCCGCGCGGCGATGTTCGACGGGGTCGCACCGAGCATGTCGGTCAGCACCAGGACGCCGCCGCCGTCGTCGAGCTCCCGCACCAGGCCCTGCGCCTGCGGAATGATCGCGTCGGGGTCGTCGTGCACCGTGATGCCGACCTGCCGCACGCGCAGCGGCCGCTTGCCGAGCACGTGGCTCGCGCTGTGGATGAGCGCTTCGCCGAACGCGCCGTGAGCGACGATGAGAATGCCGACCATTGGACCGCCGGGGTAACCGAACTCGCTGAAACTGCTGGAAGTTTACCCCGGCGCAAAGGCCCAGGGCAGGGCCGGGGGGGCAGGGGTCAGGTCCCGGCCGCGCGCTCCAGGGCGTCGACGAACAGGCCCGCCACATTGAAGCCAGTCTGCTGGGCGATCTCCTGGAAGCAGGTGGGGCTGGTGACGTTCACCTCGGTCAGGAAATCGCCGATCACGTCCAGGCCGACGAGCAGGAGCCCGCGGCTCCACAGCTCCGGGGCGAGCGCTTCGGCAATCTCGCGATCGCGCGGGGAGAGCGGCCGTGCCACGCCCGTCCCGCCCGCAGCGAGGTTGCCGCGCGACTCGCCCGCCTTGGGGATGCGCGCAAGGCAGTACGGGACCGGCTCGCCGCCGATCAGCAGGATGCGCTTGTCGCCGTCGCGGATCTCGGGAATGTAGCGCTGCGCCATGATCGTGCGGTGTCCGTGGCCGGTGAGCGTCTCGACGATCACGTTGCGGTTCGGGTCGCGGTCGGTGACGCGGAACACCGACTCGCCGCCCATGCCCGCGAGCGGTTTGAGCACCACGTCGCCGTGCGCCTCGATGAACGCCTGCAGCTGCGGCATGAGGCGCGTGACCAGCGTCGGCGCGGCGAATTGCGGGAACTTCGCGATCGCGAGCTTCTCGCTGAAGTCGCGGATCGAGCGCGGATCGTTGAACACGCGCGCGCCCTCGCGCGCCGCCGCCTCGAGCAGCCACGTGCTCGTGACGTACTCCATGTCGAAGGGCGGGTCCTTGCGCATGACCACCGCGCCGAAATCGGCGAGCGGGGACTCGCGCGGGGGAAGCTCGAGGCGGTACCAGTGCGAATCGTGGAAGGACGGATTGCCGAGCCGCTTCTCGCCGTCGACGAGGTGCAGCCGGACGTGCTCGGCGAAGACGCGGCCGCCCTTCCACATCAGCCCTTCCTGCGGGGTGAAGTGGATCTCGTGGCCGCGCCCCGCGGCCTCGACCATCATCGCGAAGGACGTGTCCTTGTAGGTCTTGATCGACGCGAGCGGGTCGAGGACGAAGAGCAGCTTCACGTCGGCGCGGTCCGGGGAACGGAGTATTCTAGCCGATGGGCGCGGCCCGTCAGCCGGGCCGTCGCGCGTCGTTGAAAGTCCGCGACCCGGGTGTTAGATTGCGCGCGAGAAGCAGCAAAGAACGGCGATCCCACGCAGCCTGGCCAGGAGAAGTGAGCAGACCCGGCGCGACCCACGACTTTCTACTCGAGGAGAAATTTATGCAGCTCAAGCAAGTGATCCGGGCGGTGGCGACCGCCGCCTGTTCGGTGGGGCTCGTCGCCGCGGCGCACGCCCAGGCGAACCCCAGCTGGCCCAAGAACCTGACGCTCGGCACTGCGTCGGTCGGCGGCACGTACTTCGTGTACGGCCAGGTCTGGGCGAGCCTGGTGAACGAGAAGATCGGCACCAACATCAGCACCCAGCAGACCCAGGGGCCGAACCAGAACATCATCCT
>CAZIXQ010000308.1:0-4404 GCA_964543155.1 uncultured Enterobacteriaceae bacterium
TGTACGCGGTCGCGATGCCGGTCACTGCGTTGGTCACGCCCGGCCCGGAGGTGACCAGGCAGACCCCGACCTTGTCACTCGCCCGGGAATAGGCATCGGCAGCGTGCGCGGCGCCCTGCTCGTGCCGGACGAGGACGTGCTTGACCTTGTCCTGCTTGAAGAGCTCGTCGTAGATGAACAGCACCGCGCCGCCAGGGTACCCGAAGACGTACTCGACGCCCTCGGCCTCGAGGCAGCGAATGACGATCTCGGCGCCCGAGAGCTCCGGTGCGACGAGCTTGGTGCCAGGGTCCATGCGGGAGTTCCTATTGCGTTGAATCTTTGACGAAAACGGTCAAGGGTAAAGGCTGGTGTGCACGGGGTCAAGCCGGGCCCCTCAAGGGACGCTGCGGCAGCAGATTCGGTTTGCTACCATCGTCGCCGATTCCCGCCGCAGCGGGGCGCGGCGCCCAGTGGCGCTCTCGCGGCGCGCGAGGAATCGGGCCACGGCCGGCGGGGCGCCGGACCGTCCGCCCCGCATAACAAGGACCCCGCCCCTGGCCACGCGCAACGAACTCTCCGACTTTCTCGCCGGCGTCGAGCGGCGCGCCTACAAGCAGGCGGTGTTCGCCGTGCGCGACGATGAGGCCGCACTGGACATCGTGCAGGACGCGATGCTGCGGCTCGCCGAGAAGTACGGCGGCAAGCCGGCCGAGGAGCTGCCGCTCCTCTTCCAGCGCATCCTCCAGAACGCGATTCGCGATTTCTTCCGCCGCCGCAAGGTGCGCAACCTGTGGACGATCCTGCTCTCGACGCTCGGCACCAGGCGCGAGGAGGACGATTCGGACCCTCTGGAAACCCTCGAGGCGGAGGCCGGTCCCAGCCACGAGAAATCCCCTGAAGAGCAGGTGGCGCAAGCACAACTTGTTGAAATAATTGAAAAAGAGATTGCCGGACTCCCCCCACGTCAACGCGAGGCGTTCCTCCTCCGTTACTGGGAGGAATTCGACGTTGCGGAGACCGCTGCCGTGATGGGATGCTCGGAGGGCAGCGTGAAGACGCATTGCTCGCGTGCCGCGCACGCCTTGGCCACCGCGCTGAAGGCGAAAGGCATCGCGCTATGAACGAACAGCAACTCGCCGCAAAGATCAGACCTGCGCTCGACGCCGGCCTGCACCTCAGGCCGGCCATCCTCGCGCGCCTCGAGGCCGCGCGCGAGCGCGCGCTCGGGGGCCAGGCCGTCGGGGCCGTGGCGCCGGCAACCGCCGCGCGCGGGACCGCACTGCGCATCGTCGGCCCGGCCGGCACCTGGGCGCAAGTCGGGCTGTCGCTCGCGTGTCTGCTCGTCGCCCTCGGGGGCGTGCATTTCTGGCAGGAGGCCCGACAGGCGGCGGCCGCGAATGCCCGGATCACCGAGGAGATCGTCGAAGTGGACACCCGCGTGCTGACCGGCGACCTCCCGATCAAGGCCTATCTCGACGAGGACTTCCAGGCATGGCTCAAGCAGTCCTCGGAGTAGCGCTTGCGCTCGCGCTCGCGCTCACCCCGCTCGCTGCCGTCGCCGACAGGAAGAACCCCGCCTGGAGCGAGCTGCGTCCGGCGCAGCAGCGCGTCCTCGCCCCGATCCAGTCCGAGTGGGAATCGCTCGACGCCCAGCACAAGCGCAAGTGGCTCGGCGTCGCCAACCGCTACCCGAAGATGTCGGCCGACGAGCAGGAGCGGCTCCAGCGCAGGATGAAGGAGTGGGCCGCCCTGACCCCCGAGCAGCGCCGCGCCGCTCGCGACAAGTACCGCGAGTTCGAGCAGCTCGGGCCCGAGGTGCGCCAGAAGTGGGACCAGTACAAGCAGGAGCAGGCGGCCAAGGAAGCCGCGGCGAAGGCGGTCGATGCCGAAAAGGCAGCGAGCGCTGACGAGAGCGACGCGCCAGAGCGCACCGCTGACTCGCCCGCCCCGCAGCAGTAGGCACGCCGCCAGGCCGCGCGCGTGTCGCAGCGCCCCGCCGGCCTTCGCCCCACACTCCTGCGCCGCGTCGCGGGTCTCGGCTACGAAACGCTCGTCATCGCGGCACTCCTCCTCGCGGGCGGGTTCGTGTTCGTCGGCGTAGCCGCCGCCTTCAAGACGGTCGCGGGCCCGGCGGCCTCGGCCGGCTTCAGCGGACTGGAGCGCGCTCTGATGCAAGGCTTTCTCGTGCTGCTTCTCGGCGCGTACTACGTCCGCTGCTGGACACGCGGCGGGCAGACCCTCGCAATGAAGGCCTGGAAGCTCCGTCTGGTGCGGTCCGATGGCGGCGTGGTCGCGCTGCGCACGGCAATCGCGCGCTTCGTCATCGCCGGCCTCCTTCTCGGTACCGGCGTGGCGGCAGCGATCTGGCTCTGGCGGCAACCCGGCTCGCTATTCGGCTGGTCCGCCGCGGTGCCGGCGCTGCTCGATGTAGCCTGGGCGGCGTTCGACCGCGAGCGCCAGTTCCTCCACGACCGCCTCGCGCGTACCCGCGTCGTCCGCGTCTAGCGCCGGAAGGACTGCGCCGCGGCGGCGAATCAACGCCGCTCGACCCACCACATCATCCCGACCGCGAGAGCGAGGAACATCGCGCTCGGGACGACCGCCGGCGCGAACGGCGGCCAGCGTTCCAGCACGCCCAAGTGGGAGAACAGGCTGTTCAGGAAGTGGAACAGGACGCCGAGCATCAGCCCTGCGAACAGCTTGACCCCGACGCCGCCGTGGCGCACCTGCACGTACGCGAACGGCAGCGCGAGCGCCATCATCACCAGCGCCGCGAGCGGATAGAACAGTTTCTTCCAGAACGCGATCTCGTAGCGCTCGGTGCTCTGCTTGTTCGCGGCGAGATGGCGCGTGTACTGGTAGAGGCCCCACGTCGAGAGCTTCTCCGGCACGATCAGCAGGACCGAGAGCATGTCGGGGGTGAGCACCGATTCCCACGCGATCGCGTCGCGCTTGCGGACCGATGTCCGGTCCTGCTCGAACTCGGTCTCGGTCACGCCGGTGAGCCGCCAGCGGTTCGCGCCCTCGTAGCGACCCTCCTCGGCGTGACTGATCGCGCGCAGGCGGAAATCGCGGTCGAACTCGAAGATGCGCACGCCCTTCAGCGTGGAGTCCGGGAGCACCTGGCCCACGTTCACGAAGCGCGTGTCCGTCTTGACCCAGATCCCGGTGCGCAGGTCCGAACCGACGGCCGAGCCGAGCCGCTCGAGCCGGATGCGCTGCGCCGCCTTCTCCGCAGCCGGGGCGATGACCTCGCCGAGCAGGACTCCGATCACCACCAGGACGAGCCCGATGCGCAGCAGCGTCAGCGCCGCCTGGCCCGGCGAGAAGCCTGCCACGCGCATGACGGTGAACTCGGAGTTGGCCGCGAGCGTGGCGAGCGCGGCGAGCGTCCCGATCAGCGCCACGATCGGGAAGAGCTCGTACGCGTGCCCGGGCATGACGAGCGCGACGTAGAGGAACGCGTGCCCGAGGCGGTAGGCGCCCTTGCCGAGATCGTCGAGCTCGTTGACGAGGTCGAAGAACGCGAACAGTCCCAGGAAGGCGACCAGGACGAACGCCGTCGCCTTGTAGATCTCGCGCCCGATGTAGCGGTCGATGGTCCTCATTGCCCGTGCGCGCTCACCTTCGCCACCAGAGCTTGAACCCGAGGGTGTTGCGCCACAGGAACAGGAACATGATCAGGGCGAACATCGCCGCGTGCAGCACCCACCACCCGATCTCGAAGCGCACCTTTCCCTGCGCGACCCAGGCCTGCACGATGCCGAGAAGATTGCTGTACACCATGTAGGCGAATACCGCGAATAGCAGGTTCACCGATCGGCTCGCGCGCGGGTTGACGAACGCGAGCGGAATGGCGAGCAGCGCGAGGTTGAGGGCGACCAGCGGCAGGCCGATGCGCCACATCAGTTCGGCCCGCCACTCGAGATTCTGCGACTGCAGGAGCTCGAGGGTAGGGACCGCCTTCGGCCAGCGCCCGCGCGACTGGTACTCCTTCGCCTTGATGCGCAGCGCGTAGCGATCGAACTCGGTGACGCGCCACTCGGCGGTGCCCAGGACGCCCTCATAGCTGCGCCCGTTCTGCAGCACCGCGTAGCGGTCGCCATCGTCGCTCGCCTCGATGAATCCCTCGCGACTGACGGTCACACCGGTCTTGCCGCGCTTGGAGCTCGCGATGAACACGTTGCGCACGCGCCCCTCTTCGCCGTCGACGCCCTCGACGAAGAACACGCGCTCGGAGTTGGCGGACTCGCGGAACACGCCCGGCGCAATGCGCGAGACCTCCTCGCGGCTGTCGAGCTGGCGCCGGTACTCCTGCGCGCGGTCGTTGGTCCAGGGAGAAAGGAACAGTCCGAGCAGCGCGCTCAGCAGGATGATCGGCGCGGCGAAGACGAGCACCGGCCGCACCCAGGCGAGCAGCGA
>CAZIXQ010000309.1:0-4400 GCA_964543155.1 uncultured Enterobacteriaceae bacterium
GCCCTCGAGCGCCTGGAGAATCGGGCGGCGGATGAGGAACTTCTCGGTGAAGATGTCCTCCTCCAGGCCCTCGCGTGTCTTCACGCCCTCGGCCTCGGCCATGCGGATCTCGATCATCTGCCGCGGGTAGTTCCATTCGTATACGGCGCTCGCGATGTCCAGCCCCTCGTAGCACTGCAGCCGCACGAGCTTGCGGCCGAGCGTCCCCGACAGGACCTTCGCAATCTCGGTCTTGCCGACCCCGGCCTCGCCCTCGAGAAACAGCGGCTTCTTCATCCGCAGGGCCAGGAACACGGCGGTGGCCAGACTGCGCTCGGCCACGTAGTCGGCCTTGGCGAGCAGGGCGGCGGTGTCGTCGATCGACTTCGGGAGGGCTTGCGGCATGGGGGAGGAAAGAGGCGAACGAGAGCGAGATTACTCGATCCTGCTGGCGCGCGCAGGAGCGCGCCGCGGGCCGGCGGCCGCCGAGGCCCGCGCCCCGCGCTACTCGTCCGCGACGAACGGGTCGCGAATCCGCACCGAGCCGAGCAGGCGGCCGTGCTCGAAATCCTCGGAGAGGATCTCCTCCAGGCCGTAGTGCTCGGCGTAGGCCCAGAGATGGGCATCGAACCACGACAGCTGGTAGGCGGCCGCGCCGCGCAGCGCCGCCCGCAGCACGCCCTCGTTCGGATAGAGGACGGTGAACTGGGCGAGGAACTCCTCGGCCTCGCGCAGCGCATCGGTCCGCTCCAGCAGCGGGGCGCCGTCCGCGCCGCGCACGCGGGTGGCGACCGCGACGAACTCGATCACCGCCTGGTGCGGAACGCGCAGCGAGTCCTCCTCGATGCCGCGCCGGAGCAGCGCGGTGGCGCGCTGCTGCTTCTCGGGAAAGCGCGGATCGAAGCGATAGACGAGAACGTTCGTGTCAACGAGCGCGGGCATCGCGGTCGTAGAGCTCGTCGCGGGTCCAGCCGCGCGCCGATTCGCGGCCGAGTTGCCGGCGCGACTGGCGTTCGGCCTGACGGCGGGTGGCCGCGTCGAACAGGCGCAGTCGCTCGCGGCCGTCGAGCGCATACCGGGCCCGCGGCTCTGCCAGCCGGACTCGCAGCGCCTCCCCGGCGGGCTCCCAGACCAGATCGTCGCCGGGCGCAATCCCGTACTGGTCGGCCAGCGCCTTGGGCACCGACACCTGGAACTTCGACGTGACCTTGCTCATGGACTGCAATCCCGTAGCTGCCTTGTCGAAAGTAATACCATAACAAAGGTTGTGCCAAGGCGCAACGTGGCATGCCCGAATCCGGCGGCCTATCGCGCCATACGCGCGAGCCGGGTCGCCCGATCCGCGTTGACCGACCCCTTTGGCGCGCGGCCCTTCAGGATCTCCGCGACCTGCGCGACCGTCTCGAGCGACTGGTGCTCGATCGCCGGCAGCGTCAGGCCGGCGGAGTGGGGCGTGGCGATCACCTTCGGATGCCGAGCGAGTTCCGGGGTCGGCATCTGGTCGGGCGCACGCCCGACATCCATCGCACAGCCGGCGAGGTGGCCGGAGTCGAGCGCCGCGCGCAGCGCGGCCTCGTCCACGAGATTCCCGCGCGAGGCGTTGATGAAGTACGCGCCCCGCTTCATCTGCGCGAACGCCGAGGCGTTCATCAGGTTCTCGGTCGCCTCGTTGGCGACGACCAGGCACACGACGAAGTCCGACTCGGCGAGCGCCTGCGGCAGCTCGCACTGTTCGATGCCGCGGCTCTCGACGCTCTTGAACGGGTCGTAGACGAGCACCCGCATCCGGAGCGCGACCGCGAGGTCGGCGAGCCGCTGGCCGATCTGCCCGTAGCCGAGGATGCCGAGGGTCGAACCTTCGAGCTGGCGGCCCATCGGCGCCTTCGGAACCTGTCCCGCCTGGTAGGCCACGGTCGACGCCGTCAGGTTGCGCCCGAGGTCGACCATCGCGCCGATCACCCACTCGCTCACCGAGGCGACGAACCCGGCGCTCGCCTGCGTCACGAGAATTCCTTCGGCGCTCGCCGCAGCGACATCCACGTTGCGGATGTCGATCGCGCAGCGCGAGAAGGCGACGAGGGCCGGGCAGGCGCGGAAGAGCTCCGCGGTGCCCGGCGTCTGGCGATAGGAGACGATGACCTCGCAGCCGCGCGCCGCCGCGGCCAGCTCCGCCTGCGAGAGCTCGCGCCCGGCGGTGTTGAAGCGCACTTCCCCGAGGGCCTTCAGTCCGGCCACGGCGCGCTCGCCGTAGTAGTTCGCGAGCGCCTCGGGCGGGTGGGTGAGAAAGATACTTGCCACGGGTGAACGCTCCACGGATCAGCCCTGATCGATGACCAGCGGGACCCCGGTGAGCCGCAGGTGGAAATCCGTTGACCAGCAGACCTTGGTGCGGCGCCCCCTCATGAGGTGCAACCCCACGCCATCGGCGAGCGTCAGGTCTTGGTCGGAGTACCGGCGCAGCATCTTTATCGCACCCGACTGCTCGCTCTCACCGACCTCAAGCACGCGCAACGGGGCCATGTCCTCGACCATTGCCAGAAACTGGAGCGCACGCAGACGGTCGTAGCGCTTCAGGAACCAGCCATGCCCTTCCCCGATGACGAGCGTGCTCGTGAAGAGCTCCGGCGGATCTCCGAACAGTCTGCGAAAGAGCGAATGGTAGCTGTCGGAGCGATCGGCGAACGCGATCAGGGCGGAAGTATCGACGTACGCTTCAGGCCTTCTGGCCATAGACCACGTCGTCGACGTGCCGGCCCGACTGGGTGTCGCCCGATTCCACCATACCCGCGTAGCGCATCCACGGCTTGGAGTCGTCGGCCGGAATCATCGTCCGGAGCGATCGCCGAAGCAGCTCGGCCAGCGAAATGCCGAGCCGTGCCGCCTCGCGCTTTGCCGCCTCGTACTCGGGCTTGGTCAGGCTGATCTGGGTGCGAATCATGATAACAACATGCCACAAGCTGTTATCAGAAGCAAGTGGCCAATTGCGCCTGGCGCCCAGAGACGAGCAGGCCCCCGCCGAGGCGGGGGCCCGATTGCTGGATTCCGGCCTGCGCCGGAATGACGGATCAGCCGATCGCCGCCGCGACGGCACGTTTGGCCATCACGGTGACGAGATGCGCGCGGTACTCCGCCGAGGCATGAATGTCCGAGTTGAGCCCGCTCGATTTGACCGCGATGTTCGCCACCGACTCCGGCGCGAATTTGCCTGCGAGCGCCTTCTCCATCTCCGGCACCCGGAACACGCCCGGACCCGCGCCGGTCACCGCGACGCGCGGGCCGCCCGCAGTGTCCGCAACGAAGACGCCGACCATCGCGTAGCGCGAGGCCGGGTTCTTGAACTTCATGTAGGCCGCGCGCTTCGGCACCGGGAACGACACCGCGGTGATGATCTCGCCCGCCGCGAGCGCCGTCTCGAACATGCCCTTGAAGAAGTCGTCGGCCGCGATCTTGCGCTTGTTGGTCACGACCGTCGCACCGAGCCCGAGCACCGCGGCCGGGTAGTCCGCCGCCGGATCGTTGTGCGCGACCGAGCCGCCGAGCGTGCCCATGTTGCGCACCATCCGGTCGCCGATCATGCCGGCGAGCGCGGCGAGCGCCGGGATCGCCTTCTTGACCTCGGCCGACGAGGCCACTTCGGCGTGACGCGTCATCGCGCCGATCGTCACGGCGCCGCCGTCCACTTTGATGCCCTTCAGCTCCGCCACCTCGCCGAGGTCGATGAGCTGGGCAGGCTGCGCGAGGCGCAGCTTCATCGCTGCAATCAGCGACTGCCCGCCGGCGAGGAGCTTCGCGTCGGCGTTCTTGCCGAGCGCCGCTGCGGCATCGGCGACGGACTTGGTCTTCTGGTAGTTGAACGAATACATGGTGCTGTCTCCTCAAGCCGCTTTCTTGACCTTGTTCGCCTGGAGCGCGGCCCACACGTTCTGCGGGGTCGCGGGCATCGGCATGTCCTTGATCCCGAGCGCGTCGGTGATCGCATTCATGAGCGCCGCCGGTGCCCCGATCGCGCCCGCCTCGCCGCAGCCCTTCACGCCGAGCGGGTTGTGCGTGCAGGGCGTCTCCTTCGTCCCGACGACGAACGACGGCACGTCGTCCGCGCGCGGCAGGCAGTAGTCCGACATCGTGCCGGTCAGGAGCTGCCCGGTCTGCCGGTCGTACTTGCAGCCCTCGGTGAGCGCCTGCCCGATGCCCTGCACGAGCCCGCCGTGCACCTGGCCCTCGACGATCATCGGGTTGACGATCTTGCCGAAGTCGTCCACCGCGACCCACTTGTCGATCTTCACCTGGCCGGTCTCGGGATCGACCTCGACCTCGCAGACGTAGCTGCCGGCCGGGAAGGTGAAGTTGGTCGGGTCGTAGAACGCGTTCTCGTTGAGGCCCGGCTCGAGCTTGTCGTGCGGGTAGTTGTGCGGCACGTACGC
>CAZIXQ010000310.1:0-4376 GCA_964543155.1 uncultured Enterobacteriaceae bacterium
CGCTGACCTCTTGCATGCCATGCAAGCGCTCTCCCAGCTGAGCTATACCCCCAACCGGCGGCGCGGATTATAGCGGCGGATCAAAGGCCTGTAAAGGAAACGACGGCGCTCAGCCGGCATAGCGCCGGATCCGCGCGAGCACGCGCGCCTTTCCCGCCGCGGCGAGCGTCGGATACAAGGCCGGCGTCTGCGTCGTCCCGAAGACGACCGCCCGCAGCGGCATCGCGAGCTTCGGCATCTTGAGCCCGTGCGCCTTCAGCGCACCCTCGAACGCCGACTGGATGCCCGCCTCGGCCCACGGCTCGACCCCGGCGAAGCGCTCGAGCAGCGCGCGCAGCGCCGGCCGCGCCTCCGCACCCAGCTGCGCCGCGAGCAGTTCCGGCGCCGGCTCGGCATCGCTGTAGAAGAGCGCGCGCGCAGCGTCCGCGAGCTCATTCAGCGTCGACGCGCGCTCGCGCAGCAGCGCGGTGGCCACCGCGAGCGCCGGCCCGCGCGAGAGATCGCCGCCCGCGCGCTCGATGCGCGGTGCGACCAGGGCCGCGAGCCGCTGGGGGTCCGCCTTCTTGATGTACTGCTGGTTCAACCAGAGCGCCTTCTCCGGATTGAACTGCGCGGGCGAGCGGCTGATGTGCCCGAGGTCGAACCACTCGACGAACTGCTCCACCGAGAACACTTCGTCGTCCCCGTGCGCCCAGCCGAGCCGCGCGAGGTAGTTGACGAGCGCCTCGGGCAGGAAGCCGTCCTCGTCGTACTGGGTGACGCTCACCGCGCCGTGGCGCTTCGAGAGCTTCTCGCCGTCCGAACCGAGGATCATCGGCACGTGGCCGAACTTCGGCACCGCCACGCCGAGCGCCTCGTAGATGTTGATCTGCCGCGGCGTGTTGTTGACGTGGTCGTCGCCGCGGATGACGTGCGTGATCTGCATGTCCATGTCGTCGACCACCACGCCGAAGTTGTACGTGGGCACGCCGTCGGCGCGCAGGATCACGAGGTCGTCGAGCTCGCGGTTCGCGATCTCGATCGGCCCCTTCACGAGGTCGTGCCACCCCACCGCGCCCTCGTCGGGATTGCGGAAGCGCACCACCGGCGTCACCCCCGCAGGCGGTGTCTTGCCGCGCGCATTCTCCGGACGCCACCGGCCGTCGTAGCGCGGCTTCTCGCCGCGCGCGCGCTGCGCGTCGCGCATCGCGTCGAGCTCTTCCTTGCTGGCATAGCAGAAGTAGGCCCGTCCGTTCGCCGCGAGCTGCTCGGCGACCGCGCGGTAGCGCGGCAGCCGCTCCATCTGCCGGAACGGCCCCTCGTCCCAGTGCAGCCCGAGCCAGCGCAGGCTGTCGTAGATGGCGTTGACCGCGTCCTCGGTGTGGCGCTCGAGGTCGGTGTCCTCGATGCGCAGGACGAACTCGCCCCGATGTTTGCGCGCGTACGCCCAAGAAAAGAGCGCGGTGCGGGCCCCACCGATGTGGAGATAGCCCGTCGGGCTGGGAGCAAAGCGGGTGCGGACCATCGTCGGGCGGGCCTCAGGAGGCGCGCATTGTACGCACTCAGCTCCCGACGAGCGCTGCAGGATCGACGAAGTCGTGGCCGAGCGCCTCCGCCACCGCCCGGTGCGCGATCTTTCCCGCGCAGACGTTGAGACCGTCGCGCAGGTGTGGGTTGCGCGCGAGCGCGGCCTTCCAGCCGTGGTCCGCGAGCTCGAGCACGTACGGCAGCGTGGCGTTGTTGAGCGCGAAGGCGGAGGTGCGCGGAACCGCCCCGGGCATGTTGGTGACGCAGTAGTGCACGATCCCGTCCACGACGTAAGTCGGTTCGTCGTGCGTGGTCGGCCGCGAGGTCTCGAAGCAGCCGCCCTGGTCGATCGACACGTCCACCAGCACCGCGCCCTGCTTCATGCGCCCGAGCATCGCGCGCGTGACGAGACGCGGTGCCCGCGCCCCGGGCACGAGCACCGCCCCGACGACGAGGTGCGCGCTCGCCACGTGCTCGGCGACGAGGTCGGCGAGCGCCATCACCGTCTTTACCCGCGCGCCGAACTGCGCGGCGATCCGCCTGAGCGCCTCGGGGGACTTGTCCAGCACGACCACCTCGGCGCCGATGCCGGCCGCAACGTACGCCGCGTTCAGGCCGACATTGCCCGCGCCGAGGATGACCACCTTTCCGGGCGCGACGCCGGGCACGCCGGCGAGCAGGACCCCGCGCCCGCCGCGTGCCTTCTCCAGCGTGGCCGCGCCGACCTGGATCGACATCCGCCCGGCGATCTCGGACATCGGGGCGAGCAGCGGAAGCGTGCCCTGCGGCGAGGTCACCGTCTCGTAGGCGATGCACACGGCGCCCGAGCGGACGAGATCTTCGGCCTGCGCGGGGTCGGCCGCGAGGTGCAGGAAGGTGAACAGCACCTGACCGGGGCGCAATCGGGCCCGCTCGGGGGCGAGCGGCTCCTTCACCTTGACGATCATGTCGGCCGCCGCGAAGACCTCGTCCGCGGACGCGGCGAGGCGCGCGCCCGCCGCGGCGTACTCGTCGTCGCCGACGCCCGCGCCGAGGCCCGCACCGCGCTCGACCCACACCTCGTGCCCGCGCGCGCGCGCCTCGCGCACGCTCGCCGGCGTCAAGCCGACGCGGTACTCGTGAGCCTTGGTTTCCCTGGGTACACCGATCCGCATGCTGCGATTCTCCAGATGATTCTCGCTGGCGGCGCGGTTTGACCGCCGTCCCGGCGCTGTGGGAAAATCCGCGCCTCCCGGGCGGTTAGCTCAGCGGTACGAGCACTCGCTTCACACGCGAGGGGTCACTGGTTCGATCCCAGTACCGCCCACCACCCCCTCTTTCGCTCGACGCGCGGCTCACGTCGGGACGTTCGCGCGCAAGTCGAGCCGCGCAATGCGCACTGCCGGGTCGTCCGGATCGAACTCGATCTTGAAGCCGAGCTTGCGCACGAAATCGAGCATGCGGGTGTTCGCGCCGAGCACGAAGCCCTCCATGCGCGCGAGCCCACGCGCTCTCGCATCCCGGATCAGCGCGCGCATGAGGCGACCGGCGACACCCTTGCCCTGCCACGCGTCGGCGATCGTGATCGCGAACTCGCAGGCATCGCCTCCCGGCTCGACGATGTAGCGCGCCACCGCGATCTCCTCCTCGCCGGCCGCGGTCGAGCGGATCACCACGTAGACCGACTCGCGGCTGCGGTCGGGGTGCGTGAACGCGTGGAGCTGTTCGGGACTGAGCTCCTTCAGCTCGCCCATGAAGCGCTTGAATTTCGACTGCGGCGAGAGATTGCGGACGAACGCGCGCTCGAGCTCCATGTCGCTCGCCCGGATCGGCCGCAGCGTCGCGGCGCTGCCGTCGAGCAGGGTCCAGTTCTCGACGATGCCCGGCGGCAGGGCGCTGTCCGGCACGGCCTATGCCGCCTGGAAGCCGGCGTCCTCGATCGCTTTGCGGAACGCCGGCGCGCCCGCGCGCGCGGGATCGAACCGGAGCTCGGCCTCGCCGCGCTCGAGCGAGACGTCCACCTTTTCCACGCCGGGGAGCGCCTGGAGCACGCGCGTGACGCTGCGCACGCAGCCCTGGCAGGTCATCCCCGTCACCTTGATCGTCGTCGTTTCCATGTCGTTCAGCTCCGGTTGGAGGGGCGCCAGCGCCCGAGGAGCAGCGAGTTGCCGACCACGGACACCGACGAGAACGCCATCGCCGCGCCGGCGATGACCGGACTCAGCATTCCGGCGGCCGCGAGCGGGATCCCCAGGACGTTGTAGAAAAAGGCAAAGAACAGGTTCTGCCGCACCTTGGCGACCGTGCGGCGCGACAGGTCGATCGCGTCCGCCAGGGCGCGGAGATCGTCGCGCATCAGTGTGACGTCCGCGGTATCCAGGGCCACGCCAGTCCCGCCCGCGAGGGTGAAGCTCACGTCGGCGGCGGCGAGCGCCGGGGCGTCGTTGATCCCGTCGCCCGCCATGCCCACCACCTCGCCCGCCTTGCGGCGCGCCGCCACTTCGTCCGCCTTGCCGGCCGGCAGGACGCCGGCGCGATACTCGTCGATGCCGGCCTGACCGGCGATCGCGCGGGCCGTGGCCTCGTGGTCGCCCGAAATCAGGGCTACCCGCACGCCGAGCGCGCGCAGCCGTGCGACCGCATCCTTGGCCGTCGGGCGCAGCCGGTCGGCCACGAGGAGGGTGCCCAGGAGCCGCCCGCCCGCCGCGACGGCAACGACCGTCTCCCCCGCGCGCCGGAGCGCGGCGACCGCGGCCGCGTCGAACGGCACGCCGACCTCCGCGACGAACTCCGGCGTCCCGAGCCGCGCCGGGACGCCATCCACCACGCCCACGACGCCTTTCCCCGAGAGGGCACGGAACTCGCCCGGCAGCGCGGCACCCGCGCTGCCG
>CAZIXQ010000311.1:0-4372 GCA_964543155.1 uncultured Enterobacteriaceae bacterium
CGTCGCTGGCTCGACGAGGCGAGCGCCGCCGACCTCGGCAGGCTCGACGCCGACGCGATCGCCCGCGTGCGCGCGGAGGTGTGGCCCGACCCGCGCAACGCGGACGAGCTCGCCGACGCCCTCGCGACGGGCGCATTCCTGAGCGACTCGGAGCTGCGACCCGATTGGCGCGCGTGGGTGGAGGGGCTCGCGGCGGAGCGGCGCGCGACTCGGCTCGCGTGCGGCGTCTGGATCGCCGCGGAGCGCGTGCCCGAGCTCGACGCCGCGCTGCCCGGCGTCGCGCGCGCGCCCCGGATCGACGCGCCGGTGGAATACCGCAAGGCGTGGACGCGCGCGGCGGCGCTCGTCGAGATCCTCCGCGACCGCCTGCAGCTGCTGGGGCCGGTCACGTCCGCGGCGCTGGGCGCGCCGCTCGGCCTGCCGGCGAGCGCGCTCGATGCGCCGCTCGCGGCGCTCGAGGCCGAGGGAACGGTCCTGCGCGGCCGGTTCACGCCCGATGCGCGCGAGGTGGAGTGGTGCGAGCGCCGGCTGCTCGCGCGGATCCACCGCTACACCGTGAACCGGCTGCGCGCGGAGGTCGAGCCGGTCGAGGCGCGCGACTTCCTGCGCTTCCTCTTCCGCTGGCAGCGCGTTGCGCCCGACGCCCGGGTCGAGGGCCCCGACGCGCTGGCCGGGATCGTCTCGCAGCTCGAGGGCTTCGAGGCGCCGGCGGCAGCCTGGGAGACCGAGATCCTGCCCGCGCGTGTGAACGAGTACGACCCGGCGTGGCTCGACGAGCTCAGCCTCGCCGGGCGCGTCGTGTGGACGCGCCTCGCCGCGGCGCGGCCCGGCGGCGAGCGCACGCCGAGCCCGGTGCGCACGACGCCGATCGCGCTCGTCGGCCGGCGCAACCTCGCGCTGTGGACGGCGCTCGCGGGCGCGGACGGCGCGGCGCCTTCGGCCCGCGCGCAGCAGGTGCGCGAGTTCGTCGCCGCGCACGGCGCCTCGTTCTTCGAGGAGATCGTCGAGGGCACCGGCCTCCTGCGCACCCAGGTCGAGGACGCGCTCGGCGAGCTGACCGCGCTCGGGATCGTCAACTGCGACAGCTTCGGCGGCCTGCGCGCGCTGCTCGTGCCGACCGACCGCCGGCGGGACTGGGGCGGCGCGCACAAGCGCCGCCGCCGCACCGCCCTCTTCGGCATCGAGGACGCCGGCCGCTGGGCGCTCGTGCTGCGCAAGGCGACGCCGGTGGCCGACTCGGAGGTCGTCGAGCACGTCGCGCGCACGCTGCTCAAGCGCTACGGCGTGGTGTTCTGGCGCCTCGTCGCGCGCGAGGCCGACTGGCTGCCGCCCTGGCGCGAGCTCGTGCGCGTCTATCGGCGGCTCGAGGCGCGCGGCGAGATCCGCGGCGGGCGCTTCGTCGCGGGCGCGTCCGGCGAGCAGTACGCGCTCCCCGAGGCGGTCGGCAGCCTGCGGGACGTGCGCCGCGCCGAGCGCGACGGAACGCTCGTTTCGCTCAGCGGCGCCGACCCGCTCAACCTCGTGGGCCTGCTCACGCCGGGCGGGCGGCTGCCCGCCCTTACCGGTAACCGCGTCCTCTACCGGGATGGCGTTCCGATCGCGCTCGCCGCGGGCGGGGAGGTACGTTTCCTCGAACCGCTGGCGCCGGACGCGGCGTGGGCTGCGCGGGGCGCGCTGCTGCGCCGGCAGGTGCCGGCGGCGCTGCAGTTCCTCGGGTAGCCGCGTCGCGCTCCCGGCCGCGGCGCCGTTCGCCGGAGCGCATTGCGGCTGGTGGCGCCGATGCCGCTACACTACAATGCTTACGTTGTAATACAACCTAGGGGAGATGCAGGACCATGAGCGTCACCAGCGTGCGCCTGTCCGCGGAGCTCGAGGAAAGACTCGCCGCAGTCGCCGAACGCGCGCGGCGCACCAAGTCCTGGATCATCAACGAGGCGGTGCGGGACTATCTCGAGCGGCTGGGCGAGGACGAGAAGCGCTGGGGCGAGACGCTGGAAGCGCTCGCTTCCGTTCGCGCGGGTCGGGTCGCCGACGGGGACGAGGTCATGGCGTGGATCGCTTCCTGGGGCAAGAAGGGTGAGAAGAAGCCGCCGCGGTGAAGCTCGCCTTCGCGCGTGAGGCGCGCAATGACCTCGTGCGCCTGCGCGCGTTCATCGCCGTTCATGACCCCGCCGCGGCCGCGCGCGCCGCGCGCCGGCTGATCCGGGGGATCGAGCGCCTGATGCGGTTCCCGCGGCTCGGTCGTCGGGTGAACATCGGACCCGGCGAGGTCGCACCCGACGAGATACGCGATTGGCCGGTCGGGGATTACGTCGTCCGGTACTTGATCGCCGGCGATCGGGTCATCGTGCTTCGCGTGTGGCACGGAAGGGAGCGGCGCGGCTGAGCGCGCCGGGCGCGTTCAGGCCGCCGCGCTTCGCCGCCGCAGCGCTTTCTTTGCTTGCGGTCTGGACGCTGGCGTGCCGCAAGCGGAACAAAAAGGGGGACGGCGGAGCCGTCCCCCTGGGCGCGCTTGACTTGCTCGATCTGAAGGTCCCGGCGTCCCGAGCGCGCCCGCTCGAGACGCCGTGCCCCGGCGACTCACGGGTTGAACTCATCGACGAGGTAGTACGGCCCATGCTCGGTAGTGCCCGGCACCCGGACTTCCGGCGCCTTCACCGCACCCACCGTCTCTTGGGCTTTCCAATACGGATCGTCGAAGGCCCAGCTGTTGTCCGCGTACGCCGCATTGGCACCGAGGACAAGGCCGAGGGCTGCGATGGCGATGAGATAGCGTTTCATGGCCACGCTCCTTCACTGGAGGGTTGCTTGGACCCTCCTTTTCGAGACCGCCGGGCGTGGGAGTGCCGCGATCCCGCCGGGCCTCGGCGGACGGGACCACCACCCGGCCTGCTGCAACGCCAAGGCGACTCGCCCGAGCCGGCTCCGCATCCGGACACCGGCGTCGCGCCCCTCGCCGGCACCGGGCTCTGCGGGCGCGATCGTCGCGCCGATGAGCCAGCAGGGCACGAGTCCCGCGACTTGGGGTGCCGGGAGTAGCGTCGTCTGCGCCGGAGCTTGGAGTCTTCTCATGGCGGACTTCCCTAGCGTCAATCACATTGTCACGCACCCTTGCGCGCTTATGTTGACCGCCATCAACACATGGAGATGTTGTCCCCTCGACGCGCTTCGACCGTCACGCGGCGGGCTTTCGTGCAGAATCCGCGCGCGGCGCGCGACGCCGCATTGACAGAGAGAAACCGCGCATGGCCACCCGAGCGTCACTGAAACTCGATATCTTTCCGCACATCCTGCCGCGAGCGTACTTCGATCGCATGCGCGCGATCGCGGCGACCAACCCCGCGCTCGCGGGACAGCTCAAGCGCTGGCTGACGATCCCGGTGCTCTACGACCTCGACGCGCGCATGCGGATGATGCGACGCTTCCCCGGCTACAGGCAGGTGCTGACGCTGTCGATGCCGCCGGTGGAGTTCCTCGCCGGTCCCGAGGAGTCGCCCGCGCTCGCGCGGGTGGCGAACGACAGCATGGCGGAGATCGTCGCGCAGCACCCGGACCTCTTCCCCGCGTTCGTCGCGTCGCTGCCGATGAACAACGTCCCGGCGGCGCTCGACGAGATGGAGCGCGCGATCTCCACGCTCGGCGCCAAGGGCGTGCAGATTTTCACCAACGTCAACGGGCGGCCGCTCGACGAGCCGGAGTTCTTCCCGGTCTTCGAGCGCATGGCGAACCGCCACGACCTGCCGGTCTGGGTGCACCCGGCGCGCACCGCGAAGTTCGCCGACTACCCCGGCGAGCCGAAGTCGAAGTACGAGATCTGGTGGGCCTTCGGCTGGCCCTACGAGACCACCGCGTTCATGGCGCGCATGGTGTTCTCGAAGGTGCTCGAGCGGCTGCCGAAGCTGCGCATGATCACCCACCACCTCGGCGCGATGGCGCCGTACTTCGACAAGCGCATCCGCTACGGCTACGACCAGTTCGGGAGCCGCACCGCCGACGAGGACTACGGCGCGCTGCTGAGGAGCATGGGCAAGCACCCGGTGGAGTACTTCCGGATGTTCTACGGCGACACCGCGGTGAACGGCTCGGCCGCCGCGATCCGCTGCGGGCTCGATTTCTTCGGCCCGAAGCGGGTGATGTTCGGCACCGACTGCCCGTTCGACCCGCAGGGCGGGCCGCTCTTCATCCGCGAGTCGATCAAGGCGATCGACTCGCTCAAGCTCCCGCGCGGCGAGCGCGACGGGATCTATTTCGGGAACGCGCTGCGGATGCTGCGGATGAAGGCGCCGGCGGCTGGGCCCGCGCGAAAGCGCCGGCGCGCCTAGCCCTCGACCACCTCGACCTCGACCGGCACCGCGCGCCGCAGCGCGTCGCC
>CAZIXQ010000312.1:0-4343 GCA_964543155.1 uncultured Enterobacteriaceae bacterium
GCCCGAGACCGGCTTGCCGTCGACGAGGACGTGCTTCTCGTCCAGGTGCCAGCCGCGCGGCCGCGGAATCAGCACCGCGACCTTGTCGTTCAGCCGGTACTGCTTGCCGCCCTGCTCGAAGCTGATCGTGCGGCGCACCGCGTCGCGCAGGTTGCGCTGCCCGTCGATCATGTTGTCCCAGGTCGGGCAGTTCGCGTCCTCGAAGTCCGCCATGAAGGTCGAGGCGCCGCAGTTGAGCGCGTTGATCACCATCTTGCGGTCGGTCGGACCGGTGATCTCGACGCGGCGGTCGAGCATGTCCTGCGGCTGATCGCAGATCGTCCACTCCGACTCGCGGATCGATTTCGTTTCCGGCAGGAAATCGGGCAGCTTGCCCGCGTCGAACTCCTTTTGCCGTGCAGCACGGCGCGCCAGCAGCTCCTGGCGGCGCGGCTCGAACGCGCGGTGGAGCTTGGCGACGAACGCCATTGCCTCGGTGGTGAGAATCTGCGCGTACTCGGGAGGCACGCGGCCGTGGACTTCGATGCCGCCGGGATACTTGTCAGTCATGGGGCGCTCGCGGGAAAGGGGGTCGGAGAGGCGCGATTCTACCGTTGCTGCGGCACGGAATCCTTGATCTCGACATCTATTCCGGATTGTGGAACGGGCGCTCGCCACCGCCCGCCGCCGATACGGCGGCGAGGGGCGGACAGGTGCAGAAGAGGTGCCGGTCCCCGTAGACGTTGTCGATCCGGCCGACCGGCGACCAGTACTTCGCCTGCGCGAGCGACGGGACGGGGTACGCCGCGAGCGAACGCGGATAAGCATGCGCCCAGTCATCCGCGCTCGCTGCCCGCGCGGTGTGCGGCGCGTGTTTCAGCGGGTTGTCCTCGCGCGGCCACCGACCCGCTTCGACCGCCGCGATCTCGCCGCGGATCGCGATCATCGCCGCCACGAACCGGTCGAGCTCCGCCTTCGGCTCGCTTTCCGTGGGCTCCACCATCAAGGTGCCCGCGACCGGGAACGACATCGTCGGAGCGTGGATGCCGTAGTCGATCAGCCGCTTCGCGATGTCCTCGGCGGTAACACCGCTCGTTTCCTTCAGCGGCCGCGGATCGAGGATGCATTCGTGCGCCACTCCGCCGCGCTCGCCCGTGTACAGGATCGGAAAGTGCGCCGCGAGGCGATGCGCCACGTAGTTCGCACTGAGGACCGCGACGCGCGCCGCTTCGGTGAGCCCGCGGCCGCCCATGAGCGCGATGAACGCCCACGAGATCGGCAGGATGCCCGCGCTGCCGTACGGCGCAGAGCACACCGGCCCGACCGCGCCCGGCGCGCGCGCCGCGAGCGGATGACCGGGCAGGAACGGCGCGAGGTGCGCCTTCACCGCGAGCGGGCCGACGCCCGGCCCGCCGCCGCCGTGCGGAATGCAGAACGTCTTGTGCAGATTGAGGTGCGACACGTCGGCGCCGAAGAGTCCCGGCGAAGCGCTCCCCATGAGCGCGTTGAGGTTCGCGCCGTCGAGGTACACCTGCCCGCCGTGCTCGTGCACGATCTCGCACACCTCGCGGATGTTCGGCTCGTACACGCCGTGGGTGGACGGATAGGTCACCATGATCCCGGCGAGGTCGGCGGCGTGCCGCGCCGCTTTTGCGGCGAGGTCGTCGAGATCGACGTTTCCGCCGGCATCGGTCGCCACCACGACCACCTCGCATCCGGCCATGTGGGCCGAGGCGGGATTCGTCCCGTGCGCGGATCCGGGCACGAGCACGATGCGCCGGTGCGCCTCGCCGCGGCTCGCGTGGTAGGCGCGGATCGCGATGAGTCCCGCGAACTCGCCCTGGGCGCCGGAGTTCGGCTGCAGCGAGCAGGCGTCGTAGCCGGTGATCGCGCACAGCCGGCGCGCGAGCCCGTCGATCAGCTCGCGGTAGCCCTGCGCCTGGTCCGCGGGCGCGAAGGGATGGAGGTCGGCGAACGCCGGCCACGTGACCGCGAGCATCTCGGTGGTCGCGTTCAGCTTCATCGTGCACGAGCCGAGCGGGATCATCGTCCGGTCGAGCGCGAGGTCCTTGTCGGCGAGCGCGCGGAGGTAGCGCAGCATCGCCGTCTCCGAGCGGTGCCGGTGGAACACCTCGTGCGTGAGGAAGGCGCTCGTGCGTGCGAGCGCCGCGGGCAGGCGGTCGGGCGCGGCGGGCTCGAGCGCCGCCCAGCCGGGAACGGGCTCGCCGCGCAGCGCGAAGACGTGCAGGAGCGACTCGACCTCGGCGGGAGTCGTCGGCTCGTCGAGCGAGATGCCAACGGTCCCGGCATCGACGTGCCGCAGGTTGAAGCCGGCCGCGACCGCGCGCGCGTGAATTGCCGCGGTGTCCGCGCCGGTCCGCACGACGATCGTGTCGAAGAAGTCGCGCGGACCGACCTCCCAGCCGAGCGTCTCGAGCCCGTGCGCGAGGACCGCTGCGTGGCGATGGACGCGCCGCGCGATCGCCCTCAGCCCGTCCGGGCCGTGGTAGGCCGCGTACATCGCCGCCATCACCGCGAGCAGCACCTGCGAGGTGCAGATGTTGCTCGTCGCCTTCTCGCGGCGGATGTGCTGTTCGCGCGTCTGCAGCGCAAGCCGGTACGCCGGCTCGCCGTGGCTGTCGACCGTCACGCCGACCAGCCGGCCCGGCAGGGCGCGCTTGAGCGCGTCGGAGCACGCGAGGAACGCGGCGTGCGGCCCGCCGTACCCCATCGGCACGCCGAACCGCTGCGTCGAGCCCACCGCGACGTCGGCGCCGAGCTCGCCGGGCGGCACGAGCAGCGTGAGCGCGAGCACGTCGGTCGCGACGGCGACGCGCGTCTTGCGCGCGCGCAACTGCGCGATCAGCGCGCGGTGGTCGACGACCTCCCCGGTCGTCCCGGGATACTGCAGCAGCATGCCGAAGTACTCGCCGGCGAGCGCCTCGTCCGGCGCGCCGACGACGACCTCCACCCCGATCGCTCCCGCGCGGGTGCGCAGGACCGCGATCGTCTGCGGATGGCAGTCGGCAGCCGCGAAGAACGCGTGCCCGGGCCGTTCCGTTGCGCGCAGGCACAGCGCCATCGCCTCGGCTGCCGCGGTCCCCTCGTCGAGCAGCGACGCGTTGGCGACGTCGAGCCCGGTGAGGTCGGTGATCATCGTCTGGAAGTTCAGCAGCGCCTCGAGGCGTCCCTGCGAGATCTCCGGCTGGTAAGGCGTGTACGCGGTGTACCAGGCCGGGTTCTCGAGGACGTTGCGCTGGATCACCGTCGGCGTGTGGGTGCCGTAGTAGCCCATGCCGATGAACGATCGCAGCACCCGGTTCTTGCCCGCGAGCCGCCGCAACTCCGCGAGCACCGCGGCCTCGTCGCCCAGGGCCGGGAAGGAAAGCGGCTCGCGGTCGCGGATCGACTCCGGGATCAGGCGCTCGACCATCTCGTCGAGCGAGCGGAACCCGAGCTCTGCGAGCATCGCCTGCTGCTCCGCGGGGCTCGGGCCGATGTGGCGCGCCGCGAACGCGGGCAGCTCGCCCGCGGTGAGGGCGGGGCGCGCGGTCATTTCGCGGTCTCCGCGCTCGCCGCGTACGCGGCCGCGTCGAGCAGGCCCGCGAGATCGCCCGGATTCGCCGGCTTCAGCCGGTAGAGCCACGCGGCGAACGCGTCCTTGTTGACGAGCTCCCAGTGCTCGGGAATCGCGTCGTTCACCGCGACGATCTCGCCCGCGACCGGGGCGTAGATGTCGGAGGCCGCCTTCACCGACTCGACCACGCCGACCGCGTCGCCGGCGCTGACGCGCGCGCCGACCTTGGGAAACTCGACGAACACGATGTCGCCGAGCGCCTCCTGCGCGAAGTCGGTGATGCCGACCGCGACCGTCCCGTCGGGCTCCGCGCGCGCCCACTCGTGGGTCTTCGTGTACTTGAGATCCGGCGGCGTCTTGATCATGGCTGTCCTTCCTGCTTGGGTTCCAGATATCGGTCGATCAGACTCCTGCCGTCGCGGACGAAGGGCGGCGCCACCGCGACCGCGCGCAGGCGCTTGCCCCGCACCTCGACCTCCACCGGGTCGCCGGCGCCGACGCCGATGGGCACCCGCGCGAGAGCGATCGAGCGCCCGAGCGTGGGCGCGAACGAGCCGCTCGTGGTCTGGCCTTCGCCGTGCGGCGTGTGAACCGGCTGGTGCGCGCGCAGCACCCCCGGGTCGAGGAGCACAACGCCCCGGAGCGCGCGCGCCGCCGCGGCGAGCGCCGAACGGCCGACGAAATCGCGCTCGCCGCGCATCTCCACCGTCCACGCGAGCCCGGACTCGAGCGGGCTCGTCGTCTCGTCCATGTCCTGGCCGTAGAGGTTCATGCCCGCCTCCAGGCG
>CAZIXQ010000313.1:0-4327 GCA_964543155.1 uncultured Enterobacteriaceae bacterium
CGCTTCGCGGTGAGCGGGATGAAGGGCAGACGCACGCCCGCGTGGATGGTGAAGTAGTCGACCCCCTGCTCCGCCTGCTCGACGAGCGTGTCGCGGAAGATCTCCCAGGTGAGGTCCTCGGCCTTCCCGTTCACCTTCTCGAGCGCCTGGTAGATCGGCACGGTGCCGATCGGCACCGGGCTGTTCCGGACGATCCACTCGCGCGTCTCGTGGATGTGCTTGCCGGTCGAGAGATCCATCACCGTGTCGCCGCCCCAGCGGATCGACCAGGTCATCTTCTCCACCTCCTCGCCGATCGACGAGGTGACCGCGGAGTTGCCGATGTTGGCGTTGATCTTCACCAGGAAGTTGCGGCCGATGATCATCGGCTCGGTCTCGGGGTGGTTCACGTTCGCCGGGATGATCGCGCGGCCGCGCGCGACCTCGCTGCGCACGAACTCGGGCGTGATCTCCTCCGGGATCGACGCGCCGAACGATTCGCCGCGGTGCTGCCGCGCCATCATCTCGGCGAGCCTCGCTCCCGTCGGGCCGCTCGCGCGCAAGGACTCGAGGTACTCGCGGCGGCGCAGGTTCTCGCGGATCGCGACGAACTCCATCTCGGGCGTCACGATGCCGCGGCGGGCGTAGTGCATCTGCGTGACCGCGCGCCCCGGCAGCGCGCGGCGCGGCTTGCGCTTCAGGTCGAAGCGCATCGGCGCGAGCTGCGGGTCGGCGAGCCGCGCGCGGCCGTACGCCGAGCTCGGGCCCGCCAGCACCTCGGTATCGCCGCGCTCCTCGATCCACCGCGCGCGCAGCGGCGCGAGCCCGGCGCGAACGTCGATGCGCACGGCCGGATCGGTATAGGGGCCCGACGTGTCGTAGACCCAGATCGGCGGATTGCGCTCGGCGCCGAACGAGGCGGGCGTGTCGCCCTGCGCGATCTCGCGCATCGGCACGCGGAGGTCGGGGCGCGAGCCCTCGACGTAGACCTTGCGCGAGCTCGGCAGCGGCTGGACCGCCGCCTCGTCGACGCGGGCCTCGGTGGCGAGGAACTTCTGGCGGGCGTTCATTCGGTTGCCTCCTGGACGTGGACGACACGCGCATTCGCGCTCGGCCAGAGATTGTGAAAGTGGTGCAGCGGGCCGTGTCCGCCGCCGACCTGGAGCTCGTCCGCGCGGCGGATCGCCTCGAGCACGTAGGCGCGCGCCTCGCGCACCGCGGCCTCGACCGTCGGCCGCTGCGGCGCGAGCGCGGCGATCGCCGACGAGAGCGTGCAGCCGGTCCCGTGCGTGTTCTTCGTCCGGATGCGCCGGGCCGGCAGCTCGACGGCGCGGGTGCCGTCGTACAGCACGTCGACGAGCGTGTCGCCGGAGCCGTGCCCGCCCTTGACGAGCACGTGACGGGGGCCGAGCGCCTGCAGCGCCGCGGCGGCGTCGCGCATCGCCGCCGGCGAATCGGGAACGGGGTGCCCGAGCAGGTCGCCGGCTTCCGGCAGGTTCGGCGTCAATACGGTGGCGAGCGGCAGGAGCTCGCGCTTCAGCGCCGCGACCGCGTCGGCGCGCAGGAGCCGGTGGCCGCCCTTCGCGACCATGACCGGGTCGAGGACGACGAACGCCGGTGCGTACCGGCGCAGGCGTGCGGCGACCACCCCGATCAGCGCGCGCGAGGCGAGCATGCCGATCTTGACCGCGTCGATGCGGACGTCCGCGAACAGGGTCTCGAGCTGGAGGTCGAGAAACTCGGGCGGGACTTCGTGGATGCCGGTGACCGCGCGCGTGTTCTGCGCGGTGAGCGCCGCGACCACGCCGCAGCCGTAGGCGCCGAGCGCGGAGAAGGTTTTGAGGTCGGCAGCCACGCCGGCGCCGCCGGACGGGTCGACGCCGGCGATGGAGAGGACGTTGGGAATGCGGCTTGCGCGGGACATTTTCCTACGCCGGAATTACCCGGATCAGGTTCGAAGGGACTTTCTCACCCGCCGCGCCGCGAACGGCACGGCAGGACCCCCATGTCAGGCCCCGGACCTTACTCTCAATCGCGGCGCGCTTCAACGCGACCGGCGACGTGGAAAAGCGCGCGCGTGGGCACGCCGGTGCGTGCGGAACTCGGCGCTGCGCGGCGCCGGAGGCTGGCGCCGCCGCGGCGGCCGGTACAGAATCCGGGTCCTGGCGACCCCCGGCGGCGATTCCACAAGAATGCCTGCCCCTTGAGGCAAGTACACCCATGAAACCGAGCGACCCGCCGAAACGCGTCGGCGTCATCGTTCCGCCCGCGAATCCGACCGTCGAGCCGGAGATGCGCCGGCTGCTCCCGCCGGAGTGCGGCATGTACGCGACGCGCCTGCCGGTCGTGCCGGGCGACCTGCGGGCCCGCATGGCGGGTTACGCCCAGCACTACCCTGCTGCGGCGAAGAGCTTCGGGACGCTCAAGCTCGACGCCCTGGTCGTCGCGGTGACCGGGCCGAGCTACGGTCTGGGCGAAGCGGGCGATCGCGCGCTCTGCGAAGAGCTGACGCGGGACGCCGGCGCACCGGTGGTCACCGCCAGCCTGGCGATCCTCGACACGCTCCGCACGCTGCGGGTGAAGGCGGTCGCGTTGGTCTCGCCGTACCCGGCCTGGCTGACCACGCACGCACGGGCCTACTTCGAGGGCGGCGGGGTGCAACTCACCCGGGTGGTGTCGATCGACGAGAAGTCGTTCCGCGCCTATCAGGTGACGACGCGCGAGGTGGTCAACACTCTCAAGCGCGTGGATCCGAAGGGCGCCGACGCGATCCTCCTGGCCGGCACCGGGATGCGGTCCCTCGACGCGATCGCCACCGTGTCGGCCGACTTCGAGATCCCGATCGTCTCCGCGAACCTCTGCGGCGCGTGGCGCGTGCTCGAGCTGCTCGGCGGGCGCCCCGGGGCCGATCTGTCCCGCGCCGCCCCCTCGCTCGCGGCCCGGCTGCCGGGTTGACCGGACGCGGCGAGCCGGCCGATCCCGCGGAGCTGCCGATGACCAAGCCATTCGACCTCCTGATCAAGAACGTGCGCGTCGTGCGCCCGAACCGCAACGCGGTCGACCTCCTCGACGTCGGCATCCGGGACGGGAAGTTCGCGCGGCTCGCGCCGGAGATCCGGCCCGGGGAGGCAGCCGAGGTCGTCGACGGGAAGAACCGCCTCGCGTTCCCCGGCCTCGTGGATGCGCACATGCACGTCGGCATCTACCGGCCGATGGCCGAGGACGCGGCGAGCGAGAGCCGGGCCGCCGCGATGGGCGGGGTCACCTCGAGCCTCACCTACACGCGCACCGGGCAGTACTACCTGAACCGCGGCGGCCCCTACCGCGAGTTCATGCCCGAGCTCCTGCGGCTCGCGGCGGGGCACTACTGGGTCGACTACGGCTTCCACGTCGCGCCGATCGAGTCGGGCCACGTCGGCGAGATGGACTCGATGCTGACCGACTGGGGCGTGCCGTCGTTCAAGATCTTCATGTTCTACGGCGGCTACGGGCTGCACGGGAAGTCCGACAGCCAGAACCAGTTCCTGATGATCGGGCCGGAGGAGCGCTACGACGTCGCGCACTTCGAATTCATCATGCGGTCGGCGCGACGGATGATGGAGAAGCACCCGGAGCACGCGGAGCACATCAGCGTCAGCCTGCACTGCGAGCTCGCCGAGATCCTCAACGCGTACACGAAGATCGTCGAGAAGGACGGCAAGCTCGAGGGCTTGCACGCTTACAGCGCGGCGCGCCCGCCGCACTCCGAGGGGCTCGCGATCTGGATCGCCGCGTACCTCGCCTACGAGACCGAGTGCGTGAACATCAACCTGCTGCACCTCTCGTCCAAGAAGGCGATCGACGCCGCGCTGATGATGGCCGACACCTTCCCGCACATCAGCTTCAAGCGCGAGGTCACGGTCGGGCACCTCCTGCTCGACGTCGACTGCGACTGCGGGGTGCTGGCGAAGGTGAACCCGCCGATCCGCCCGCGCGCGGACGTGGAGGCGCTGTGGGAGGCGGTGCTCGACCGCGACGTGGACTGGATCGTGAGCGACCACGCGTGCTGCAACGCCGAGCAGAAGTACAGCGCGAAGTTCCCGAAGAACATCTGGATGGCGAAGTCGGGCTTCGGCGGCACCGAGTACCTGCTCTCCGGCGTGTTGAGCGAGGGCGCGAAGCGCGGCATGTCCTACAACCACATGGCGGAGCTGCTGTGCTGGAACCCCGCGCAACGCTACGGGCTCGGGAACAAGGGCGACATCGCGCCGGGATTCGACGCCGACCTCGTGCTCGTCGACCCGCAGGAGTCGTTCGTCGTGCGCGCCGCCGAGTCGGAGTCGAAGCAGGGCTACACCCCGTTCGAGGG
>CAZIXQ010000314.1:0-4317 GCA_964543155.1 uncultured Enterobacteriaceae bacterium
CGGCCGAAAGCCGGCGCGCTGCGCCTCTGCCGCGGTGGCGAAGAACGCCACGTTCTCGGGTTTTGCGGCACGCGCCGCGCACGACGGCCTGCAGTACACGCCGGTCGTTTTGACGGCGTAGAAGAACTTACCGTCCGCTTTCGCATCGCGCGCCACCACCGCGGCCCAGCGCGGATCGCTGACCGTTGCGGCGGCGAACCTCTCCGTCTTGCTGATCATGTTCACTTGCGTCCCTTTCGTCATGCTCGATGGCAGGACTCTAGACAGGGCAAGCGCGCAAGACACTCCGGGTCTTGCTTTCGAATTCGGCCGGCGCTGCGCCGGCTGCCGCGCGAGACCTGCGCGGCCTCGATCGGGAGATTACTTCTGCTCCGGGGCCGGGGGCGTGGAACCCGGCTGAGTCTGCGGCGCCGGTGTCGTCGGAGCCGGGGCGGGCGTTGCCGGCGCGGGCGACTGCCCCGGGGCGATCTGCGGCACGGGCGTTGGCGGTTGCACCGACGGTGCCTGCGGTTGCGCCGGCGCCGTCTGCGGCGCGCCCTCGGGCGGAACCGGCACGGTGATGCCCGGCGCGAGCGGAATCTCCGGCACGACCATGATGTTATTGACCCAGTACTGCGTGTCGCCGAAGCAGCTGGTGGGCAAGCCGACCTTCTCTTCGTAGTGCAGCGAAACGCGCCGGCCCATCGCCTTGTTGATGCGGTCGGCGACCGCGTCGTCCTTGACCGTGAAGTAGAACTTTTCGGGCGCGGCGCCGGGCATCGACACCATCGCCAGCTCGCCTTCCCAGGTCTTGCAGACCCAGCCCTTTTTGCTGAACTTCTGCACCCAGCCGGCGCGCTCGCCGGTCGAGTAGTTCCAGTTGAGCACGACGAAGAAGTAGCCGGCCACGAGGGCGATCGCGACGAGAAGACCGGCGAGGATCGGGATGACCGCGCCCGCCTGCCGCGTATTCGTGCCGTTTCGACGCCTGCGCATGCAGCATTCTCCCGGGTGGCGCCCCCTTTTACCGGGTGTCGCGCCCCAGATCAAGCAGCAGGCAGCGCGAGTACGTCACGGTATGATCCGCGCGCCCGTGGTCCGCGCCTTCGTTCGCCTGTTCTCGCTCCTGCCGCTCCCGGTCGCGCACGCGCTGGGCGCGGCGCTCGGGGTCCTTGCCGCGGTCGTTCCTTCGAGCTTCGCGCGCCGCACCCGCTTCCATATCGCGCGCTGCCTGCCCGAGCTCGCCCCTTCAACGCGGCGGTGGCTCGCGTTCCGCGCGCTGGCAGAGGCGGGGAAGACCCTCACCGAGCTGCCCTTCCTCTTCTCCGCGCGCGAGACGCGCGTCGTGCGCGCGCTGCGCGAGGTGCGCGGCCGGGAACTGCTCGATGAGGCGGTCGCGGCGGGCAAGGGCGTGATCGCCGCGTCACCGCACTTCGGTTCGTGGGAGATGGCCGGGCTTGCGTACTCGCGCCTGCAGCCGATCGTCACGATGTACCGGCCGCAGGACGAGCCCTGGGACAGCCTGATCAAGGCGGGGCGCGCGCGCTTCGGCGCCGAGGTCGTGCCGAGCGACCGCGGCGGCATGCGCCGGCTGCTCGAGACCCTGAAGCGCGGCGGCAGCATCGGGGTGCTGCCCGACCAGGATCCGCCGACGGGCAGCGGCGTGTTCGCGCCGTTCTTCGGGATCGTGGCGCATTCGCCCGTGTTCGCGTCGCGCCTCGCGCGGCGCACGGGCGCGGCGATCCTCTACGTCTACGCGGAGCGGCTGAGCTGGGGGCGCGGGTTCGTCCTGCACATCGAAGCCGCGCCACCGGAGGTGACCGACGCGGACGAGGTGCGCGCTGTGGCCGCGGTGAACCGCGGCGTGGAGGCGTGCATCCGCCGCTTCCCCGCGCAGTACTACTGGGCCTACATGCGCTTCCGGCGGCGACCGCCGGGCGAGCCGCCGTTCTATCCGTGGTAGGGCGGTCCGCCTAGACCTTGGCCGCGACCCACTCGCGCACGCTCGCCAGCGCGGGCGCGAGCTTCGAGGGGTCGGTGCCGCCGGCCTGCGCCATGTCCGCGCGCCCGCCGCCCTTCCCGCCGACCTGCTGCGCGACGAAGTTCACGAGCTCGCCCGCCTTGACCTTCGCGGTGAGGTCGGCGGTGACGCCCGCCACCAGGCTCACCTTCGCCCCTTCGGCCGCCGCGAGCACGATCGCGGCCGAGCGCAGGCGGTCCTTGAGCTTGTCGAGCGTCTCGCGCAGCGTCTTCGCATCCGCGCCCTCGAGCGTGGCCGCGAGCACCTTGACGCCCTTCACGTCCTGCGCGCGGTCGGCGAGCTCGTCGCCCTGCGAGGACGCCATCCTCGACTTGAGCCGGGCGAGCTCCTTCTCGAGCGCGCGCACGTTGTCCTGCATCTGCGCGATCTTCTGCGCGAGCTCCTCGGGGTTGGTCCGCAGCGCGGCGGCCGCCTCGGCGAGCTTCGCCTCGCGCCCCTGCACCCAGGCGAGCGCGCCCTCGCCGGTCACCGCCTCGACGCGGCGGATGCCGGCCGCGACGCCGGTCTCCGCGACGAGCTTGAAGAAGCCGATGTCGCCGGTGCGCCGCACGTGCGTGCCGCCGCAGAGCTCGGTCGAGAACTCGCCCATGCTCAGGACGCGCACCTCGTCGCCGTACTTCTCGCCGAAGAGCGCCATCGCGCCCGAGCGGATCGCCTCGTCGTACTTCATGATCCGCGCCGCGACCTCGACGTTGCGCCGGATCTCGCGATTCACCAGCGCCTCGACCTGGCGCACCTCGTCCTCGGTCATCGGCTCGTTGTGCGAGAAGTCGAAGCGGGTCTTCTGCGCGTCGACCAGCGAGCCGCGCTGGTGCACGTGCGGCCCGAGCACCTTGCGCAGCGCCGCGTGCAGGAGGTGGGTCGCGGAGTGGTTCCACGCGGTGCGCGCGCGGGCGATGCCGTCGACGCCCGCCATCACCTTGTCGCCGATGCGCAGGCGCCCCGCCTTGAGCGCGCCCTTGTGCCCGAACACCTCGGACTGGATCTTCTGCGTGTCCTCGACGAGAAAGGTGCCGTTCGCGCCGGCGAGCTCGCCGCGGTCGCCGACCTGGCCGCCCGACTCGGCGTAGAACGGCGTGCGGTCGAGCACGACCACCGCCGACTCGCCGGCGCCGATCTCGTCCACTGGCGTGCCTTCCTTGTAGATCGCCAGCACCGTGCCCTCGAGGGTGAGCGTGTCGTAGCCGTGGAATTCGGTGGGCTTCCCGGCGTAGTCGACGCTCGTATCCATGCGGAACTTCGACGCCGCGCGCGCGCGCTCGCGCTGGCGCTCCATCGCCGCCTCGAACCCGGCGTAGTCGACCCGCACGCCGCGCTCGCGCGCGATGTCGGCGGTCAGGTCGACCGGGAAGCCGTAGGTGTCGTAGAGCTGGAACACGGTCTCGCCGTCGAGCATCCGGTCCTCGCGCGTGAGCGACCCCTCGAGCACGCGCATGCCGTTCTCGAGCGTCTCGGCGAAGCGCTCCTCCTCGGTCCGCAGCACCTGCTTGACGCGCTCGGCGCTCTTCGGCAGCTCCGGATACGCGTCGCCCATGGTCCGCGCGAGATCGTCAACCAGCCGGTGGAAGAACGGCTGCTTCTGGCCGAGCTTGTAGCCGTGCCGGATCGCGCGGCGGATGATCCGCCGCAGCACGTAGCCGCGGCCCTCGTTGCCCGGAATCACGCCGTCGACGATCAGGAACGAGCACGCGCGAATGTGGTCGGCGATCACCTTTAGCGAGTTCGACGACAGGTAGTCGGTGCCGGTCTCGCGCGCGGCGGCCTTGATGAGATCCTGGAAGAGATCGATCTCGTAGTTCGAGTGCACGCCCTGCAGCACCGCGGCGATGCGCTCGAGCCCCATGCCGGTGTCGACCGACGGCTTCGGCAGCGGGTGCAGCTTGCCGTGCTCGTCGCGGTTGAACTGCATGAACACGAGGTTCCAGATCTCGATGTAGCGGTCGCCGTCGGCCTCGGGCGTCCCCGGCGGGCCGCCTGCGACCTCGGGGCCGTGGTCGTAGAAGATCTCCGAGCACGGGCCGCACGGCCCGGTGTCGCCCATCTGCCAGAAGTTGTCGCTCTGGAACGGCGGCCCGCCCGGCTTGTCGCCGATGCGGGTGATGCGGCGCTCGGGAACGCCGATGTCCTTGCGCCAGAGGGTGTAGGCCTCGTCGTCGGTCTGGTAGACGGTCACCCACAGCCGCTCCTTGGGCAGGCCGTAGACCTTGGTCAGCAGTTCCCACGCGAAGTGGATAGCGTCCTTCTTGAAGTAGTCGCCGAAGCTGAAGTTGCCCAGCATCTCGAAGAACGTGTGGTGG
>CAZIXQ010000315.1:0-4283 GCA_964543155.1 uncultured Enterobacteriaceae bacterium
GAGAAGGTCGCGTTCATCGCGCCGTCCTGCGGCGCGGTGCCCTCGTTCTCGAACACGAGCTTGTTGCCTGTCTTCCGCAGCGTCAGCATGACCTGGTGCGTGCGCCGGTCGCCCGGCCGGCAGCACTCGACGTAGGTCCGGTCGCGCCAGACGCCGTCGGGGAGCTTCTTCAGCTTGTCGAGGAACGCGCGCTCGGAGGTGTCGAGGATGCGCTTCATCACGCCCTTCACGACTTCCGGCCCGTAGCGCCGGATGAGCCGCAGGATGCGGTCGCGCGCGGTGGTGTTGCCGGCGAGCTGCGCGCGGAAGTCGAGCGCCACCGCGTCGGGCTTGCGCGAGGCGCGGAGGTACGCCTCCTCGATGTCGCGCCGGATCTCGTTGCGCTCGACGATCTTGATCGGCGGCAGGCAGATGCCTTCCTCGAACGCGTTCTCGGCCGAGCCGCAGAACGACGACGGCGTCTTGCCGCCGATGTCGTACTGGTGCAGGCAGTTGGTCACCCAGCAGAAGAGCTCGCCGCGCCAGAAGATCGGGCAGATCAGCATCACGTCCTGCTGGTGCGCGGCGCCGACCCACGGGTCGTTGGCGAGGAACATGTCGCCGTCGCGGATGCCCGGGTTGTCGCTGCGGTACTCGAGGATCCACTTCACCTGGGTGTCGGTGACGCCGGACATGTACTGCATGTACGGGCCGAAGTACACGAACTCGCCGTCCTCGGTGAGGATGGAGGGATTGAGGTCGAGCGCGTACATCGCCACCGGCGAGCCCGAGATGCGCTGGATCGTCGCGCCGTGCTCCTCGTTCACGTGCCAGAGCGAGTGGCGGATCACCTCGTAGGTGATCGGGTCGATGTCTTTCTCGTACTTCGTGTGGAGCTTGAGCCTGGCTGCGATCGCGAGCTTCTTCGGCGGCACGTAGCCGTAGGTCTTGCCGTCGAACTTCACGCCTTTCAGCTCGCTCAGCTTGGGCATGCGTGCCTCACTTGAAGAGGATCTCGAAATTGCCGAATGCGTCCACCCGCAGCGCGCGCCCCGGCGGCACTACCACGTTGGTCTGCGACGTCTCGACGACGCACGGGCCCCTGACGCGGTTGCCGGGCTTGAGCGCGGCGCCGTCGAGGATCGGCGTCTTCAGCGTGCGCTTCGGCTCGGCCCAGTAGATCGCGCGGGTCCCGCGCCTGGCCGCTTTCGGGATCGCGGCCGTCAGCTTGCGCGCTTTCGTGAGCTTCGGCCGCGGGGTGGCCGCCGTCGCTCGCACGCGCATCGTCACGATCTCGAGCCGCGCGCCCCGGTACGACGAGCCGCGCCCGTAGAGCTGCTCGTACCGGTCGTAGAAGCGCTGCCGCAGCGGCTCGTGGAAATCGCCCTCGAGCCGCCCCTCCGGCAGCATCACCTCGACCTCGTTGATCTGGCCGCGGTGGCGCATGTCGAGCGAGAAGCTGAACTTGCGGCGCGACGCCGCGATGCCGTCCTTTTCCATCTGCGCCTCGGCCCGCGCCTGGAGTTCCGCGAGCACCCGGTTGACGCGCGCCGGGTCGAACGGCGAGCCCTGGATGTCGACCTGCTCGTACACGTGCAGGATATCGGCCGCCGCCGCGCCGAACGCACACCAGGTCGAGGCGATCTCGCGCAGCGGCACGATCACCTTCCGCACGCCCAGCTCGGCGCCGAACACCGCGGCGTGCACCGGCCCGGCGCCGCCGAACGCGAACAGCACGAAGTCGCGCGGGTCGTGGCCCTTCTCGACCGTCATCTTGCGGATGACGTCGGCCATCTTGAACTCGGCGATCCGGGCGATTCCGCTCGCCGCCTGGGCGAGCGAGAGGCCCAGCTTGTCCGCCGCCGACTGCACGGCCGCGACCGCCTTCGCCTTGTCGAGCTTCATCCGGCCGCCGAGAAAGTTGTCGGGGTCGATGTACCCGAGCACGACGTCGGCGTCGGTCACCGTCGGCATGGCGTTGCCCTTGCCGTAGCACGCCGGGCCCGGGTCGGCCCCCGCGCTGTCGGGGCCGACGGTCATCGTCCGGCTGAACTCGTCCACGCGCGCGAGGCTGCCGCCACCGGAGCCGATCGCCTGGATGTCGACCTTCGGCAGGAAGTAGTCGTACTGGATGACGTTCGAGATGAACGAGTACTCCGGCTCGCCGCCGGCGATGATGCCGACGTCGAACGACGTGCCGCCCATGTCGGTGGTGATGATGTCCGGCGTGCCGATCAGCCTGCCGAAGAACACCGACCCGGTGACGCCCGACACCGGCCCGGAGTCGAGCGTGAGGAGCGGCGATTCCATCGCCCGGTCGACCGAGATCGAGCCGCCGCCGCACTGGGTGATCTGCAGCGGCTGCCTGTAGCGGTGCGCCTTGAGCTCGCGATCGAGGCTGGACAGGTAGCGCGACATGACCGGGCCGATGTAGGCGTTCAGCACCGTCGCGGTGGTGCGCTCGTACTCGCCCCACTTCGGCGCGATGTCGATCGAGCACGACACGAACAGCCCGGGCGCGATGGCGCGGATCATGTCGCGGACGCGCCGCTCATGGGCGGGATTGCGGAACGACCACAGGAACGAGATCGCGACCGCGTCGCAGCCGGCGGCGACGAGGTCGCGGATCGCGCGCTCGGCTTCGGCCTCGTTCAGCGACACCACGACCTCGCCGAAGCAGTCGATGCGCTCCGACACGCCGTGGATGAAGCGCTTCGGCACGATCGGGTCGGGCTTCTGGCTCTCCGGGAAGTGGACGACCTTGGCGATGTCGCGCGAGGTCACGCCGCGCGAGCCGCGCATGATGTGGATCGCGTCTTCGTGCCCCTTGGTCGTGATCAGGCCGACCCTGGCGCCCTTGCGCTGGATCAGCGCGTTGGTGCCCACGGTCGTGCCGTGGGTGAGGACGGCGATTCGCTCGCAGAACGCGTCGAACGGCAGGCCGAGGCGCTCGGCCGCGACGCGCATCGCGTTGAGCATCCCCTCGGCGAAATTGCCGGGCGTCGAGGCTGCCTTGGTCGCGGTGATGTTGCCGGCGCGGTCGAGAACGACGCAGTCGGTGAAGGTGCCGCCGATGTCGACGCCCACGAGATACGGACCCAACCCTTCCTCCTGGCTTGTTGTTATGCCTCTCGTTCTTGCCGCGCCGGCGACGGCGCGGCGGGGAGGTCAACGCGTCAGCTTGACGATCAAGTCGTCCAGATGCTCATGGCTCATGTAGCTGATGACCAGCCGCCCGGCACCTTTCTTTCCTGCGGGTTTGATCTCCACCGTGGTGCCGAGCTTCTCCGACACGTCCTGCTCCAGCCGCTGGATGTCGCGGCTCGTGCGCGCCTTCGGCCGCGCCTGCCGGGCGTGCGGATGGAGAATGTCGTTCACGAGCTGCTCGGTCTCGCGCACCGACATGCCCTTTGCGGCAACCCGCTTCGCGGTACCGATCTGCAGCTCCCCGTCGAGCGCGAGCAGCGCGCGAGCGTGGCCCATCTCGAGCCGGCCGTCGAAGAGCAGCGCCTGGACGGCTTTCGTGAGGTTGAGCAGCCGCAGCAGATTGGTCGTCGCGGCACGCGAGCGCCCGATCGCGTCGGCCGCCTCCTGGTGGGTGAGCTTGAACTCGTCCACGAGGCGCTGCACCCCCTGCGCCTCCTCGAGCGGGTTGAGGTTCTCGCGCTGGATGTTCTCGATCAGCGCCATCGCGAGCGCCGCCTGGTCGGGGACCTCGCGCACGACGACCGGGACCTCCTGCAGTCCCGCCAGGCGCGCGGCGCGCCAACGGCGCTCGCCCGCGATGATCTCGTAGCGCTCCGGGGCGACCGGGCGCACGAGAATCGGCTGCATCAGGCCCTGGGCCTTGATCGACGCGGCGAGCTCGCCGAGCGAGCCTTCGTCCATCCGGGTCCGCGGCTGATAGCGTCCCGGCTGGAGGCGATCGACGCGGACGGTCGCGAGCGACTCCCGGCCGGCCGTCGCAGCCGTCTCGTCGTTCCCGCCGAGGAGCGCGTCCAGGCCGCGCCCGAGCCCTTTCTGCTTGATCATCGCCCTCCCCCGTCCGCTGCTGCTCAGGCCGCGACAGCCGGCTGCGGCGTTTCGTCCGCACGACCCAGGATCTCTCCCGCGAGCGCGAGGTACGCCTGCGAGCCCTTGCAGCCCGCGTCGAAATTGACGGCGGGCGCGCCGTAGCTCGGCGCCTCGGCGAGGCGCACGTTGCGCGGAATGATCGTGCCGTAGACCTTCGCGCCGAAGTGCTGCTCGAGCTGGTCGGACACCTGCTGCGCGAGCGTGTTGCGCGGGTCGAACATCGTGCGCAG
>CAZIXQ010000316.1:0-4251 GCA_964543155.1 uncultured Enterobacteriaceae bacterium
CGCTCGAGGACGTTGACGACGTCGGCTTGAACGTTCACGGCGGGGTCTCGGCGGCGTGGTCCCCATCTGCCGCCAAGTGCGGAACACGACAGGCATTTCTCACGCGAGGCGGCATTATAGGCGGCGCCTCGCGGGGGCCCCGTGACATACTTGCGCGCACCCCTTTTCGGCCCGTCTCGGTTTGCAATTGTTCACACGCACGCGGGCGGGCACCCGACCCCGCACGACGCCGCTGCACCTGCCGCGGCTCCCCGTGCTCGGCTGGCGCACCTTCGCGGGCCGGCGCCGCGCCGACATCCCGATCGTCCTCGGCCACCGCCCGGCGCTGTACACCACGAGCGGGCGCGCGGCGATCGCGCTCGCGCTGCGCGCGCTGGGCATCGGGCCCGGCCACCGCGTGCTCGTCCCGACCTACCACTGCCCGACGATGGTCTCGCCGGTGGTGCGCGAGCGCGCGAAGCCGCACTTCTACCCGATCACCGCCGAGGGCCTGGCCGACCTCGACTGGCTGGGCGCGGCGGACCTGACCGGCGTGCGCGCGATGCTCGCCGCGCACTACTTCGGCATCCCGCGGCCGATGCGCGAGCTGCGGCGCTTCTGCAACGACCGCGGCATCGCGCTCGTCGAGGACTGCGCCCACGCCTACTTCGGCGTGGTGGACGGCCTGCCGGTGGGGAGCTGGGGCGACTTCGCGATCGCGAGCCTCACCAAGTTCTTCCCCGTCCCCGAGGGCGGCTTGCTGGTCGCCAACCGCGCGCAGCTCGACGCGCTCACCTTGCGGCCGCGGTCGTGGCTCGCCGAGCCGAAAGCGCTCTGGGACGCGGTGGAGATGGGCGCGCGCTACGGCGGCTTCCCGGGCGTGAACGCGCTCCTGCGGGCGCTGTTCGCGCTGAAGACGAAGATCCGCGGCGGTCGGTCGCGCCCCGCGCCCGAGGACGACCCGCCCTCGCAGGAGGCGATCGCGAGCGCGGCGGAGAGCGACGATCCCCGGACGGGGATGCGCACGACGCGCGTCGTCCGATGGCTCGCCCGCCACAGCGCGCGCGAGCGGATCGCGTCCATCCGGCGCCGCAACTACCTCCTGCTCGCCGAGCGCCTGGCCGGGCTGAAGGGCGCGGTGGAGATCAACCCGACCCTGCCCGAGAACGCCGTGCCGTACGTGTTTCCGCTGCGCGTCGCGCAGGCCGAGCCGGTCTATCGGGCGCTGCGCCAGAGCGGGGTGCCGGTGTTCCGCTGGGATGTCGTCTGGCCGGGGACCCCCACGCTGCCGGGCGACGTCGGGCGCCGCTGGGCGACCGAGGTGCTGCAGCTCGGGTGCCACCAGGACCTGAGCGAGGCCGACGTCGTCCGGATCGCCGAGGCGGTGCACCGCGCGGTCAGGGTGTTCCGGTGAAGCGCGTGCTGATGGTGGCCTATCACTTCCCGCCGCTCGCGGGCTCGAGCGGCATCCAGCGCACGCTCCGGTTCGTGCAGCACCTGCCGGCTTTCGGCTGGGACCCGATCGTGCTGACGGCGCACCCGCGCGCGTACGAGGCGACGAGCGACGACCTCGCGGCGGAGGTGCCGCCGGCGGTGCCGGTGACGCGCGCGTTCGCGCTCGACACCGCGCGGCACCTCGCGCTCTTCAGGCGCTATCCCGGCTTTCTGGCGCGGCCGGACCGCTGGATGTCGTGGCGCTGGGGCGCGGTGCCCGCCGGGCTGCGGCTCGTGCGCGAGCACCGTCCGGCCGCGATCTGGTCCACCTATCCGATCGCGACGGCGCACGCGATCGGCGCGGCCCTGCATCGGCGCAGCGGCGTGCCGTGGATCGCCGACTTCCGCGACCCGATGGCGCAGGACGGCTATCCCGCCGATCCGAAGACCTGGCGGAGCTTCAGGCGGATCGAGGCGACCGCGGTGCGCGAGGCCGCGCGCTGCGTGTTCGTCACGCCGGGCGCGGCGCGCGTGTATCGCGAGCGCTATCCGGACGCGGATCCGGCGCGCCTGGTCGTGATCGAGAACGGGTACGACCCGGAGAGCTTCGAGGCGGCGGAGCGCGCGGCGGCCGCGGCGGGGCCGCTCAACCCCGGCGCGGTCACGCTGCTCCACAGCGGCATCGTCTATCCGTCCGAGCGCGATCCGACGCGTCTCTTCGAGGCGCTGGGCCGGCTGCGGCCGCGCGGCGTGCGCGTGCGCTTCCGCGCCGCGGTGCACGACGCGCTGCTGCGCCAGCTCGCCGCGGCGCACGGGGTCGCGGGCGAGGTCGAGATCCTGCCGCCGGTTCCGTACCGGGAAGCGCTCGAGGAGATGCTGCGCGCCGACGGGCTCGTCGTCATGCAGGCGTCGAACTGCAACGAGCAGATCCCCGCCAAGATCTACGAGTACTTCCGCGCGCGCCGGCCGATCCTCGGGCTCACCGATCCGGCGGGGGACACCGCCGGGGCGCTGCGCGCGGCGGGGATCGACGCGATCGCGCCGCTCGATTCGGCGGATGCCATTGCACACGCGCTCGGCGATTTCGCGGAGGCGGTGAAGCGGGGCACCGCGGCGAAGCCGAGCGCGGCGGCAGTCGAGGCGAGCTCGCGGCGCGGACGCGCGCGGCAGCTGGCGGCGTTGCTCGAGGCGGTGGCGCGGTAGCTACAGCTGGCGCAGCAGCTTCTCGTAGCCGGCGTGCGGCCCGATCCAGAACCCTACTGCTTCGTCCTTCTCCAGCACGCCCACCGCGCGCCAGTCGAGGTCGATGCGTACCGAGTCGATCGGCAGCGCGGCGTGGACCTTCTTGAACCGAAGCGAAGGGTGTCCGGGGTTCTCGGACCACAAGCGGTAGGCCGCCTTCGCCTTGTCCTGGACGGGTTTGGGCGCGGCGTCGTATAGCGCGCGGAACCTCGCTGTCGTCCGCGAGCGCACGTTGTCAAAGCGGTTTCGTCAGCCCGGCGCGGTGTTCGGCCAGCGCTTCCTCGGCCAGCTTCGCCAGCGCGTCCTGCGAGCGCGCGAATGATTCGTCCCACCGCTGCTCGGAGGCGAGCTCCGCCAGCAGGATCGCGGCGAGCGCGTCCTGGTCCGCGGGCGGCAGTTTGGCCACCTCTCTCAGCGCCTTTTCGAGCAGCTCGGTCATTGCGCGGCTCCATCGCAGGGGCCGACCCATGATACGCCGGATCGGATCGTGGCGGCCGGTCCTAGGCTCCCGCTCGCACCGGCCCAGTCGACGCACTCGCGCTCTCGTCGATCACCTTCGACCTGCGCCCCACAAACCCGCGCGCCCACCGCAACCACCCCCACCGGAACCAGTTCACGTGATAGAGCGTGCGCGCGTTGTCGCTCCACCGCGTGTGCCACTCCATCAGCTTGCCGAAGAACTCGATGCGCCGGATCCGTCCCTCGTCGAAGAGCAGGCGGAACGCGTCCTCGCGCATCAGGAAGGCGGGCGACAGCGCCTTGATCGTCTCGTCGTAGGCGGTCTTCAGGATCACCAGCGTCCCGTCGCCCTCGATGCAGAGGTCGATCGCGACCACCTTGTCGCCGAACCGGTAGCGGAAGATCCGGCCGCGTCCCTCGGCGCAGAACGACTCGAGCATCGCGCGGTAGAAGCGGCCCTGGGCGTTGTCGGGATGCACCGCGGTGCCGCCCTCGGCCTTCCAGCCGGCGCTCTCGAGCGCGCCGTAGTCGCCGATCGCCCCGGCCCCGTCCTCGGGCCGCGTCAGCCCCTCGCGACGCGCCTCGACGCCGTCCTCGGCGAGCTTGCGCCGCTGCTTGCGCATGTTCTGGCGCAGGTTCTTCCCGCGCGCGTTCCAGTAGTCGTCGAACGAACCGGCGACGTCGATCCACGCGGTGCGGATGTAGTCGAGGGTCTCGATGCGCGGCGCGTCCGCGGGGCGCGGGAGGAGAGCGGGATCCTGTTGCGTCACGCCGAGCATCAGCGGCACGCCGGGCAGCGCGGCGCCGAGCGCGGCGAGCGCCTCCGCCCACGGCAGCTCCGGCGCCATGAGCCAGGCGCCGAGCGGCAGCTGGGACGGCTGGAAGGTGGCCCACCGCCCCGCGCCGGTCGGGCCGACGATCGCGAACGCCGTCGGGCGCCCGTCGGCTTCGCACAGCGCCACGCGCTCCCGCCCGGTGCCGAACCCGGCGAGCAGGGCGCCGACGAAGCTCGCGCGCAGGAACGGCGGCGCGCCGAGCGCGGCGCACAGCCCGTCCCAGCGGGGCGCGAGCGCAGCGACCTCGCTTGCAGGATGGTGCCGCCACTTCCTGCGTGACCGGGCGCGTCGGAGGGTCGCC
>CAZIXQ010000317.1:0-4215 GCA_964543155.1 uncultured Enterobacteriaceae bacterium
CGCCGCGCCGCTCTCGACCGTCGATCGCAACGTGCCCGACGGCGCGGCCATCCCGCTCGAGGAGCGGGCCGCCGCCGAGGTGACCGGCTTCCGCGGGGAACGCTGGGCGCCGGAAGGCGTTGCGGTAGCGAACCCGGCCTTCGACGTGACCCCGGCGGCGCTCGTCACCGGCCTGATCACCGAGCGCGGGGTGACGCGACCGGTCGACGCCGAGGGCATCCGGCGACTCTTCGGGCATTGAGGCGTGCGCCGCGCGCGCCGGGCGCTCGCGCTCGTCACGGCAGCGCTCGCCCTTTCCGGCTGCGCGGGACGCTATTTCCAGGACGCCGGCCCTCCCCCCGACGCGCCCCGCCTCGCGCTGGCGGCGTGGCCCTACCGGGACTACTGGACGGCGATCGTCTTCAACGGCGAGAAGATCGGCTATGCGCACGTCGAGATGTCGCCGGCCGGCGCCGCCGACGGCACCTACGAGATCCGTGCGGAGAGCGCGCTGCGCCTGCGCTTCCTCGGCTTCGACAAGCGGGTGACGCTGCGCTCGCGCGACCGCGTGCACAGTGACCTGACCCTCGCGGCGTTCGACTACGACTACGACATCGACGGCGCCCGGCTCGAGGTCACGGGCCACGTGGCCGCCGAGACCTTGCACGTGCGATTCACGAACGCCGGCCGGACCGAGACGCAGGTCCTGCGCCCGGAGGGGCCGCTCTACCCGGCCAGCGCGATCACGATGGTGCCCGCGCTGCGCGGCCTCAGGGTCGGCGCGGAGTATCGGTTCACCGTCTACAGCGGCGAGGCGCAGCGGCTCGCGCCGGTCGTTCAACGGGTCGAAGGCTACGAACGCAGCACCCTGTTCGAGGGGCCCGCCTGGAAAGTGGCCACCGAGATGCTCGGCCTGCGCACCACGACCTGGCTCGACGCGCGCGCGCGCCCGATGCTCGAGATCGGGCTCGGCGGCGTGCTCATCGCGGGACTCGAGAACGAGGCGCGTGCGAAACGCGAGCTGGCGAGCGGCGTGCTGGACCGCAACGAGGCGCTGCTCGACATCGCGCTCCTTCGTCTCCCGGCACCGCTCGGCGATCCGGGCGCCCTCAGCTACCTCAAGCTCGCCATCGAGGGCCTGACGGACCCCGTCGCCCTGCCGGAGGATTCCGGCCAGCGCTGTCGCGCCATCGACGCGCAGCTCGCCTGCGAGCTGCGCCCGGTGCCAGTGCCCGGGACGGAGGCACCGGCGCCCGCAGCCGGATCCGAGCCGGCCTTCTTGCAATCCACGCTGACCGTCCCGAGCGGCGATCCGCGCATCGTGACGCTCGCCGGAGAGATCGCCGCCGGGCGCGGTCGGCCGCTCGACCAGTCGCGGGCGATCGTCGAGTGGATGCGGGCCAACATTCGCAGGGAGGCGGCGGACGCCTTCTCGGCGCTCGACGTGCTGGCGGCACGCCGCGGCGAGTGCCAGGGGCACGCGTACCTGTATGCGGCGCTCGCGCGCGCGCTCGGCATCCCGACGCGCGTGGCGAACGGGCTGGTCTACTCGCCGGAGCTGCAGGGGTTCGCCTTCCACGCCTGGAACGAGAGCCTGATCGCAGGCGAGTGGGTCGGTGTGGACGCGACCCTCGGTCAGATCGGCACCGACCCGACGCACTTGAAGATCGTGTACGGGGAGAATCCGGGCGATCTCGCCCCGCTCGCGGCCTGGGTCGGGCGCACGCGGATCCGGGTGATCGAGGTGCGCTGACGCTCAATCGGCCACGATATCCACGAGCGTTCCGGCGGGCACGAGGTCGAAGAGCTCGACGATGTCGGCGTTGCGCATGCGCACGCAGCCGATCGAGCCCGGGACACCCATCGGCACCGTGTCGGGGCTGCCGTGGATGTAGATGTAGCGGCGCATCGTGTCGACCTCGCCCAGCCGGTTGAAGCCCCGCTCGCAACCCGACAGCCAGAGGATGCGCGTGAGGATCCAGTCACGCCCCGGATGCTGCGCGGCGAGGTCGGGCGACCAGACCTCGCCGGTCGGACGGCGGCCGACGAAGACAGAGTTCGGCGCGGCGCCGGCGCCGATCTTGGCCCGGACCACGTGCCGCCCGCGCGGGGTGCAATGGCTCCCGCGCCGCTCGCCGGGACCGTTCGCCGCGGTCGACACCGTGTACTCGCGCACCATTCGTCCGCCCTCGTCGAGCAGCGCGAGCGTCTGTGCGGGGATCGAGATCCGGATCCTACGCATCGTTCGCAGGTCGGCTTTCCCTGCGGCGTGCCGCGAAGAACTCGGTCAGCAGGGCGCCGCATTCTTCGGCGAGCAAGCCGCCGGCGACCGTCGTGTGATGATTGAGGCGCAGGTCCGCAAACAGGTCGACGACGCTTCCGCATGCACCCGTCTTCGGGTCGCGTGCACCGAACACCAGGCGCCGGATCCGGGCGTGCAGGATCGCGCCCGCGCACATGGCGCAGGGCTCCAGGGTGACGTAGAGGTCACAATCGGGCAGCCGGTAGTTCCGCAGCCGGGCGGCCGCTTCGCGGAGCGCGGCGATTTCGGCGTGCCCGCTCGGGTCGTGGCGCGAGATCGGCGCATTGAACCCGTGCCCGATGATCGCGCCCCCGGCGACGACCACCGCCCCGACCGGCACCTCGCCCGCCCGCGCGCCCTCGCGCGCGAGCGCGAGCGCGGCGCGCATGAACGGCTCGTCGCTTTCGGCGATCATTGCGCGATTATCGCATCGCAGGGGCGGCGCGATCCCGATCGAGGAGACGACGGAGATGATGAAGTACAAGCTGTTCGGCACGAGCGGGCTGCGCGTCGCGGAGCTCTCGCTCGGCGCCCTGACCTTCGGCACCGAGTCCGGCTGGGGCGAGGACAAGGCGGAAAGCCGGCGCATCTTCGACGCCTACGTCCAGGCGGGCGGCAACTTCATCGACACCGCGAACAAGTACAACGAGGGCACGAGCGAGCGCTGGACGGGCGAGTTCATCGCCAGCGAGCGCGACCGGTTCGTGGTCGCGACCAAGTTCTCCCTCAACATGCGCCCCGGCGATCCCAACGCCGGCGGCAACCACCGCAAGAGCATCGTGCAGTCGCTGGAGGCGAGCCTCGAGCGGCTGGGAACGACCTACGTCGACCTGTACTGGCTGCACCAGTGGGACTTCACGACCCGGGTCGACGAGATCATGCGCGCGCTCGACGATCTCGTGCGCGCGGGCAAGGTGCTCTACGTCGGCATCTCGGACGCGCCGGCCTGGATCGTCGCCCAGTCGAACACGCTCGCCGAGCTGCGCGGCTGGAGCGCGTTCGCCGGGATCCAGATCGAGTACAGCCTGATCGAGCGCACCGCGGAGCGGGAGCTCCTGCCGATGGCGCGCAGCCTCGGGCTGGCGACGACCGCCTGGGGCGTCGTCGGTCAGGGCGTGCTCACCGGCAAGTTCCACCGGGCGGCCGATCCGCACCAGGCCGCGGACACGCGCCGCGCCGCGATGACCGCGCGCCACATCACGGATCGGAACCTCGCGATCGCGCGCGTCGTCGAGGAGGTCGCCGCCGCGAAGGGCTGCTCGATGACCCAGGTGGCGATCAACTGGGTGCGCCAGCAGGATCAGCAGATGATCCCGATCGTGGGCGCGCGCACCCTCGCCCAGCTCGAGGACAACCTCGCCTGCCTCGCCCATCCGCTCACGCCGGCGGAGCTGTCACGGCTCGACGCGGCGAGCCGGATCGACCTCGGCTTCCCGCACGATTTCCTCGCCCTGCCGCGCATCGTCGCGCAGCGCTTCGGCGGCACCGAGGCGCGCGTCGAGAATCACCGGCCGCTGTCGCACCTGCCTGCGCAGCGCTAGCAGGTCGCTGAGAAACGCGCGTACGCAGCTGCGCTCGACCCTGGCGCCAGATCCGACGCGCGCTCGATCAAAAGGCTTGGGGCGGCTGCCGCTTGCGGTCAACGCACTTCCGGCTGCAGCGCATTGACGGCCATGCCGACCCGAGCAATGCTTGCGCCGGCGAGATCCCGATGCGTCAGGGTGACGCCGTCGACCACCCAGAGCCACACCAGCGCTACGGCGATGTCCATTCCGCCGTAAGCGGCGCAGGTGCGGCCGGCCGCGCCGGGATGCAGCGCGAGAAGCCATGCGAACAGGGCCGAGACCTTGGCCGTTCGGTCACTTCGCCTCCTGCAGCGACGCGATCAACGGACAGTTGACCCGGCCGCGAAGGGCGGAACAGCGGGCCACCAG
>CAZIXQ010000318.1:0-1395 GCA_964543155.1 uncultured Enterobacteriaceae bacterium
CCGCGCATCTGGACCAGCCGCGGCAGACTGAACTCGAGCCCGAGCGTGAACATGAGGAACACGACGCCGAACTCCGCGAGCTGGCGGGTCGCGGGGGTGTCGGCGACCCATCCGAGCGCATGCGGCCCGATGCCGGCCCCGACGATCAGGTAGCCCAGGAGCGGCGGCAGGTGCACACTGCGAAAAACGACCACGACGAGCACCGCGCTCGCGAGCAGGACGAGGACCAGTTCGAGCGCTTCACTCATCGCGTGTCAGGGCCGCGCACGCGCGGGCCCGATGGGGTCGTTTGATATAATTTTCAGCATGATAGCGACTGCTTCAGCGCCGGACCAGAACGATCGTGCGACCGCCGCCGGCGCGCTCGCGCTCGCGCGCGAGGTGCTCGCGATCGAGGCGAACGCGGTCGCCGCGCTCGGCGCGCGCCTCGACGAGCGCTTCGTCGCGGCGGTCGACCTGGTGCTCGCCTGCCGCGGGCGGGTCGTCGTGACCGGCATCGGCAAGTCGGGGCACGTCGGCCGCAAGATCGCCTCCACGATGGCGAGCACGGGGACTCCGGCGTTCTTCGTGCACCCGGGCGAGGCGAGCCATGGCGACCTCGGCATGATCACGCACGACGACGTCGTGATCGCGCTCTCCTACTCGGGCGAGAGCGACGAACTGCTCACCGTGCTGCCGCTCGTGAAGCGCATGGGGGCGCGCCTGATCGCGCTGACCGGCCAGCCCGACTCGACGCTCGCCGCCCTCGCCGACGTGGTGCTCGACACCCACGTGGAGAAGGAGGCCTGCCCGCTCAATCTCGCGCCGACCGCGAGCACCACCGCGGCGCTCGCGCTCGGCGACGCGCTCGCCGTCGCGCTGCTCGACGCGCGCGGCTTCGGGCACGACGACTTCGCCCGCTCCCACCCCGGCGGACGGCTCGGCCGGCGGTTGCTCACGCACGTGCGCGACGTGATGCGCACCGGCGCGGACGTCCCGTCGGTGAGCGAGCGCGCAACGCTCGCCGAGGCGGTGCTCGAGGTGTCGAAGAAGCGCATGGGCATGACGGCGGTGGTGGACGACGCGGGCCGACTGGTGGGCATCTTCACCGACGGCGACCTGCGGCGCAGCCTCGAGCGCGGCGGCGACATCCGCGCCACCCCGATCGCCGCGGTGATGACCCGCAATCCGCGGACGATCCGCCCCGAGGCGCTCGCGGCGGAGGCGGTCGAGCTGATGGAGGCTCGCAAGTCGACGCAGCTTCCGGTGGTCGACGCGACCGGCGCGCTCGTCGGCGCGCTCAACATCCACGACCTCTTCCGCGCGAAGGTGCTGTGAGCGCGCCGGGCCGCCCCCAGGAGGGAAGACAGGGCCCCTCCCCCGTCTTGCGCGAACCCTTGGCGCTCTTCAGCGCCA
>CAZIXQ010000318.1:1495-4183 GCA_964543155.1 uncultured Enterobacteriaceae bacterium
CAGGTGTTTCCGAAGACCGAGCAGGCGCGCACGCCGGAACCGGTGCTGATCACCGAGGGGAGCTCGAGGCTGACGGGCGTGGGCATGGAGTACGACAACGCGAAGCGCGTCCTGGAGCTCAAGGCGCGCGTGAGCGGGACGTACGCGCCCAAAGAAGCCTCCGGGACCGCCAAGAGGTAGCGCGTGCACCGCCCGATCGCCGCGCTCACGCTCCTCCTCGCGCTCGCCGCGGTGGCGCACGCGGAGCGCGACGACCGCGACAAGCCGGTGAGCATCGAGGCCGACCGGATGCTGGCGGACGACCAGAAGCAGACCGCGGTCTTCGAGGGACGCGTCGTCCTCACCCAGGGCTCCTTCGTCCTGCGCGCGGACAAGCTCACGGTGCGCCAGGACGCGCAGGGCTTCCAGAACGGCGTCGCCGTGGGCGCGCCGGCGACCTTCCGCCAGAAGCGCGACGGCGTCGACGAGTGGATCGAGGGCGAGGCGCAGCGCATCGAGTACGACGGCAAGGCCGAGCGCGTCGAGCTCTTCGACAGGGCGCGCGTGTCGCGCGAGAAGGACGAGGTGCGGGGCAACTACATCTCCTACGACTCGCGCACCGAGGTGTTCCGCGTCCAGCCGTCGAAGGACGCCTCCGGCCCGCCCGGGCGCGAAGGCCGGGTCCGCGCGGTGATCCAGCCGAAGAAGAAGGACGAGCCGGCCGCGCGCCCCAAGCCGCCGCTCGAGCTCAACCCCGCGACGGACCTGGGCAAGAACTAGACGACGCGTCGCGCGCGCCGGACCGGGCGGCCACGCCCCGGCAGGCGGCGCGAGATTCCACCATGAGCCGCCTCCGCGCCATCGAACTGAACAAGCGCTACAAGAAGCGCGTGGTCGTGCACGACGTTTCGATCGACGTGTCGAGCGGCGAGGTGGTCGGCCTGCTCGGGCCGAACGGCGCGGGCAAGACGACCTGCTTCTACATGATCGTCGGACTGGTCGCCGCCGACGGCGGCCGGATCTACATCGACGAGCGGGAGATCACCCGGCTGCCCATCCACCGGCGGGCGCGGCTCGGGCTGTCCTACCTGCCCCAGGAGGCCTCGGTGTTCAGGCGGCTCACGGTGCAGGAGAACGTGCGCGCCGTCCTCGAGCTGATGGAGCTCTCGGAGGACGAGATCGCGCAGCGGCTTGACACCCTGCTCGAGGAGCTGCACATCGCGCATCTGCGCGATGCGACCGCGCTCTCGCTGTCGGGCGGCGAGCGCCGGCGCACCGAGATCGCCCGGGCCCTCGGGACCAAGCCCGCCTTCATCCTGCTCGACGAGCCGTTCGCGGGCGTCGACCCGATCGCGGTGCTGGACATCCAGCGCATCATCCGGTTCCTCAAGGAGCGGGGGATCGGGGTCCTGATCACCGACCATAACGTCCGGGAAACACTGGGAATTTGCGACCGGGCGTACATAATTAACGAAGGCTCGGTGCTCGCGGCCGGCAGGCCGGAAGAGATCGTTTACAATGAAAACGTTAGACGCGTTTACCTCGGGGAGCACTTCCGCCTCTAACGCGGGTTCACACGTGCCATCCTGCACCGCCGCAAGCGGTGCGCCCGAGCGACTGGCGCCGTCGACGCGACAACCCAGTACCCGAACCCCAGACCCCCTGCCTTCCGCGGCATGAAGCAGACCCTGCAGCTCAAGCTGTCGCAGCACCTCACGCTGACGCCCCAGCTGCAGCAGTCGATCCGCCTCCTCCAGCTCTCGACGCTCGAGCTGAACCAGGAGCTCGAGCGCTTCCTCGCCGAGAACCCGCTTCTCGAGCGCGAGGAGACCGGCGACGAGGCCGACGCGCCGCCGCGCATCAACGGCAGCCAGCACCTCGCGGAGGCCGCACCCGAGCACGCGCCGACGCCCGAAAGCGCGCCCGCGCCCGACGACGAGCGGCCGGCCGACACCGACTGGTACCTCGAGGGCAGCGGCTCCGGCGGCGCGCGCGACGAGGGCGGCGAGTCCGACTATCCGCAGCTCGCCGCCGAATCGCCCACGCTGCGCGATCACCTGCTGCAGCAGCTCTCGCTCACCCCCCTGCCCGACCGCGACCGGCGCCTGGTCGCGATGCTGGTGGACGCGCTCGACGAGGACGGCTACCTCAGCCAGCCGCTCGACGAGATCGCGGCGATGCTGCCGCCGGAGCTCGGCGTGGACGCCGAGGACCTCTCGATCGCGCTCAGGCACCTGCAGAACCTCGACCCGACCGGCGTCGGGGCGCGCTCGCCCGCCGAATGCCTGGAGCTCCAGCTCGCCGCGCTGCCCGAGGCGACCACGCCCGCACGCGAGCTCGCGCTGCGGATCGTGCGCGAGCACCTCACGCTGCTCGCCGCACGCGACTACGCGAAGCTGAAGAAGCTCGCCGGCTGCGACGAGGCGAGCCTGCGCGCCGCGCACAAGCTGATCCAGAGCCTCAACCCGCGCCCCGGCGCGGAGTTCGCGCAGATCGAGACGCGCTACGTCATTCCCGACGTCGTCGTGCGCAAGGTGAAGAACGTGTGGGTCGCGTCGCTCAATCCCGACGCGATGCCGCGGCTGCGCATCAACCGCATCTATGCCGACATCCTGCAGCAGAACCGCGCGAGCGCCGGGCAGATGTCCTCGCAGCTGCAGGAGGCGCGCTGGCTGATCAAGAACGTGCAGCAGCGCTTCGACACCATCC
>CAZIXQ010000319.1:0-4171 GCA_964543155.1 uncultured Enterobacteriaceae bacterium
CATCGCCGCCTTGCGCGAGAAGAATGCGCAGGCGCTGATGGCGTTGCCTCCGGCGCGGCTCGTGTCGGGCAGCTCGGAGATGCGCAACTGGATCGCGGCCGCCGGCGCGGTCGAGCGGCTGCCGCTCGCGTGGTTGGAATACATTCCCGCTTATCGCTCGCCGGCGGGGACCGGGACCGGGCTCTGCTTCGCCGCCTGGCGGGCCTGAGCGAGCGCGATCGCCGACGCGTCGAGGCCGCGCTTCTCCTTGCGCGGCGCGAGGCTCTTCCGGGAGCGCTTCCTGACGGTCGCCATCAGGTTCTCCGGCGCCGCCGTCCGATGATCCCCAGTTCGCGCCCGAACAGGACCGCGCCGAGCGCGAGCCCGGCCACGTCGGTGTAGATCGCGCCCGGGAACATGTCCGCCGGGATAAGCGTGAGCACGCCGGCGACGATGAAGAGCGCGCGCCGGGCCGGCGAGAGCGGCCGGTAGAAGTAGCCGACCACGCCGATCGTCCCCATCCAGATCCCGAGCGAAGCGGTGAGCAACGCCCACGCGATGACGAGCGGCGGGCCGGACAGCAGCAGGCTCGGCGACAGGACGAACAGGAACGGGACGATGTACGCGGCCCACCCGATGCGCGTCGCGGTCCAGCCGGTCTTGTCGACGTCGGCGCCGGCGATGTTGGCGGCGGCGAAGGCGGAGAGCGCCACCGGCGGCGTGACCATCGACATGACCCCGAAGTAGAGCAGGAACATGTGCGCCGCCATCGGCGTCACGCCGACCTTCACGAGCGCCGGCGCGATCAGCGTCGCCATGATGATGTACACGCCCACGGTCGGCAGCCCGAGGCCGAGGAGGATCGCCATGATCGCGGTGAGCAGCAGCAGCCACGGCAGGCTGCCGTCGGTGATCGCGAGCAGCTGCAGCGTCATGCCGAAGGCGAGGCCGGTGATGTTGAGGATACCGATGAACATGCCGGCCACGGCGCAGATCAGGATGAGGTCGACGACCGCCGCGCCGGTCGACACGATCGCCTTGAGCATGTCGCCCACCGCGACGCGCTCGCCCTTGTAGCCAAAGGCGAGCGAGCAGGCGATGAGCAGCGCGGATGCGGCGAGCGCGCAGTACTCGGCGCGCCAGTTCCAGGCCACCAGCGCGTACACGAGCAGTGCGAACGGCAGCGGGAAGTACCAGCCGGCGCGCAGCACCTCGAGGGTGCGCGACGCCCGCGCGCCCTGCTCGCCCTTGATCCCGCGCTTCGCCGCTTCGAGATCCACCTGGAAGAAGAGCGCGAGGTAGTAGAGGAACGCCGGGATGATCGCCGCGATCATCACCTCGACGTACGGGACCTGCAGGACCTCGGCCATCAGGAACGCGGCCGCGCCCATCACCGGCGGCATGAGCTGCCCGCCGGTGGAGCCGACCGCCTCGATCGCCGCGGCGATCTGCGCCGGGAAGCCCGAGCGCTTCATCAGCGGGATGGTCACCACCCCGACCGCCGAGACGTTGGCGACCGCGCTGCCGGAGATCATCCCGAAGAACGCCGAGCCGGTGACCGCCATCTTCGCCGCGCCGCCCCGGTAGCGGCCCATCCAGGCCATCGCGAGGTCGGTGAAGAATGCCGAGCCGCCGAGCCGGCCGAGCAGCTGCCCGAACAGGATGAAAGGCACCACGACGATGATCGCGATGTTGAGCGAGGTGCCGAGCAGGGCGTTGGTGTCGAGACTGAGGTACACGAGCAGCCGCGTGAAGTCGACCGGCCGCGCCTGGAACACGCCGGGCAGGTGGTGGCCGAGCATCGCGTAGACGACGCCCGCGAGCGTGAAGCCGACGAGCGAGAAGCCGGTCATGCGGCGCGTGCCCTCGAGCACGAGGAGCGCGAGCACCGCCGCCATCAGGATGCCGTCGAGCGGGCGCGTGGTCAGCTCGTGGACGAGCACCGGGTAGCGCCACGCGATCCACAGGCACACCGCCAGTCCGGCGAACGCCGCGACCACGTCCCACCACGGCACGCGCCCGCGCAGCCGCGGACTCGCCGGCGCGATCAGGAAGCAGAGCGCGAGCGCGAGCCCGAGCACGGTGACCAGGAACTGCTCGGTATAGAGGGCGATTCCGACCTTCTGCTGCAGGTCGAGCACCCAGACGACCACGCAGGCGACGAGCAGCGCCTGCAGGAGGACGATCGTGCGCGCCCAGGGCCGCCGGAGCGGCTCGTCGCGCGGGGTGCCGAGAATCCCCGGTCCGTCGAGGAACTCCTCGGCCATGCGCTACTTGGCCAGCCCCTTCTCTTTGTAGTACCTCACCGCGCCGGGGTGGTAGGGCGCCGGGTTGTCCTTGTACATCCCGGCGGGATTGAAGCCGCCGAAGGCGCGCAGCGACTCGACGAGCTTGGGCTTGTTCTCGTGCATCGCCTTCGCGATCCGGTAGACGACGTCGTCCTTGACGTGGGCGCCGGCGACGACGAGGTAGTCGTAGGCCATCAGCTTCGTGGGCCCGGCGAGCCCGGCGAAGGCCGGGGACGGGTTGACGGTCGTGACGTAGGCGTACTGGAAGATCTTCTGCATCGCCGCCACCGCCGCCGGGTCGTCCGAGACCGGCAGGTAGCGGATGCCGCCGACCGACTTGTCCACCTCCGCGACCTTGGCCGCGCCGAGCGCGAAGAACCCGCCGTCGGCCTTGCCCTCGGCGAAGTCGTCGGCGCCGCGGATGACGTTGGGGACGAGCACGGGCACGATGTCCTTGCCGCTCAGGCCGCCGGTGGCGAGGATCGCGTCGACCACGCGGTTCAGCGTGAGCTGGGCGGTGTAGCCGTACGGGATGCGCTTGCCCTTCAGCTCGGCGATCGACTGGATCGGCGAGTCCTTGCGCACGAAGATGCTCGAGTAGATCGGGAAGATCGTCGCCAGCACGCGCACGTTCGGCTGCTTGCGGCCGTTGTAGGGCCCCTCGCCGTTCGCGGCTTCCTGCGCCTCGAGCACGTTGCACACCGTGAGGTCGAGCTCGCCCGAGTTGACGAGCGGCATGATCGCGCTCGAGCCCGAGTAGGGCTGCACCCGGCTCTGCAGGTTCTCGGTTTCCGCGATCACCTTGGCGATCGCCGAACCCATGTTGTAGCCGATCGAGCCCTGGGGCGCGGTGCCGAACCCGAGCGTCTGCGCGTGGGCGGGAGCGAAGCAGGCGAATGCGAGCGCGGCGCCCGCGGCGACGGTCAGCGGTCTCATCAGGCCCTCCTCCTGGTGCGCGCCCAGTATAGCAACCGGGCGATCCGGATCACCGGTCGCGCGGGCCCGCTCCCCGGCGCGCGCCGGGCGTGCGCGGCAACCCGGTGTGCTGGGTGCGGAAGGGGCGGTGCTCGCCGGCGCGGCGCTTGCCTTCGGGCGTTCCGCCCGCCCCGGCCGGCTGGTAGGCCGGGACGAGGTGATGCCTTGCGCCGCCGATCAGGTCGGCGCGACCCATCCGCCGCAGGGCCTCGCGCAGCATCGGCCAGTTGTTCGCGTCGTGGTAGCGCAGGAACGCCTTGTGCAGGCGGCGCACCTTCAGGCCCTTCGGAACGACGACCGTTTCGCTTTCGCGCGCGACGCGGTGCAGCGGATTCTTGCCGCTGTGATACATCGCGGTCGCGGTCGCCATCGGGGAGGGCAGGAACGCCTGCACCTGGTCGGCGCGGAAGCCGTTGCGCTTCAGCCACAGCGCGAGCTCGAGCATGTCCTCGTCGGTCGTGCCGGGATGCGCGGCGATGAAGTAGGGAATGAGGTACTGCTCCTTGCCGGCCTCCTTCGAGTAGCGGTCGAACAGCTCCTTGAAGCGGTAGTACGTGCCGACGCCCGGCTTCATCATCTTCGAGAGCGGGCCCTCGCCGATCGCCTCCGGCGCGATCTTGAGATACCCGCCGACGTGGTGCCGGGCGAGCTCCTTCACGTACTCGGGCGACTCGATCGCGAGGTCGTAGCGCACGCCCGAGGCGATCAGCACCTTCTTGATGCCCGGCAGCGCGCGCGCGCGGCGGTAGAGCCCGATGAGCGGCGAATGGTCGGTGTTCAGGTTCGGGCAGATGCCCGGATACACGCACGAGGGCCGGCGACAGGCGCTCTCGATCGCGCGGCTCCTGCACGCGAGCCGGTACATGTTCGCCGTCGGCCCGCCGAGGTCCGAGATCACGCCGGTGAAGCCGGGCACGGTGTCGCGGATC
>CAZIXQ010000320.1:0-4171 GCA_964543155.1 uncultured Enterobacteriaceae bacterium
CAACCGTCGCGCTGCGCACCGGGCGCGCAACCGCGAGCCCGGAGGTCCCGGGCAGGTCGCGCGCGAGAAGGGCGGCGATCACGGCGCCGCCGACCGGGACCAGGACGGCGGACCCGAGGTCCGAGAGCGTCAGCATGCCCGCAAGGGCAGCGAGCCCGAGCGCGCCGTCGGCCACGAAGCCGAGCGCGAGTGAACACAGCGCGAGCGCAAGCGCTGCCAGCTCGGCGATGCGCGACACCGGCTTTCGCAGCGCGATCGGCGCGTCGGCGCGGCGCAGCGCATGCGCCAGGACGAGCACGACGTAGCTCGCCGTGAGGAGCCCGCCGACGTCCAGCACCCGCTCCCACCACCATTGCCCGGACCCGGCGGCGGCATCGAAGAAGAGCTTCTTGGCGACGTACGCGCCGCTGGGTGGCAGGCCCATCAGCGCGACGCCGGCGAGCGCGAACGTGAGCACGGTGAGCGGTAGCGCCCGGGCGACCCCCGCGAGCCCCGCGATGCGATCGTGCCCGAGCGCGACGTAGACCAGGCCGGCCGCCATGAACATCGCGGCTTTCGCCGTCGCGTGCGAGATCGCCTGCAGCAGACCGCCGGCCAGTGCCTCGCCGCGCCCGATCGCGGACGCGCCGGCATCGAAGGCGAGCGGGAACATCAGGAAGAGATACCCGATCTGCGCGACCGTCGAGTACGCGACCAGCAGCTTGAGCCGCTCCTGGCGCAATGCCACCACGTTCGCGACGACGATCGCCGCCGCGCCCAGCCCGGCAAGGAGCTGCGCGGAGGGCATCGTCACCACGCCCGGGAACGCGTCGAACCAGATCCGCACGACGAGGAACCACGACCCCTTGATCACCAGGCCCGAGAGCACCGCGCTCGCCGCCGCGGGCGCGCCGGCGTGCGCCGGCGGGAGCCAGAGGTGCAGCGGGAAGAGCGCCGTCTTGGCGAGCAGCCCGGCGGTCATGAGCGCGACCGCGGCGAGCGTGGCGGGATCGGCGCCGACGCGCTCGCGGAGGAGCGCGATGTCCAGCGTGCCGTAGGCGCCGTAGGTCAGGACGGCGCCGAGCAGGTAGAAGACCGAGCCGGCGAGCGCGTACAGCATGTAGCGGAGCGCGGCGCGCAGCGTCTCCGCCTTGCCGTCGAGCGAGACCAGCGGGACGGCGGCGAAGGTCAGGAGCTCGAGCGCGACGTAGAGCGTGAAGAGATCGCCGGCCACGAACACGAGGTTGAGCGAGCCCCAGATGGCGAGGAGCAGCGTCCAGAACACGAGCGGTGCGCGCGCTTCGCGCACGCCGGGAGGCGTTCCGAAGTCGGCGCGCGCGTAGACGCCGATGCCGAGCACGACCACCGCGACCGCAGCCATCATGGCGAGCGCGAGGCCGTCGGCGCGCAGCGCGATGCCGAGCGGCGGCGCCCAGCCCCCAAGCAGGGAGACGAGCCCGGGGCCGGCGCGCGCCGCGGCCGCGGCGATGGCGATTCCCGCGAGGATCGTCACCATGGCGACGCGCTGCGCATTGCGCCCGCCGAGCGCGAAGCCCGCCAGCACGCCGACGAACGGCACCATCACGGCCAGTACGAGAAGCAGCCCGCCGGGCGTCGACATCGGGTCCATGCCCTAGGCGTCGCGGGCCTCGGCCGGCGGCGCGGCCGGCGCATCGGGCGCGAGCGTGACCGACTCGGCCTCGTCGGCGAGCCGCAGCAGGAGGGTGACGGCGAGCGCGCTCGCGCAGAAGGCGACGACGAGGCCGGTGATCAGCAGCGCCTGCGGCACCGGGTCGCCGCCCCACCCCATCGCCCCGCCGCGGTGCGCCACCGCGCCGAAGAGGACGAACACGCCGTTGCCGATCACGTTGAACGCGACGATCTTGCGCAGCGGCTGGGGGTTCACGATGAAGGCGTACAGGCCGAGCCCCACGAGCACGGCCGCGCACAGTCCGAACAGCGTCGCGGCGTCGGTCATCGCTCGGGCCTTTCCGGCACGCCTGCGAGGATGAGCGCGAGCGTGAGCGCGAGCGAGGGCATCAGCGCCCACTCGATCGCCTTGATCAGCGGCTTGGCGAGGCCGTCGGGATAGGCGAGGAACGCGCCCGCCGTCGCCACGCCGGCCGCGCCGATCGCGATGAACGCCACCGGGCCGCCGACGAGCGCGAGCCGCAGCCAGATCCGGCTGACCGGCGGCGCATCCGCGAGGCCGGCCATCACGGCGAGCAGCCACATCGCCGCGATGATGCTCGCGCCCTGGAACTTGCCGCCGGGCAGGTCCGCGCCCACCCAGAAGATGTAGACGGCGACGACGAGGCCGATCGGCGGCAGCACCCGCGCGAGATAGGCGAGGATGCCGTTCGGATCGGCGCGCTGGCGCGCGCCCGGGCGCCCGCCCCACGCGCGGTCCGGCGCGAGCGACCAGACGCCGATCAGCGCAAAGAGGCACACGATCGCCTCGAGCAGCGTGTCCATCGCCCGGAACGCGAGCAGGACCCCGGTGATCGGGTTGCCGACCCCGGTCGCGTCCATGTTGGCGGCGGTCTCGGGCGCGAGCGTGGGCGCCGGATCGGGCAGCGCGAGGACCGCCACGGCGAGTGCGCCGGTCACGCAGCCGGCGAGGAGCGCGGCGGCGGCCCGCGTCGGCAGCCCGGGACGCTCGGCGCGCGCCGCGTCTTCCGTCCGGCGCAGCCGGGCCGCGGCCCGGACCAGCAGCGCGCCGGTCAACCCGCCGCCGATCGCTCCCTCGATCAGCGCGACGTCGACGCCCTGCAGCTGCACCCAGACGAGCGTGAGCAGCAGGCCGTAGGCGACGAAGCCCACGACCGCGGCGAACGTGTCGCGCGCGACGACCGTCCACACGGCGAGCGCGAGGACGAAGAGGGCGAGCCCGGCGTTGAAGAGCTCGGTCATGCGCGCGGATCGGGTCGCTTCACGGCGCGCGCGATCAGCTGCGAGGCCGCCGCGCTGGCGAGGAGCGCGAGCAGCCAGATCGCGACCAGCTTGAGGCCCCCGAGCAGATCGTCCACGCGCGGCAGAAGGCCGAGCACCACGAGCCCGAGCCCCAAGTTGTCGGCCTTGGTGAGCGCGTGCAGGCGCGTGAGCGCGTCGGGAAAGCGCAGCAGCCCGACGCTGCCGGCGAGGAAGAAGAACGCGCCGGCGGACACTGCGGCCACGGTGAAAAGATCGACCGCGTTCATCCTTGGTCGGCCGCTTCGGCGTCGTCCGGGTCCGCGGCGGTCGCGCTCTTGAAGAACGCGATCGAGGCGAACGCCGCGAGCAGCGCGAGCGTCAGGGCCACGTCCACCACTGGGCCGACGCCGGTCGCCGCACCGACGAGGAGCAGGGCGCCGATGCCGCCGGTGCCGATGAGCTGCGCGGCCATCATGCGGTCCGCGTCGCCCGGGCCGCGCAGGATGCGGACGAACCCGAGCGCGACCATCGCGAGCACGAAGAGCGCCGCGCCGAGCAGGAACTCAGTCATGCGCACGCCCCGGCTCGAGCGCCTGCGCGTACGCTTGCTCGTCGGTGGCCAGCTGCTCTGCGACCGGCTGCGCGGTGTCGAGGCAGTGATACACGATGCCCGCCTCCTCGTCGGCGAGCGGCACGGTGCCAGGAAGGAGGCTCGTGATCGAGGCGAACGTGTTGCGCGCCTGGCCGCGCGGCAACCCGGTGCGATAGGTGACCAGGCCGGTGGCGAGCGGCAGGCGCGGGTGGAGCGCACGGCGTGCGACGTCGATGCCGGCGAGCACCGACTGCCACAGGAAGCGCGGCGTGCGCGCTGCGAGGGCCGCGAACTTCACGCGACCCGCGGCGGGCGGGAGGAGGCGCAGGCTCGTCCAGGTCGCGACCGCGGCGGTCAGCGCGCCGACCACGAGGTCGGCGGGCTGCGCGCTGCGGATGAGCACGATCCAGAGGGCGAAGAGCCCCACGAACCGGCCGAGCGCGGTGCCCATGGCGGATCCCCGCTCCGTTACAGCTCGTCGTTGATCGCGATGCCGGCGCCGATCGTGTTCTGGTTCCAGTTGTAGTCGATCATGCTCTCGCCGTAGCCGGTGAATGCCTGCACGTACGCGCGGATCGGGCCGAGCAGCCGGGGCGACATCCAGGTGAATTGCGCGGCGCCCTTGCCCGTGCTGAGGTTGCCGCGGCCCATCAGGGTGAAGCTGTGGTCGCGCCACTTGTAGAGCGC
>CAZIXQ010000321.1:0-4145 GCA_964543155.1 uncultured Enterobacteriaceae bacterium
TCGCGCGCGAGTGGCGCCGGTTCACGCCCGCGGAGCGGCTTGCGCGCTTCGCCGTCTACCTCGGGGTCGTGGTCGCGATCGTCGCCTCGGTCCGGACGGTCGAGGTCATTCCCGAGTTCATCACCGACGCGCCGGAGCAGATCGGCGACATGCTGCGGCGCATGTGGCCGATCGCCTGGGGGTTCTACCCCGAAGGCGTCCAGGAACCGCTGCTCGAATCGCTGCACATCGCCACGCTCGGCACCGTCGCGGCAGTGCTGATGGCCGTACCGGTCGCGTTCCTCGCGGCGCGCAACGTCACCCCGAACGCGCCGCTCAACTATCTCGCCAAGCTCGTGCTGGTCTCGGCGCGCTCGGTGAACACGCTGATCTGGGCGCTCTTCTTCGTCGCGGTGTTCGGGCCGGGCGCGCTCGCCGGGACGATGGCGATCGCGTTCCATTCGATCGGGTTCACCGGCAAGCTGCTCTCGGAGGCGCTCGAGGAGTCGAATCCCGGCACGATCGAGGCGCTGCACGCGACCGGCGCGCCCTGGCTCTCGGTCGCGATCAAGGGGTACTGGCCGCAGGTGAAGCCGGCTTTCTGGGGCATCGTGCTGTTCCGCTGGGACATCAACGTGCGCGAGTCCGCGGTCCTGGGGCTCGTCGGGGCCGGGGGCGTCGGCATGGCGCTCGACACGGCGCTCAACCTGTTCCAGTGGGATCGGGTCGCCATGATCCTGATCGCCATCTTCGGCGTGGTGATCGCCGCCGAAGTCGTGGTGACGGGAATCAGACGGCGCATCCTGTAAGCTGGGGACGGCTGTCATCCGGACAGGGATGTCGTGCGTAATTCGCAAATGGGCCATCTGTCGCTCCTCGCCGTGCTCGCCGGCGCGCTTCTCGTCGTGACCGGGGCGCAAGCGCAGGTGTACAAGTGGGTCGACGACAAGGGCGTCGTCAACTACTCGAGCGCGCCGCCGCCGAAGGGCAGGAACGCGGTCACGCTGAACGAGGACGCCGGTCGCGTCACGACCGTCCCGACACCGGAGGCGCGCCGCAACGACGCGGCCGCGGCCGACCCCGCCCTGCGGCGTCGGGTCGAGCAGCTGGAGCGCGACGCCGCCGCACAGCGCCAGTCCGCGGCGCAACAGGACGCGGCGGCCAACGAGGCGCAGCGCCGCTGGATCGAGCAGTGCCGTGCGGAGCGGCGCGTCGACTGCGACGATCCGGGCCGGGGCGCGTTCGCCCCCGGCTACGACTACGCCTACCCGCCGGTCGTGCGAGCGCCGATCGGCGCGCCCGGGCGGCCGCTGGTTCCCCCCGCCACGTATCGCCCCACGCCCCACTTCGCCGAAAGCGGCGGCGTGACCGGGCCGTATCTGCGGCCTCCGCCGAGCGGGGTGGTCGTCGGGCCGGGACCGGGCGGCATCGGCGCCGGCTACCAGCCGGCCTCGCCCGGCGGCGTGATCATCACGCCGGGTCCGGGCGGCGCCGGCGCCCAGTACGTTCCGGTCCCTGAGTCCGCGGCGCCGCCGCCACGACCGGCGCCGCGCCCGCGGCCCATGCCGCCGCAGCAGTAGAGGCTCCTGCACAAACGAAAGCGGCGCCCGTCGGCGCCGCTTTCGCCCGGCTCGATCGCTTCACCGCGGCAGGGTTGACCTTCCCATGAGGAACTCGTCCACCGCACGCGCGCACTGTCTTCCTTCACGAATCGCCCACACGACGAGCGACTGGCCGCGGCGCAGGTCGCCGGCCGCGAACACCTTCGGCACCGAGGTCGCGTAGCAGCCCGCCCCGTCGGTGGTCGCCGCGGCGTTGCCGCGCGCGTCCTTCGCGACGCCGAACGCGTCGAGCACGCCGCCCACCGGGCCGGTGAAGCCCATCGCGAGCAGCACGAGGTCGGCGGGCAGCTCGAACTCGGTCCCCGGCACCTCCACCATCTTCATCTGGCCGCTTGCGGCGTCCTTCTCCCACTTCACGCGCGCGGCGACGAGCGAGCGCACCTTGCCGTTCTCGCCGCGGAACGACTTCGTCGTCACCGCCCAGTCGCGCTGGCAGCCTTCCTCGTGCGAGGACGAGGTGCGCAGCCGCACCGGCCAGTACGGCCACACCGGGTTCTGGTCCGCGTCCGGCGGCATCGGGAGGAGCTCGAACTGCGTGACCGAGCTTGCGCCATGGCGGTTGGACGTGCCGACGCAGTCCGACCCGGTGTCGCCGCCGCCGATCACCACGACGTGCTTGCCGGTCGCCCACAGCTCGCGCACGCCCTTGTCGCCGGCGACGCGGCGGTTCTGGAGCGGCAGAAACTCCATCGCAAAGTGCACGCCGTCGAGGTCGCGACCCGGGATCGGGAGATCGCGCGGCTGCTCGGCGCCGCCGGTCAGCACGACCGCGTCGAACTGGGCGAGCAGCTGCTCCGGGCTCACCGACTTTTTCGCGTCGTTCGCGATCCCGCCGGCGGGCGCCGCCTTGCCGACGAACACGCGGGTGCGGAACTCGACCCCCTCGGCCCGCAGCTGCTCGAGGCGGCGGTCGATCAGCCACTTCTCCAGCTTGAAGTCGGGAATGCCGTAGCGGAGCAGCCCGCCGACGCGGTCGTTCTTCTCGAACACGACCACGTCGTGCCCGGCGCGCGCGAGCTGCTGCGCGCACGCGAGGCCGGCCGGGCCGGAGCCGACGACCGCGACCTTCCGGCCGGTCTTGTGCTCGGGCGGCTCGGGCAGCACCCAGCCCTGCTCCCACGCCTTGTCGATGATCGCGTGCTCGATCGACTTGATGCCGACCGCGTCGTTGTTGATGCGCAGCGTGCACGCCTCCTCGCACGGCGCCGGGCAGATGCGGCCGGTGAACTCGGGAAAGTTGTTCGTCGAGTGCAGCGTCTCGATCGCGCGCTGCCAGTCCTGCCGGTAGACGAGGTCGTTGAAGTCCGGGATGATGTTGTTGACCGGGCAGCCGCTCATGCAGAACGGGATGCCGCAGTCCATGCAGCGCGCGCCCTGGATCTTCGCTTCCTCGTCGGTGAGGTGCGCGACGAACTCGCGCCAGTGCTTCCTGCGCGCCTCGGGCGCCTCGGCCGCCTCCTGGAGGCGCTGATACTCGAGAAATCCGGTGACCTTGCCCATGCGTGCGCCCTATGCGACGGCCTTGCGCGAAGCGGCCGCGTTCTCGGCGAGCGCGCGTCGGTATTCCTTCGGAAACACCTTGACGAACTTCGTGCGGTAGCCTGCCCAGTCGGCGAGGACCTCGCGCGCGCGCTTGCTCTCGGTGTACTTGACGTGGTTCTCGATGAGCCGCTTCAGGATCGCCTCGTCGGCGTGCCCCATGTGCCACACGTCGCGCACGACCCTGCCCTGCTGCTCGGCCTCGGCGAGGACCGGCTCGAGGTCGACCATCGAGGCGTTGCACCTCTTCGCGAAGGTGCCGTCGAGGTCGAGCACGTACGCGATCCCGCCGGACATGCCCGCTGCGAAGTTCCGCCCGGTCTGCCCGAGCACGACGACGGTGCCGCCGGTCATGTACTCGCAACCATGGTCGCCGACGCCCTCGACCACCGCGTGCGCCCCGGAGTTGCGCACCGCGAAGCGCTCGCCCGCGACGCCGCGGAAGTAGGCGCCACCCGCGATCGCCCCGTAGAGGACGACGTTGCCGGTGATGATGTTCTCGGTCGGCTCGCCGCGGAACTTGGAACTCGGCTGCACGCTGATGCGCCCGCCGGACAGGCCCTTGCCGCAGTAGTCGTTCGTGTCGCCGCGCAGATCGAGCCAGACGCCCTTCGCCAGGAACGCGCCGAAGCTCTGCCCGGCCGAACCTGCGAGCCGCACGTGGATCGTGTCGTCGGGCAGTCCCTCGTGCCCGTAGCGCCGTGCGATCTCGTACGAGAGCATCGTCCCGACGGTGCGATTGATGTTGCGGATGGGCGTCTCGATCGTCACCTTCTCGCGCCGCTCGAGCGCGGGCTCGGCGAGCTCGATCAGCCGGTTGTCGAGCGCCTTGTCGAGGCCGTGGTCCTGGGTCTCGCTGTGCGAGGTCGCCACCTCGGGACCGACCTGCGGGCGGCGGAAGACGCGGCTGAAGTCGAGACCGCGCGCCTTCCAGTGCTCGATGCCCTTCTACATGTCGAGGAGGTCGGAGCGGCCGATGAGGTCGCTGAGCTGCCGCGCCCCGAG
>CAZIXQ010000322.1:0-4136 GCA_964543155.1 uncultured Enterobacteriaceae bacterium
AGCTGCGGGCGGCCGCGCACCGCCTCGAGGCGGCTCTGGATCCAGCGCTTCTGCGCCGGGTCGGAGATGTACATGTACTCGGCGCCGATCGTGCCGCAGTAGGTCTCGCGCACGTGCTGCAGGATCTCGCGCAGGCTGGCGCGCTCGGGGCCGACCAGCGTGCCGGTGTTGAACACCGTCTCGAGATCGGCCTCGGTGAGGTCGTAGTACGCCGGCTCGAGCTCGGCGATCGGCGGGCGCGGCATGCGCTTCAGCGGGTCGAGCTCCGCCCACCGGTTGCCGAGGAACCGGTACGCGTTGATGAGCATCTGCACGTAGACCTGCTTGCGCTCGACTCCGGGCTCCGCCGGCGCGGCGGCGGCGCGCAGCGTGCCCTGCTTCGCGCGTTGCGCGAACGACTCGACGATCGGCGCGTGCGCCACGTCGCGTCCCTCCGCGGGGCCGGGGAGCACCTGCATCCTGTCGAAGTACTCGCGCCACTCCTCCGGCACCGACTGCGGGTTGTTCAGGTACGACTCGTACAGCTCTTCCACGAACGGCGCGTTGCCGCCGAAGAGATACGAGGTCGAGAGCAGCTCCTTCATCATGGCGCGGTGTCCTCGTCCCGGTTCAGCGCTGCTCGATCGGCACCACGTCGCGCCGCGCCGCCCCGGTGTACAGCTGGCGCGGCCGCCCGATCTTCTGGTCGGGGTCGGAGATCATCTCGTTCCACTGCGCGATCCACCCCACCGTGCGCGCGAGCGCGAAGATGCAGGTGAACATCGAGGTCGGGATGCCGAGGGCGCGCTGCACGATGCCGGAGTAGAAGTCGACGTTCGGATAGAGCTTGCGGCTCACGAAGTACTCGTCTTCGAGCGCGATCTTCTCCAGCGCCATCGCGAGCTTGAACAGCGGATCGTCGCCGAGGCCGAGCTCGTTCAGCACCTCGTAGGTGGTCTCGCGCATGAGTTTCGCGCGCGGGTCGTAGTTCTTGTACACGCGGTGGCCGAAGCCCATCAGCTTCGCGCCCGAGTTCTTGTCCTTCACCCGGGCGATGAACTCGCCGATGCGGGCGACGCCGCCCTGCTTCTGCACGTCCTCGAGCATGGTGAGCGCCGCCTCGTTCGCGCCGCCGTGCGCCGGCCCCCACAGGCAGGCGATCCCCGAGGCGATGCACGCGAACGGGTTCGCGCCGGAGGAGCCGGCAAGGCGCACCGTCGAGGTCGACGCGTTCTGCTCGTGGTCGGCGTGCAGGATCAGGATGCGGTCGAGCGCCCGCACCAGCACGTCGTTCACCTCGTAGTCCTCGGCCGGCACGCTGAACATCATGCGCATGAAGTTCGCGCTGTAGGTGAGGTTGTTGCGCGGGTACACGAACGGCAGCCCGATCGAGTACTTGTAGGCCATCGCGGTGAGCGTCGGCATCTTCGCGATCAGCCGGTACGCGGCGACCTCGCGCTGGCGCGGGTCGTTGATGTCGAGGGAGTCGTGGTAGAAGGCCGAGAGCGCGCCGACCACGCCCACCATCACCGCCATCGGATGGGCGTCGCGCCGGAACCCGGTGAAGAAGCGGTTGATCTGGTCGTGCACCATCGTGTGGCGCGTGACCGTCTGCACGAACTTGTCGCGCTGCACGCGATTCGGCAGGTCGCCGAAGAGGATCAGGTACGCGACCTCGAGAAAGTCGCAGCTCACCGCGAGCTGCTCGATCGGGTATCCGCGGTAGAGCAGGATGCCCTGGTCGCCGTCGATGTAGGTGATGCTCGACTGCGTGCTCGCGGTGGAGAGAAAGCCGGGGTCGTAGGTGAACATCCCCGTCTTGCCGTACAGGGTGCGGATGTCCACGACCTCCGGGCCGATCGTGCCCCCGAGCACCGGGAACTCGACCATCTTGCCTTCCCCGTAGTTCAGCACCGCCTTGCCGGTCTGCCGCATCGGTCTCTCCAGTCGTCGTTCGGTTGCGCGCCGCAGCCGCCGGCGCGCGGTGCGCTCACGCCTCGCGGATCATCGCCACGACCGGCGCGAGCCGCGCGTCGTCGCACTCGACGCGCCCGCTCAGCAGATCCCACAGCTCGTTGTCGCCGCACTCCAGCAACGCGTTCAGCGCGGCGAGTCGCCCCTCGTCCAGGGTCGCGGCATGCCGCTCGAGAAAACGCTCGAGCAGCAGGTCGTTCTCGAGCAGCCCGCGCCGGCAGCGCCAGCGCAGCCGGCGGAGGTCCGCGTCGGTCACCGCCATGCTACCGCTCGCACCCACGCGCCCCATTCGGCGTGCCGTACCGCGAGTGCGACCCGAGTCAGGCGTTGGCCCATGTCGTCCTCGCTCGTCGAGTTGCGCTGCCTCGCGACGGCTGCCTCGCCGCCCCGCCGCTAGACAGCCCGCTTGACCATCAGCTCCTTGATCTTGCCGATAGCACGGGTGGGATTCAACCCCTTCGGGCACACGTCGACGCAGTTCATGATCGAGTGGCACCGGAAGAGGCGGTACGGGTCCTCCAGATTGTCGAGCCGCTCGCCGGTTGCCTGGTCGCGGCTGTCGGCGATGAACCGGTAGGCCTGCAGGAGCCCCGCCGGCCCGACGAACTTGTCCGGGTTCCACCAGAACGACGGGCAGGCAGTCGAGCAGCAGGCGCACAGGATGCACTCGTAGAGGCCGTCCAGGGCCTCGCGGTCCGCGGGCGACTGCAGCCGCTCCTTCTCCGGCGGTGGCTCGCCGTTGATCAGGTAGGGCTTGATCGAGTGGTATTGCTGGAAGAACTGCGTCATGTCGACGATGAGATCGCGGATCACCGGCAGCCCGGGCAGCGGCCGCAGCTCGACCGTGCCTTTCAGGTCGGCGAGCTTGGTGATGCAGGCCAGGCCGTTCTTGCCGTTGATGTTCATGGCGTCGGATCCGCACACGCCTTCCCGGCAGGAACGGCGGAAGGCGAAGCTGTCGTCCATCGCCTTCACCTTTACGAGCGCGTCGAGCAACATGCGGTCGGACGGCTCGAGCGCGACCTCGTAGTCCTTGAAGTAGGGCTTCGCGTCCCGGTCGGGGTCGTAGCGCAGGATCCGGATGTGCATGGGCGTTCGTTCGTCGGGCGGGTCAGTAGGCGCGCGCCTTGGGCGGAATCGTCTCCGCCGACAGCGGCTTGAGGTTGACCGGCTTGTACTCGAGCCGGTCGCCGTCGCGGAACCAGAGCGTGTGCTTGAGCCAGTTCTGGTCGTCGCGGCCGTTCGGGAAGCCCGGCCGGTCGTGATAGTCGGCGCGGTCGTGCGCGCCGCGCGACTCCTTGCGCGCCTCCGCCGACACCATCGTCGCGCGCGCGACCTCGATCAGGTTGTCGAGCTCCAGCGCCTCCACCCGGGCGGTATTGAACACCTTGCTCTTGTCCTGGATCGCGCTCCGCGCGACCCGATCGGCGAGCGCGCGGATCTTCTGCACCCCTTCGGCAAGGAGGTCGGGGAAGCGGAACACGCCGCAGTGCACCTGCATCGTGCGGCGGATCTCGTTGCCGAGCGCGTGGACGCTCTCGCCGCCCGACTGGCCGTCGAGGCGCGCGAGGCGTGCGAGCGCGCGGTCGGCGGCGTCCGCCGGCAGCGGCTTGTGCCCCGGGTTCTCGCGCAGGAACCGGATCATCGAGTCTCCCGCCGCCTTGCCGAACACGACCAGATCGGTGAGCGAGTTCGTCCCGAGCCGGTTGGCGCCGTGCACCGAGGCGCAGGCGCACTCCCCGGCCGCGTAGAAGCCCGGCACCACGGTGTTCGGGCCCTGCCGGCCCGGCACCACCACTTCACCGTGGTAGTTGGTCGGGATGCCGCCCATCTGGTAGTGCACCGTCGGCACCACGGGGATCGGGTCGCGCACCGGGTCGACGTTGGCGAACTTCTTCGCGATCTCGCGGATGCCCGGCAGGCGCTTGTCGATCACCTCCGGCCCGAGGTGGTCGAGCTTGAGCAGCACGTAGTCCCCGTCCGCCCCCGCGCCGCGGCCTTCCTTGATCTCGGTCGCCATTGCACGCGACACGACGTCGCGGCTCGCCAGATCCTTCGCGGTCGGCGCGTAGCGCTCCATGAAGCGCTCGCCGCTCTTGTTCAGGAGGTAGCCGCCCTCCCCGCGCACGCCCTCGGTGATGAGCACCCCGGCGCCGTAGACCCCGGTCGGATGGAACTGGTAG
>CAZIXQ010000323.1:0-4134 GCA_964543155.1 uncultured Enterobacteriaceae bacterium
CTGCTTGAACCAGAGCTCGTAGGTCTGGTGGGTGACGATGAAGAGCAGCTCGTCGTGCGCCGGCACGCCGTGCTTCGCGCTCTCGAGCTCCTGGCAGGCGAGGAGCTCCTGGAGCTTGAGGTACTTCGCGTACGACAGCAGGCTCATGGGCGGCCCGATTATAGGAACAAAAAAGGCGACCCTCGGGTCGCCTTCCGGTGCCGCCGGCACGGCCTACTTCTTGCGCAGCTTCCGGATCGCCGCGAGCTGCGCGGCGAGCATCGAGATCTCGCCCTCGACGGTCGCCAGCTCCTGCTTGCCCTGGGCGTTGCGCTTCGCGTCCTCGGCGCGCCTGAGCGCCTCCTGCGCCTTCGCCTCGTCGAGGTCGTGCGCGCGGATCGCGGTGTCGGCGAGCACCGTCACGACCTTGGGCTGGACCTCCAGGACGCCGCCCGCGACGAAGATCAGCTGCTCCTCGCCGCCGCCGGCCGGCTTGATGCGCACCTCGCCGGGCTTGATGCGGGTGATGAGCGGCGTGTGCTGCGGGTAGATGCCGAGCTCGCCGACTTCGCCGGGCAGCACCACGAACTCCGCCTCGCCGGAGAAGATCGACTCCTCCGCGCTTACGACATCGACCTGAATGGTGTGTGCCACGAGTTCTCCGACCCCGCTCCGCCTACGGCACGCGGGGTCGTCCGCTATTGAAGTTGTTTGGCCTTCTCGAAGGCTTCCTCGATCGGGCCGACCATGTAGAACGCCTGCTCCGGCAGCGCGTCGCATTCGCCGCTCACGATCATCTTGAAGCCCTTGATCGTCTCGGCGAGCGGGACGATCTTGCCCGGCGTGCCGGTGAACACCTCGGCGACGTTGAACGGCTGCGACAGGAAGCGCTGGATCTTCCGGGCGCGCGCCACCGCGAGCTTGTCCTCGGGCGCCAGCTCGTCCATGCCGAGGATCGCGATGATGTCGCGCAGCTCCTTGTAGCGCTGCAGCGTCGCCTGGACCGCGCGGGTGGTGTTGTAGTGGTCCTCGCCGATCACGTGCGGGTCCACCTGGCGCGAGGTCGAATCGAGCGGATCCACCGCCGGGTAGATCCCGAGCGCGGCGATGTCACGCGAGAGCACGACGGTCGCGTCGAGGTGGCCGAAAGTCGTCGCTGGCGACGGGTCGGTCAGGTCGTCCGCCGGCACGTACACCGCCTGGATCGAGGTGATCGAACCGACCTTGGTCGAGGTGATCCGCTCCTGCAGGCGGCCCATCTCCTCGGCGAGCGTCGGCTGGTAGCCCACCGCGGACGGCATCCGGCCGAGCAGCGCGGACACTTCGGTGCCCGCGAGGGTGTAGCGGTAGATGTTGTCGATGAAGAGCAGGATGTCGCGGCCCTCGTCGCGGAACGCCTCGGCCATCGTGAGGCCGGTCAGCCCGACGCGCAGGCGGTTGCCCGGGGGCTCGTTCATCTGGCCGAACACCATCGCGACCTTGTCGAGCACCTTCGACTCCTCCATCTCGTGGTAGAAGTCGTTGCCCTCGCGCGTGCGCTCGCCGACGCCGGCGAAGACCGAGTAGCCGCCGTAGCTCTTCGCGATGTTGTTGATCAGCTCCATCATGTTGACGGTCTTGCCGACGCCGGCACCGCCGAACAGCCCGATCTTGCCGCCCTTCGCGAACGGACAGACGAGATCGATCACCTTGATGCCGGTGGGCAGCAGCTCGACCGAGGGCGAGAGCTCGTCGAACTTGGGTGCCGGCTGGTGGATGGCGCGGCGCTCTTCCGACTTGATCGGCCCCGCATCGTCGATCGGCCGGCCGAGCACGTCCATGATGCGGCCGAGCGTGCCGGGGCCGACCGGCACCGAGATCGGCGCGCCGGTGCCCGCCACCTTCATGCCGCGGCGCAGGCCGTCGGAGGAGCCGAGCGCGATGCAGCGCACGATGCCGTCGCCGAGCTGCTGCTCGACCTCGAAGGTGAGTCCCTTCTCCGCGAACGACTTCTCCCCCGTGTCCGCGAGCACGAGCGCGTCGTAGACCTTGGGCATCCCCTCGCGCGGGAACTGGATGTCGACGACCGCGCCGATGCACTGCACGATGGTGCCCTGCGCCTGGGTTTGAGCTTGTGCCATGTCAGTTCCTCAAGATTCCCGAATTGCTGGCCCCGGCGGCCACCGAGATCACGGAGCATTTCTTGCCCGCTTGTTCCCCGAGATCTCGGTCGCCGCCAGGGCCAATGTCCAGATCAGACCGCCGCCGCCCCGCCGACGATCTCCGAGATCTCCTTCGTGATCGCCGCCTGCCGGTTCTTGTTGTAGATCAGCGTCAGCTCGTCGATGAGCGTCGCCGCGTTGTCCGAGGCCGCCTTCATCGCGACCATCCGCGCCGACTGCTCCGAACCCATGCTCTCCGCGACCGCCTGGTAGATCACCGCCTCGATGTAGCGCGTGAGCACCTGGTCGAGCACCGCGCGGGCCTCCGGCTCGTAGATGTAGTCCCACGAGCCCTGGGGCGCGCCGAGACGCTCGCCCGTGAGCGGCAGGATCTGTCCCATCAGGGGTTCCTGCTTCATCGTGTTGATGAACCGCGTCGTGAAGATCATCAGGCGGTCGAACCGGTCGGAGATGTATCCGTCGAGCATCAGCTTCACCGCACCGATCAGGCGATCGAGCTGCGGCCGGTCGCCGAGCTGGGTCACGTGCGACACGATGTTGGCGCCGAGCCGCTGCATGAAGGTGAAGCCCTTGTTGCCGATGCAGCAGACGTCGATCTCCTCGCCCTGTCCCTGCCACTCCTTGTAGTGCTGGAGCACGAGCCGCAGCAGGTTCGTGTTCATCGCGCCGCACAGCCCCTTGTCGGTCGTGACCACGATGATTCCGATGCGCTTGACCGTGTCGCGGCTGACCAGGAACGGGTGGCGGTATTCCGGGTTCGCGTGGCTGATGCGCGCGGCGATGTTGAGGATCTTCTCGGTGTAGGGCCGGCCGGCGCGCATGCGCTCCTGCGCCTTGCGCATCTTCGACGCGGCGACCATCTCCATCGCCTTGGTGATCTTCCGGGTGTTCTGCACACTCCGGATCTTCACCCTGATCTCTTTAGTGCCCGGCATGGGCGCGCTCCTAGAACGACCCCGACTTCTTCCAGTCCTTGATCGCTTCGTGCAGCGCCTTCTCGTCGTCGGGGGACAGATCCTTCCTGGCCTCCATCGAGTCGACCAGCGCGCCGTACTTGTCCTTCAGGTAGTCGCGCATCGAGCGTTCGGCCGCGAGCGCCTTCTTGACCTCGACGTCGTCGAAGTAGCCGTTGTTCACCGCGAACAGGGTGAGCGCCATTTCCCAGACCTGTTGCGGCTGGTACTGCGGCTGCTTCATGAGCTCGGTCACCATGCGCCCGCGCTCGAGCTGCTTGCGGGTCGCCTCGTCGAGGTCGGAGGCGAACTGCGCGAACGCCGCCAGCTCGCGGTACTGCGCGAGCGCGAGGCGCACGCCACCGCCGGTGTCGCGGCGCTTCATGATCTTGGTCTGTGCCGCCCCGCCCACGCGCGACACCGAAATGCCCGCATTGATCGCGGGCCGGATGCCGGCGTTGAAGAGATCGGTCTCGAGGAAGATCTGGCCGTCGGTGATCGAGATCACGTTGGTCGGAACGAACGCGGTAACGTCGCCCGCCTGCGTCTCGATGATCGGCAGCGCGGTCAGGGAGCCGGTCTTGCCCTTGACCTTGCCCCCGGTGAGCTTCTCCACGTAATCGGGGTTGACGCGCGCGGCGCGCTCGAGCAGACGGCTGTGGAGATAGAACACGTCGCCCGGATAGGCCTCGCGACCCGGAGGACGGCGCAGCAGCAGGGAGATCTGCCGGTACGCCCACGCCTGCTTGGTCAGGTCGTCGTAGATGATCAGGGCGTCCTGGCCGAGATCGCGGAAGTACTCGCCCATCGTGCAGCCCGAGTAGGGCGCGATGTACTGCATCGCCGCCGACTCTGCGGCGGTCGCCGCGACGACGATGGTGTAGGCCATCGCGCCGTGCTCCTCGAGCTTGCGCACCACGTTCACGACCGTCGAGGCCTTCTGGCCGATCGCGACGTACACGCAGATGAGGTCCTTGCCCTTCTGGTTGATGATCGTGTCGACCGCGACCGCGGTCTTGCCGGTCTGGCGGTCGCCGATG
>CAZIXQ010000324.1:0-4134 GCA_964543155.1 uncultured Enterobacteriaceae bacterium
GCGGTCCGCAACCGCATGAGCGCGCTCGGGCTGGCAGAGCGCGGCTTCGTGCACATACACCCGGCCTCGCGGTGGCGGTTCAAGTGCTGGCCGGCCGACCGCACCGCGGCGCTCGTCGAGCGGCTCGCGGCGGCGGGCGAGCGCGTCGTGCTCACCGCCGCGCCGAGCGAGCCGGAGCTCGAGCTGGTGCGGGCGATCCGCGCCGCCTGCCGCGCCGAGACGATCGACCTCGCCGGCGAGCTCACGCTCAAAGAGCTCGCGGCGCTGACCGCGCGCGCAAAGCTCTTCGTCGGCGTCGACTCGGCGCCGATGCACATCGCGGCGGCGATGGGCACGCCGGTCGTGGCGCTCTTCGGTCCGAGCGGCGAGCTCGAGTGGGGGCCGTGGCGCGTGCCGCACCGCGTGATCGCTTCCGACGCGCACCCGTGCCGGCCGTGCGGCAACGACGGCTGCGGCGGGGGAAAGGTGAGCGAGTGCCTGACCACGCTGCCGGTCGAGCGGGTGTTCGCCGCGGCGCACGAGTTGCTCGCCGCCGCGCCGCGCGGATGATCCGCGCGCTCGCCGCGGCCGGCCTCGCGCTCGCCGCGCACGGCGCCGCCGCCCAGATCGCGCTGCGCGACGACCGCGGCGTCGAAGTGGTGCTCGCGGCGAGCGCCGCGCGCATCGTCGCGCTCGCCCCGCACCTGGTGGAAATCGCGTTTGCGGCCGGGGCGGGCGCGAAGCTCGTCGGCGTGTCCGCTTACAGCGATTTCCCGCCCGAGGCCGCGCGGCTGCCCGTCGTGTCCGACGCGACACACGTCGACTTCGAAGCCCTCGCGCTGCTCAAGCCCGAGCTCGTGCTCGCCTGGCGCTCCGGGTCGCGCGCGCGCGACGTCGCGCAGCTCGAGGCGCGCGGCTTTCGCGTCTTCTCCACCGACGCCGGGACGCTCGAGGACGTGCCGCGCGTGGTGCGCGCGGTGGGACGGCTCGCGGGAACCGCGGAGGCCGCCGAGCGCGCGGCCGGCGCGATCGAGGCGCGGCTCGACGCGATCCGCCGCCGCCACGCGTCCCGCCCGGCGGTGCGCGTGTTCTACGAGATCTGGCACGAGCCGCTGATGACGGTGAACGGGCGGCATCTCGTCTCCGCCATGCTCGCGCTGTGCGGCGGCCGCAACGTGTTCGCGGAAGCGGGGCCGCTCACGCCGGTCGTCTCGCGCGAGCAGGTGCTCGCCGCCGATCCCGACGCGATCCTGCTGAGCGCGACGCCGGAGCAGGCGAAGGAGACCGCCGCGTGGTGGCGCCAGTTCAGGACGCTGCGCGCCGTCCAGCGGGCGCAGATCCATCCGATGGACCCCGCGCTCGTGAACCGCATGGGCCCGCGCGCCCTCGACGGGGCCGAGGCGATCTGCGGCGCGCTCGACCGCGTGCGCCAGGGCGGCGTGCGGTGACGGCGAGCGCATGAAGATCGCCGTCGTCCGCCAGCGCTACAACCCCTACGGCGGGGCGGAGCGGTTCGTCGCCCGCGCGCTCGCGGCGCTGGAGAAGCAGGGCGCGGAGGTGACGCTCGTCGCGCGGGAGTGGCAGGACGGCGGCGCCGCGCGCACGCTCAGGGTCGACCCGTTCTACGTCGGGCGGCTGTGGCGCGACCGCGGGTTCGCGCGCGCGGCGTGCGCGCGGCTCGCGACGGCGGGGTTCGACCTCGTGCAGTCCCACGAGCGGATCGCCTGCTGCGACATCTACCGCGCCGGGGACGGCGTGCACCGGCAGTGGCTCGAGAACCGCGCGCGCGGCGCGGGCGCGCTCGCGCGCCTCGCCGACACCTTGAGCCCGTACCACCGCTACGTGCTCGACGCCGAAGCGGCGCTCTTTGCGAGCCCGCGCCTCAAGGCGGTGATCTGCAACTCGCGCATGGTGCGCGACGAGATTCAGAAGTGGTTCGGCCTGCCGCAGGAGAAGCTCCACGTCGTGTACAACGGGGTGGACCTCGACGCGTTCGTGCCGGAGCTGCGCGAGGCGCATCGCGCCCGGGTGCGCGCGGCGCTCGGGGTGCCGGACACGGCGAAGGTCTTCCTGCACGTGGGGTCGGGCTTCGCGCGCAAAGGGGTCGGCACCGTGATCGCGGCGCTCGGCCAGCTCGCCGATCGCGACGCGCGGCTCCTCGTGGTCGGGACGGACCGCGCGGAGAACGCGCTGCGCGCGGCCGCCGCGCGCGCCGGCGTCGCCGGGCGCGTGCACTTCGCGGGCGGGCAGGACGACGTGAAGCCGTGGTACGGCGCCGCCGACTGCTTCGTCCTCGCGACGCTGTACGACCCGTTTCCCAACGCGGCCCTCGAAGCGCTGGCGAGCGGCCTGCCCGTCATCGTGACCCGGCAATGCGGCGCCGCCGAGCTGGTGAAGGAGGGCGCGACCGGCCGCGTCGTCGACGCGCTCGACCCCGGCGCGCTCGCGCAGGCGATGGACGACCTCGCCGCGCGCGTCAGCGACGACATGCGCGAGGAAGCGCGCGCCTCGGTGACGCACCTCGGACTCGACGCGATGGGCGAGCGCCTGATCGCGCTCTATGGCGCTGTTCTGGAAGGGAAAACGTGACCCGGGCGGTATAATCCCGGTCCCGCCATGACGCCCCCCTCGCTCTCGAGCCTCCAGCTCTACCTGCGCCTCCTCGGCTACGTGAAGCCGTATTGGCGCGTGTACGTCGCCTCCGTGCTGGCGATGGTCGTCTTCTCGGCCACCGAGGCGGGGATCCCGGTGCTCATCAAGCCGCTGATCGACGGCACCTTCGTCGAGAAGGACCCGACCCTTCTGCGTTTGGCGCCGCTCATCCTCGTGGCGCTCTTCCTCGTGCGCGGCGTGTCGTCGTTCACCGCCGACTACTGCGCGCACTGGGTCGCGCAGAAGGTGGTCGTCGACCTGCGCAAGGCGATGTTCGCGACGCTCGTGCGGCTGCCGACGGCGTTCTACGACGCCACCACCTCCGGCAGCCTCATCTCCAAGTTCACGTTCAACGTGCAGCAGGTCACCGGCGCCGCCACGAGCGCCATCACGGTGCTGGTCAAGGACACCCTGACGGTGATCGGCCTGCTCGCGTGGCTGGTGTACCTCAACTGGAAGCTCACGCTCGCCACGCTCGTGGTCGGCCCCGCGATCGTGCTGATCGTGCGCAAGTTCTCGCGCCGGCTGCGCTCGATGGCGCGCGCCGAGCAGACGGCGATGGGCGATCTCAACCACGTGCTCGAGGAGTCGATCGGCTGCCACCGGGTGGTGAAGGTGTTCGGCGGACAGGCGTACGAGTCCAAGCGGCTCGAGCAGGCGGTCAACAAGGTGCGCAAGTTCAGCATGAAGGCGGTGGTCGCCGCCGCGGCGACCGTGCCGCTCACGCAGATCGTCGCCGCGTTCGCGCTCGCCGGGGTCGTCTACCTCGTGGTCGACCAGGCGATGAAGGAGCAGACCACCGTCGGCGGGTTCGTGTCGTTCTTCGGGGCGCTCGCGATGCTGCTCTCGCCGCTCAAGCGGCTGACCGGCGTGAACGCCACGCTGCAGCGCGGCCTCGCCGCGGCCGAGACGGTGTTCGAGCTGATCGACCGCGCGCCGGAGCCGGACGCCGGCACCCGCGAGCTCGGCCGCGCGCGCGGCGACATCGAGTTCCGCGGCGTGAGCGTCACCTACCCGGACGCGCCGCGCCGCGCGCTCGACAACGTGTCGCTGCAGATCGCGGCGGGCGAGACCGTCGCGCTCGTCGGGTCTTCCGGCAGCGGCAAGACCACGCTCGCGAACCTGCTGCCGCGGTTCTACACGCCGGAGGCGGGCCAGATCCTCGTCGACGGGATCGACGTGCAGGCGCTCCGGCTCGCGTCCCTGCGCGCGAACATCGCGCTCGTGAGCCAGGACGTGACGCTCTTCAACGACACCGTGGCGGCCAACATCGGCTACGGCCGGCTCGGCGACGCGACGCGCGAGGAGATCGTCGCGGCGGCCGAGGCGGCGCACGCGATGGGCTTCATCGGCCAGATGGCCGAGGGCCTGGACACCGTGATCGGCGAGGACGGCGTGCGGCTCTCCGGGGGGCAGCGCCAGCGCCTCGCGATCGCGCGCGCGTTCCTCAAGAACGCCCCGATCCTGATCCTCGACGAGGCGACGAGCGCACTCGACAGCGAG
>CAZIXQ010000325.1:0-4040 GCA_964543155.1 uncultured Enterobacteriaceae bacterium
AGAGGTTCATCACGCCGTCCATCATCGCCACCTCGACGTACTGGCCCTGGCCGGTGCGCTCCGCCTGGCGCAGCGCCGCGAGCAGGCCGATCGCGAGGTGCAGGCCGGTGCCGGAGTCGCCGATCTGCGCGCCGGTGACGAAGGGCGGGCCGTCGGGAACGCCGGTGGTGCTCATCGCGCCGCCCATCGCCTGCGCGACGTTCTCGTAGGCCTTGAAGTCGGCGTAGGGGCCGGTGGAGCCGAAGCCCTTGATCGAGCCCATCACGATCTTGGGGTTGATGCTGTGGATCTTCTCCCACGAGAAGCCGAAGCGGTCGAGCACGCCGGGCCCGAAGTTCTCCATGATGATGTCGCACTTCTTCAGCAGGTCGACGAACACCTGCTTGCCCTCCGCGCTCTTCATGTTCACCGTGATCGAGCGCTTGTTGCAGTTCAGCATCGTGAAGTACAGGCTGTCGGCCTTGGGCACGTCGCGCAGCTGGCCGCGCGTCGCGTCGCCGGCCGGATTCTCGAACTTGATCACGTCCGCGCCCATCCACGCGAGCAGCTGCGAGCAGGTCGGCCCCGCCTGCACGTGGGTCATGTCGAGGATGCGTACGCCTTTCAGAGCTTCCATGCTGATCTCCAATGCCTCTGGCTGCTACTTCTTCTTCGCGGTCGGGTTGAGGCTCGTGATGCGGCCGCTCTCGGTGCCGGCGGCCTCGTCGATCACGGCGTTGATGAGGGTGGGCCGGCGCGAGCCGATGGCCTCTTCCATCGCGCTTCGCAGCGCGGCGGGGGTCGTCGCGTGCACGCCCACGCCGCCGAAGGCCTCCATCAGCTTCTCGTAGCGCGCGTCCTTCACGAACACCAGGGGCGCCGGATCGCGTCCGCCGGTCGGATTCTTCTCGTCGCCGCGGTAGACGCCGTTGTTGTTCAGGATCACCACGCAGACCGGCAGGTTGTAGCGGCAGATGGTCTCGACCTCCATGCCGGAGAAGCCGAAGGCGCTGTCGCCCTCGACCGCGATCACCGGCTTGCCGCTCACCACTGCCGCCGCGATCGAGTAGCCCATGCCGACGCCCATCACGCCCCAGGTACCCACGTCCAGACGCTTGCGCGGCTGGTACATGTCGACGATGCTGCGCGTGAAGTCGAGCGCGTTCGCGCCCTCGTTGACCAGACACAGGTCGGGGTGTGCCTTGACGATGTCGCGCACCACATTGAGCGCGCTGTGGTAGTTCATCGGCGTCGGGTCCTTGGCCAGCGTCTCGGCCATCTTCGCGACGTTCTTGCTCTTGCGCTCGGCGACGGCGGCGAGCCACTCGGCCGGCGGCTTCGCCCAGCCCCGGCCCATGCCGGCCAGCAGCGCCGACACGCAGGAGCCGATGTCGCCGACCACCGGCGCGTCGATGCGGACGTTGCTGTCCGCCTCCTGCGGCGAGATGTCGACCTGGATGAACTTCTGGCCGCCCCAGGCTTTCGCCTCCTTGCCGCCCCAGGTCTTGCCCTTGCCGTGCGAGAGCAGCCAGTTCAGGCGCGCGCCGACCAGCATCACGACGTCCGCCTCCGGCAGCACGTAGGAGCGGGCCGCCGACGCGCACAGCTCGTGCGTGTCGGGCAGCAGGCCCTTGGCCATCGACATCGGCAGGTAGGGGATCCCGGTCGTCTCGACCAGCGCGCGGATCTCGGCGTCCGCCTGCGCATAGGCGGCGCCCTTGCCGAGCAGGATGAGCGGCCGCCTGGCGCCCTTCAGCAGGTCGAGCGCGCGCTTCACCGCATCCGGGGCCGGAATCTGGCGCGGCGCCGGATCGACCACCTCGATCAGCGAGTTCCTGCCGACCGCCGCGTCGATCGCCTGCGGGAGGAGCTTTGCCGGCAGGTCGAGATAGACGCCGCCGGGGCGGCCGGAAACGGCCGCGCGGATCGCGCGCGCGATCCCCACTCCGATGTCCTCGGCGTGCAGCACGCGGAAGGCGGCCTTGCACAGGGGCTTCGCGATCGCGAGCTGGTCCATCTCCTCGTAGTCGCCCTGCTGCAGGTCGACGATCTCGCGCTCGCTCGAGCCGCTGACGAGGATCATCGGGAAGCAGTTGGTGGTGGCGTGCGCGAGCGCCGTGAGCCCGTTGAGGAAGCCGGGCGCGGATACGGTCAGGCAGATGCCCGGCTTGCCCGTCATGAAGCCGGCGATCGATGCGGCATAGCCGGCGTTCTGCTCGTGGCGGAACGCGATCATGCGCAGCCCCGCGGCCTGCGACTTGCGGATGAGGTCGGTGACCGGGATGCCGGGCAGGCAGTAGATCGTGTCGATGCCGTTCAGCTTGAGGGCCTCGATGACGAGGCTGAAGCCGTCGGTCACCGGTGCATCGGTTGTCGCGGCCACTTGCGGTTCGACGGTGCCCATGCGGGTCTCCCTCGGAAAGAGGCGCAAATCATAGAGAGCGGTGCCGGCGGGCAGCCTTGACTGCGGTCAAGGGTCTAAAATCCGGCTCGCGTGACCTCGCTCGCCAGCCATCCGCAGCGCAACAGCCTGAAGCTGCTCCTGCGCCGCAACCGGATCCTGCAGGGCATGACGCCGGCGCAGTGGTCGGACCTCGAGCCCCTGCTCGCGGTAGCCGATTACCGCAAGGGGGAGCTCCTCGTCCACCAGGGCTCCACCGAGATGGAGCAGTTCTTCGTCCTCGACGGAATCCTGAAGCGCGTGGTCGCCAACGCCGAGGGCAAGGAGATGATCCTGCGCTTCGCCGCCGAGACCGACATGGACACGTCCTACGCGGCATGGCGCCTGAAGACGCCGGTGCCCTACAGCATCGTGGCGGTGACGAAGACGAGCGTGGCCAAGCTCGCGATGCCGCTCTGGGTGGAGCTCCTCGAGCGCCACCCCGAGGTCAAGGCCCGTTTCGAGTTTGAGGTGATGAAGCTCATGTCGGAGGTGATGGCGCACACCATCACGCTGCACCTCCTCGACGCCCCGGGGCGGCTGGCGCGCTTCCAGCGCAAGCACCCGGACTACCTCGGCCGGATTCCGAACAAGGAGCTCGCCTCCTACCTGAACCTCACGCCGGAGACGCTCTCGCGCCTGAAGCAGCGGGCGGCTTCGCAGCCGTAGCCCGGTTCGACTAGCGCCGCGGGCGCGTGAACACCCGCAGCTCGGAGTGGACGTGCCTGACGCCCGGCACCTTGTGCGCGACTTCCGCCGCGCCCTTGCGCTCGGCCTCGTCGCGCACCATCCCGCGCAGCGTCACCCGGTCGCCGTCGGCCACAACCGTGACCTCCACGTGCTCGGTCGCGGCATGGGCCAAGAACGCGGCGCGCACGCGCGCCTGGAGCGCGAGGTTCGCAAGTGTCGCACGCGAGGCGTCGGTCTCCTGGAATTCGGGCCGGCGCGTCAGGGCGGCCACCTGCTCGATGCAGGAAGCGATCGACACGCGCTCGGTGTTGAGCGTGAGGTCGTAGAGCAGCGGGTCGCCCCACTTCACGTGGAAGCGCGTCTGCATCGCGGCAGCGTGCGCCTCGTCGCTGCGCTGGATCTCCTCGCGGATGAACGCCTCGTCGTCGGTGTCGAGGCGCTGCAGCAGCGACTTCACGCGCACCTCGAACGGGGCGCAGACGCGCACGCACACGATGTGCGCCACCGGGCGCAGCAGCAGCGTCGAGCCCCAGCCGCGGACGAGCGCGTTGCCCTGCTGCGCGAGGCCGTAGATCTCCTCGGCAGTGAACACCGCAATCTCCGTCTGCGAGGTCGACATGCGCTCGAGCACGGAAGCCTTGCCCTCGCGCAGGCGCTGGAGCAGGCTCTTCTTCACGTGCATCTTGTCGGCGACGCGCTCGGCGAGCTCGTGCCCCACCGAGGCGATGCCGAGCGCCTGCGCGAGCCCCGCGGCAACCTCGGAGCCGCGCGTACCGACCTCCATCGTCATTGCGATCACGGGCATGGGAGCCTCCGGTGCCTCAGCCGCCCCGAATCTTGCGGATGCCCGCGGCGATCAGGGGCCAGAAGAGCAGGATCAGGGCAAGGCCGGTGAGCGAGCCCACCAGCGCGTTGGAGAAGAACACCGACA
>CAZIXQ010000326.1:0-4033 GCA_964543155.1 uncultured Enterobacteriaceae bacterium
GTTGAGCTTCGCCGGTGCCGGCCAGCGGCGTTGCCACGCGGCGCTCATGGGCTTACCTTGGCGCTGAAGAGCGCCAAGGACTCGCGCTTGGGGCGGCCCGGCGCGCTCACGCGGCCCGCCGGCGCGCGGCCGCGCCGCGCACGAACGCGGTGAAACGCCCGACCCAGTCGCACGCGCCGATGGTGCGGAGGTGCGCGTACGACGCAAGGAGGTTGCCGCGCACGAGGCCGTCGTGCGCGCCGTCGGCGCCGTGGCCACGCTCGACGCGGTAGGCGAAGGCGGTGCCCGGCGCGAGGTTCTCGAGGCTCGAGTAGTGGAACTCGTGGCAGGCGACCGGCGCGCCCCCCGGCCACGGGTGCGCGGCGGTCTCGGCGAGCCGCACGTAACCGCGGCCCACCGGGCGCTCGTGCATCACCGCGTCGCCCGGGATCGCGCCCACCATCTCGCGCCGCTCGCCGCGCCACGACAGCGAGCGCGCGAGGTACATCAGCCCCCCGCACTCGGCGTAGGTCGGGAGCCCCGCCTCGATCGCGCGCCGCAGCGCCGTGCGGAGCGATGCGTTCGCCTCGAGCGCCGCCATGAAGCACTCGGGGAATCCGCCGCCGAGGAACAGGCCGTCCACCTCCGGCAGGCGGGCGTCGCGCAGCGTGTCGAACGCGACGAGCGTCGCGCCCGCGCGCGCGAACGCGTCGAGATCGTCGGCGTAGTAGAACCCGAAGGCGCGGTCGCGGGCGATGCCGATGCGCACGTGCGCACCGCCCCGCGCCGGAAGCGGCGCCGGCGGATCGAGCGGCGCGGCCGCCCGCGTCGCGGCGAGCAGCCGTTCGAGGTCCACCTGGGCCTCGACCGCGTCCGCGATCGCGGCGATGCGCGACTGCGCCGCCGCGGCCTCGTTCGCGGGCATCAGCCCGAGGTGGCGCTCGGCGATCGCGAGCCGCGGGTCCTCGTGCACCGCGCCGAGCACCGGCACGTCGGTGTAGTGCTCGATGACCGCGCGCAGCTTCGCCTCGTGGCGCGAGCCGCCGAGCCGGTTGAGGACGACGCCGGCGATCGCGATCGCGCGGTCGAACGCCTGATAGCCGAGGATCAGCGGCGCGATCCCGCGCGTCATGCCGCGCGCGTCGAGCACCAGCACCACCGGCAGGCCGAGGAGCCGGGCGAGCGCCGCGTTGCTGTTCGTGCCCTGGAGGTCGAGCCCGTCGTAGAGCCCCTTGTTCCCCTCGACCAGGCACACCTCGGCGCCCGCGCCGTGGCGCGCGAACTCGCGCACGAGCTCGTCGCGCGGCGTCACGTGGAAATCGAGGTTGCGGCACGCCCGGCCGCTCGCAGCCCCGAGCCACAGCGGATCGATGTAATCGGGGCCCTTCTTGAAGGGCTGCACCGCGAGGCCGCGGCGGGCGAACGCGGCGGCGAGCCCGAGGGCGACGGTGGTCTTCCCCGAGGACTTGTGGGCGGCCGAGACGAGCAGCCGGGAGGGCGTGGCAATCATCGTCAGGCCGACTCGGCGAGCTTGTCGCTCAGGCGTTCGGGCAGGAAAGCGACGAGCTTCACTGCCAGCGCGACCAGGATCGCGGCGACTGCGAAACCGGCGAGCCCCAGCGCGAGCTCGGGCGCGGTCGGGACGTAGCGGTGCGCCTCGCCGTCGAAGAACGTGCTCGACTCGGCGAAGCCGGGGAAGAGCTCGAGCGGGAACGCCTGGCCGCCGACGATCGTGACGTACATCTGTGCGAGCCCCCCGAGCACCACGAGCGCGCCGGCGGCGGCGATCACCCCCCGCCTCGCGCCGAGCCGCGGGTGCGCGAGGAGCGCCATCGGCACGAGGCTGCCGAGGACGATCTGACCGCCCCAGAAGGCGAGCGGATACACGCCGCCATCGACCAGGATGAAGCGCACGAACGCGCTCTGCTTCGCGAGGTACAGGTTGGTCAGGTGATAGACCGCGACGAAATAGAGCGCCGCGGCGATGAAGACGACGAGCAGGTTCCCGAGCCGCGCCAGCACCGCCGGCCCGAGCTCGCGTCCCGTCCAGCCGTACGCCGCGAGCAGCACGAGCAGGAATGCCGCCAGCCCGTACGAGAACGACAACGCGATGAACATCGGCGCGAGGAGCGCCGAGTCGTAGGCGGCGCGCGCGACGAGGAAGCCGAAGATCGAGCCGGTGCCGGTGGTGAGCACGAGGCGCCAGACGAACGCGGTGGATCCCGCCGCGGACGAAAAGCGATGCATGCCCCGCTCGAGCATCGTCCAGAGGTAGAGCGCGACGATCGCGAAGAACCCGGTGTAGAGGAAGATGTTCCAGGCGAAGATCGACTTGAAGTTGAAGTGCGTCATCGCCACGACCAGCCGGTCGGCGCGGCCGAGGTCGAGCACGAGCACCATGAGGCCGCCGGCGAGCAGCGCCACGGCGAGCAGCGCCGAGAGCGGCGCGAGCGGCTTGTAGAACCCCTTGCCGAAGACCGATGCGATCGAGGCCACGTTCAGCGCGCCGGAGGCCGCGACGATCAGGAACACCGCGAAGACGTGCGGCATGCCCCAGACGATCTGGTTGCTCATGCCGGTGACGACGTGACCGTGATGCTCCATATACCAGGCGCCGGCGAGGCCGAGCACCGTCAGCGCGCCGAGCGCGCCGAGGAGCCCCCAGTAGCCGGGGCTGCGGCCTTCGATCGCGTGCAGGACGATCTTCACTGCCGCTAGATCCCCTGGTAGCGCACGCCGGGGTCGAGGCCGAGGTCGGCGCGCACGCGGGTGCTCGGATAGGCGGCGAGGCGCCGCGCGATCTCGCTCGCCGGGTCGTTGAGGTCGCCGAAGAGCATCGCGCCATGGCCCGCCGCCGCGCAGGCGGCGACGCACGCGGGCGTCTCGCCGCGATCGACGCGATGCACGCAGAGGGTGCACGACTCGACCGTGCCCTTGCCGCGCGGCACGTCCGGGTTCTGGCCGGTGACCGGCTCGTGGACGAGCGAGCGCGCCTTGTACGGGCAGGCCATCATGCAGTAGCGGCAGCCGATGCAGATGTGCTTGTCGACGAGCACGATCCCGTCGGCGCGCTTGAACGACGCGCCGGTCGGGCAGACGTCCACGCACGGCGGCTCGGCGCAGTGCTGGCACATCATCGGGAGCGACGCCTGACGCCCGGTGCGCAGATCCTTCAGCTCGACCTTGCGGATCCACTGCGCGTCGGTCGGCCGCGTGCCGCCGGGGAGCCCGTTCTCGCGGTTGCACGCGGCGACGCAGTCGGTGCAGCCGCTTGCGCACTTCGTGGTGTCGATCAGCAGGCCCCACCGGACCTTGCCCGTCACCGGCTGGTCGGGTGCCCGGCCGTGCGCGGGCGTGAGGAGCAGGACCCCCGGGGCGAGCGTGAGCGCGGCGACCGCGCCGCCGGCAAGCGCGAGCAACTGGCGCCGCGTCGGGTCGACCGGCTTCACGGCCTGGGCGCTCCGGCGAGCGAGCGCCGCGGCCGCGTCGCGTGGCACTCGAAGCAGTCGATGCTGACCGCCGCGTAGCCGTGGCAGCTCTGGCAGAAGTCGTCCTGGTTCCCTGCGACCGTGCCGGTGCTTGCGCCGGCGTGGCACTCGACGCAGCCCTTGAGGCTGTGCTGCGGGGTGCGGATCCCCTCGTGCACCGTGCGGTCCCGGTGGAACATCAGGACCTGCATGTGGTTCCGGCGCATGAAGTCCGTGGGCTCCACGCACTTCTCGCCCTGTCCCTGGGCGATCACCGGCTTCGGCACGCGTCCGGCGGCCGCGCCGCGCGCCTGCGAGAGCGCCCAGCCGGCGCCCAGCGCCAGGGCGAGCGCGATTGCGCCGATGACGGCGCTACGCGCCAAGGCTCACTCCCCGAGCCCCATCTGGATGTACCCGGTCGGGCACACGTCGCGGCAGATGTGGCAGCCGATGCACTTCGTGTAGTCGGTGTCGACGTAGCGCCCGGTGGTGGCCTGCGCCTTCTTGACGCGGAACACCGCGGTCTGCGGACAGTACACGACGCAGTTGTCGCACTCGAAGCACAGCCCGCAGCTCATGCAGCGCTT
>CAZIXQ010000327.1:0-4018 GCA_964543155.1 uncultured Enterobacteriaceae bacterium
GCGAAGTACGGCTTCACGCGCCAGCAGCAGGACGAGTTCTCGCTCGAGAGCCACCGGCGCGCTTCGGCCGCCATCAAGGCCGGGCACTTCAAGAGCCAGATCCTGCCGCTCGAGATGAAGACGCGGAAGGGTCCGGTGGTGTTCGACACCGACGAGCACGTACGCCACGATGCGAAACCCGAGGACATGTCGAAGCTCAAGGCCGCGTTCAAGAAGGACGGCACCGTCACGGCCGGCAATGCCTCGGGCATCAACGACGGGGCGGCCGCGATCGTGATGATGGAGGCTGCCACTGCGCAGAAGAAGGGTCTGAAACCGATCGCCCGGCTGGTCGCGTATGCGCATGCGGCGGTCGACCCGGACTACATGGGGCTCGGGCCGATCCCCGCGGTGAAGAACGTGTTCGCCAAGGCCGGGCTGAAGCCGTCCGACATGGACGTCATCGAGTCGAACGAGGCGTTCGCGGTCCAGGCGATGGCGGTCACCCGCGACCTCGAACTCGACCCGGCGAAGGTCAACCCGAACGGCGGCGCGGTGGCGCTCGGCCATCCGATCGGCGCCACCGGCGCGATCCTCACGGTCAAGGCCCTCTACGAGCTGCAGCGGACGCAGAAGCGCTACGGCCTCGTGACGATGTGCATCGGCGGCGGGCAGGGCATCGCCGCGGTCTTCGAGCGCATCTAAGGCGAAGGACTGCGTCAGCTCGCGTGTGCGAGCTGGCGCACGAACGCCTCGATTCCGCGCAGCAGCATCTCGACCGCGATCGCGGTCAGGACGAGGCCCATCAGCCGCTCCAGCGCGGCGAGCGTGCGCTCGCCGAGCCGTTGCGCGATCCTCTCGGCGAACGCGAGCACGGCGAACGATACCGCGACCGCGATCACGATCGCGGTCACCCATTCCGGCCAGCGCTGCGGGGCGCTCGAAGCGAGCAGCACGACGGTCGCGATCGCCGTCGGCCCGGCGATCGAGGGGACCGCGAGCGGCACGATGAACGGCTCGCCCTCTGGCAGCGCACCGAAGATCTCGCCGACGCTGCGGAACACCATGCGGATCGCGATCAGGAACAGGATCACCCCGCCGGCGATCGTGAGCGAGGTGTCCGAGAGACCGAACAGCCGCAGCATCGCTTCGCCGGCGAATACGAACGCAAGGAGCACGGCGAATGCGATCGCGCACTCGCGTGCCACCACCCGCACGCGCCGCGCCGGTTCCACCCGGCGCAGCAGCGTGACGGCCAGCGGGATGTTCCCGATCGGGTCGACCACCAGCAGGAGCACGACGATCGCGGAGCCGAAGCTGAGGTCCATCGATCGGCCCCTAGCGACCCTGGCGCGCGGCGATCCACGCGCCGCTCAGCACGATGATCGCCATGCCGACGAGCGACCAGCCGTCGGGGAAGTCGCCGAAGACCGCGTAACCAAGCGCGAGCACCGTCGCGAGCTGGGCGTACACGAACGGGGCGAGCACCGATGGTGGTGCGTATTCGAACGCGCGGATGAGCACGAAGTGCCCGCCGGCGCCGAGCACGCCGAGCGCCACGAAGAGGAGGGCGTGCAAGGGGCCCTGCGGCAGGCCCCAGTAGAAGGGGAGCAGGAACGAGATCACGATCGTCCCCACCAGGGCGCCGATGAAGAGCGTGGCCATCGTCGAGTCGATGCCGGCGAGGCGGCGCGTCAGGAACTGGTAGGTCGCAAAGCACAAGGCGGTGCCGAGCGGCAGCAGCGCGGCCGGCGAGAAAACGGCACCGCCCGGGCGGACGATGACCAGGACGCCGACGAAACCCGTCGCGAGAGCGATCCAGGCGCTCGCCCGGACCCGCTCGCGGAGGAAGTACGCGGACATCGCGGTGACGAGCAGGGGCGCGAGGAACGTGATTGCGGACGCCTCCGCGATCGGCATGAACGCGAGGGCGGTGAAGAAGAGGAGAGAGGAGGCGGCGAGGACCACGCCGCGAAAGACCTGCAGCCACGGCCGCTCGGTCGCGACCAGCCGCCAACGCATGCGCGGCGCAACGAATATCAGCATGACGAGGACGTGCATTGCGTAGCGCACCCACACGATCAGGGGCACCGGGTAGGTCCGCGACAGGTATTTCGCAATCGTGTCGAGGACCGCGAAGGTGCTGACCGCGGCCATGATCAGCAGAATGCCGCGCGCGTGGTGTTCGGAGTGGAGGGAGCCGGGCATCGGGGGGGCGCGACGCGCCGCCCGCACGCGAGGCTCGTGCACCGGGCGCACCGGATGGCCCGGGATTATATCGGTCGCCCCGCGGGGCTTCAGTGCACCATGCGGGCAGCGGCCTCGAGCCGGTAGGCGGGTGCGGCGGGACGCAGCGACGCCTCGATGCGCAGCGCCTCGTTCCAGCGGGCGAGGCTCGCGCCGTGGCCGACCGCGCCGAGCTTGGCGTAGCCGGACTGCCACGCGGTGGCGAGATGGACGAGGCTGACGTCCTCCACTTCGATTTCCCCCGTGCCCATGAAGACCGGCCAGCCGGCACCGCGCGCCGCATCGAACGCGGCGCGCAACGCGCTCAGCGTGCCGGCCGCCTCGGGCCGCAGGACCGCGGCGGAGACCCGCTGCCCGGCCGCGGCCGTGGCGATGCGCTCGGCGTCGCTGTCGAGCGAGTCGCTCCCGATCAGGCGAATCCTGCCGTCCACGTAGCGCGCGAACCTCGCGGTCGCCGCGTCTTCCGCGAAGGGCTCCTCGATTCCCGCGATTGGGAACTGCTCGATCCAGCCGGCGACGCGCTCGCTCCAGCCGTCCGTGTCGAAGGACCAGTCCGGGCCGGCGTAGCGCCCCGATGCGAACAGGCGCGCGGCGCCGACGTCGACGAGGAGCCCGACGTCCTCGCCGGGGACAAACCCTGCCGCCTCGATTCCCGCGAGCACGGCCTCGATCGTGACCTCGTCGTACTCGCCCGGGGCCATCGCACCGCAGGCCTCCAGCGCCGCGCGCTGGATCTCGAGACCGAGCTCGAGCGCATGGTCGACGCCTTCGGCCGCGAACGGCAGGATCGCGAGGGACCGGATCGGGCTCGCCTCGTTCCCGCCCGCGAAGATGTCGATGACCGGAAGCGGCATGCGCGGCGACTGGCCGCGGCGCAGGTATCGATGCAGCGGCTCGCCCGCGGCGCGGGCCGCCGCCCGCGCCGCGGCAATCGAGCTCGCGCAGGTCGCCGCGCGGCGCGCGTGCTCGTCGCTTCCTAGGGCGAGATTGACGAGCGTGGCGTCGATATCGTCCTGCCTGCGCGCGTCGAGTCCGTGCAGCGCGGCGGCGACGAGGCCGTTGATTGCGGCAACCGTCGCGCTCGGTGCGCGGCGGACGTCGGCCGGACCGGGCCGGACGGGCCTGACCGGCGCCGCGAGTGCGCGTCCGCGCGCGCCGCAGGCAAGCGAGATCTCGGCCTCGAATGCTGCATCGCCCGCCGCGGTCCATACGCGGCGGCCAACGACATTGATGATCGTGGTGTCCTGCATTGCGTCAACCCACTGACGAAACGCTGCCAGCGCCGACGGTGGGTACGCTCGAGGGAGTTGTTGCGGCACCGGTGGAGTGTTGCAAAGTGCCGAAGGTCGTCAGGCGGGTCGGCATGGCGGCGCATCCCAAGAAGGGTTGCGATCACCTCAGCCAGTTCCGTTCCAGGGAGCAGGCCCATGCGAGGCCGGGCGTGATGCCGTTCACGCGCCCCGCGCAAGACGGGTCGGCCGCCGGCGTGCCCGGGAGGGCGCTACTGCTCCGGCCGCATGTGCGGGAAGAGAATCACATCGCGGATTGACGGGCTGTTCGTGAAGAGCATCACCACCCGGTCGACGCCGATGCCGCAGCCCGCGGTCGGCGGCAGGCCGTGCTCGAGCGCGCGGATGTAGTCCGCGTCGTAGTACATCGCCTCCGCGTCGCCCGCGGCCTTCGCGCGCGACTGTGCCTCGAACCGCGCCGCCTGGTCCTCCGGGTCGTTCAGCTCCGAGAACCCGTTCGCCATCTCCCGCCCGGTGATGTAGAGCTCGAACCGGTCGGTGAC
>CAZIXQ010000328.1:0-4008 GCA_964543155.1 uncultured Enterobacteriaceae bacterium
CCACGGGGGCGAGGAGTTCACCGTGCTCTTCGGCGGCAAGTCGGCGGACGACGCGCTGCCGCACCTCGAGGCGCTGCGCGCGGACATCGAGGACTACCGCATGGCGATTCGCGCAGCCGACCGTCCGCGGCGCAAGCGCGCCGGAAAACGGCGCCGGACGGGGACGCCGAGCGCCCAGACCGTATCGGTGACGGTGAGCATCGGGGTCGCCGAGCGCGGCGAGCGCCACGACCACCCGGAAGCGGTGATCAAGGCGGCGGACAAGGCCCTCTACCGCGCCAAACGCGCCGGGCGGAACCGGGTGGCGACCTGAGCGTCGCTCACTCGCAGGAGAACTCGACGACCGAGGCTTCCGGGTCGCTCGTCCGATGGCCGAGCGCGATCCGGCCGCGCCGGCGCAGGATCAGCTCCTCGCGCCGCAGGCCCATCTCGGCCTCGCCCGCGATCTGGACGAAGGTGCCGTTCGAGCTGTGGTCGACCAGCAGGAACTTGTCGCGCCGGCGCTCGATCTTCGCGTGCTGCCGAGACGCCTTGCGGTCGTCGAGGACGATGTCGCAGGTCGCGTCGCGCCCGAGCGTCACCGCCCCCTTGCCGCTGCCGTCGAACCAGAGCTCGCGCCCTCCGAATGCCAGGCGCAGGCGCGGGACGCGCTCCTCGGTGAGGCGCGTGCCGAGCATGGTGAGCTCCTCGGAGTCCTGCCAGACGAGCTCGTGGATCTCCACCGGCTCGCGCTTGCCCTTCACCGCGACGCGGTCGAGCATGCGGGTCTTGTCGCGCAAGGGCCGGTCGAGGCGCGCGACCACATCCTGCGTCGCGATGATCTGCCCGACCTTGGCCACGCCCGCGACCCGCGCCGCGACGTTCACCGCGTCCCCGTAGAAGTCTCCGCCGCTTTCGATCGTCGGCCCGTAGTGGCAGCCGACGTGGATCGCGAGCGCCGGCCCGCCGAGCGCGTGCTGCTCGAAGACGCGCACCTGCATGCCGCGCGCGGCCTGCAGCGCCGCCGGCGCGTCGTCGAACGCGCACATCAGGCCGTCGCCGGTCGACTTGACCACCCGGCCCGCGAGCTCCTCGGTCACGGTCTGCAGGAGCCGCAGGCAGGCCTCGACGCGCGCGAGCGCCTGCGCGTCGCCGAGCTGCTCGTAGAGCTGCGTGCTGCCGCTTATGTCGACGAAGAGGATGGCGCGGTGGATCGCGTCGCTGCTCATATGGGCCGAAGCGCTCGGTTTGGCAGCGCGCCGATCGGGTGCCCCGCGAGGCGCGCGGTCGACGGGTCGACGAAGAGGATGGCGCGGTGGATCGCGTCGCTGCTCATATGGGCCGAAGCGCTCGGTTTGGCAGCGCGCCGATCGGGTGCCCCGCGAGGCGCGCGGTCGACGGGTCGACGAAGAGGATGGCGCGGTGGATCGCTTCGCTGCTCATTCCCACCCCATGTACATGCACCACGCAGTATATGCGGGCCGGGAGGCGGGCAAAGTGTCGAGAACCCGCCTTTGGTCCTAGACGCTCGCCGGATTGACGCCTCCCCCGACCCCCGCCTAGTATCGACCGCTCCCTGCGGCTCGGGCGCAGGGGGGGCGCAATACCGGTCGGAGAGGCCGCCCACCAGGAGAGGGGGAAACGCGTGCGGAGTTCGCGCGCATCGGCTGTGCTGCTCGCCGCGGCGTGCCTCGCGGCAGCGTTCGCGTGCGCGAGCGCCGAGCTCCCCGCGGCCGTGACGTTGCTCGAGGGCCAGGCCGCGGTGCTGCGCGGCACGGCGCGCTTCGCGCTTGCCGAAGGCGTGCGGCTCCAGTCGGGGGACATCGTCGAGGTCGGCGACAAGGGCCTCGCGCAGTTCGAGTTCGCCGACGGCCTGATCCTCAGCCTCGGCCCCGGCGCGCGCTTCTACGCCGCCGCGCTCGCCTCGCGCGCCGCCAGGTCCGGCGGCATCTCCGAGCTCTACCTGATGCGCGGCTGGGTGAAATTCACGAACACCAAGGCCGCGGCCCCGCTGCGGCTGTCCACGCCGGTCTTCGGCATCGCCGCCGTCGACGCGGTGGCCGTCGCCCAGATCGGCGAGGCCGAGGGGGCGATCTTCGTGGAGACCGGCGAGGCGCGCCTCGCCGAGGGCTTCGTCAAGGCCGTGCCGTCGAGCCCGATCCGGGTCCGCGGCGGCGAGTACTTCACGCGCAGGAGCGAGAGCCGCGGCGCGACCCAGCCGCGCCCGGCCGGCGGCTTCGTGAGCGCGATGCCCAGGGGCTACATGGACAACCTGCCGGTGCGCATGGGGAAGTGGAAGGACCGCGAAGCGCAGCCGCGGCCCCTCGGCGAGCTCGCCTACGGCGACATCGAGATGTGGCTGAAGGCCCCGCCGGAGATCCGCAAGGCGGTCATGCGCCCGTTCATCCCGAAGGCGAACCAGGATCTCGCCTTCCGCACGGCGCTGATCGCGAATCTGCGGTCGCACCCCGAGTGGGACCCTATACTGTTCCCCGAGAAGTACAAGCCGAAGCCGCCGCCCGAGCCGCCGGCGGTCGAGGCGCCGCCCGCGACGAAGGGCGCTCCGTCGCAATGAGCGCATGACCCTGACCAGGAGGCCGCTATGAAGCTGATGTTCAAGTTCAACCTGGTGTTTCTCCTCGTGTTCCTGCTGGGGCTCGCGGCGGCGGGTTACGTGTCGCACGACCTGCTGCAGAAGAACGCGCGCGAGGAGATCCTGCAGAACGCGCGCCTGCTGATGGAGACATCGCTCTCCACGCGCGCCTACACCTCCACCCAGGTGCGACCGCTGCTCGATACGCAGATGAAGTACACCTTCCTGCCGCAGTCGGTCCCGTCGTACTCGGCGACCGAGGTGCTGAACGGGCTGCGCAAGAAGTTCCCGGAGTACAGCTACAAGGAGGCGGCGCTCAATCCGACCAACCCGCGCGACCGCGCGGTCGAGTGGGAAGCCGACATCATCAGCCAGTTCCGCGCCAATCCCGACCGGGGCGAGATCATGGGCGAGCGCGACACGCCGACCGGCCGCACCCTCTACATCGCGCGTCCGTTCCAGATCAAGGACCCGGCCTGCCTCGTCTGCCATAGCACGGTCGAGGCGGCGCCGAAGACCATGGTCGACCGCTACGGGCCCGCGAACGGCTTCGGCTGGCAGCTGAACGAGGTCATCGGCGCGCAGGTGGTGGTGGTGCCGACCGCGGTGCCGATCGAGCGCGCCAACGCCGCCTTCAAGACCTTCATGACCTCGCTGACCGCGGTGTTCGTCGTCATCGGCGTCGCACTCAACCTCATGCTGCTCGCGATGGTGATCCGGCCGGTGACGAGGCTCTCCAAGCTCGCCGACGACGTGAGCCTCGGCAACATGGACGTGCCCGACTTCCAGGTGCGCGCGCGCGACGAGATCGGGACGCTCGCCGACTCCTTCAACCGCATGAAGAAGAGCCTGGTCCAGGCGATGAAGATGCTCGAGGAGTAGCGCGGGCCGAAGCCAATGGCGTCGCTCGACAAGCTCGGCAAGTACGAGGTCACCGAGGTGCTCGGCAAGGGCGCCATGGGGGTGGTGTACAAGGCGTTCGACCCGAACATCCGCCGCACCGTCGCGCTGAAGACCATCCGCAAGGAGCTGATCGACGACGACGACCGCGCCGCGTCGATGCTCGCGCGCTTCAAGAACGAGGCGCAGGCCGCCGGGCGCCTCTCGCACCCCGGCATCGTGGCGGTGTACGAGTACGGCGAGGAACGCGACCTCGCCTACATCGCGATGGAGTACGTGCAGGGCAACCCGCTGCGGGAGTACTTCAACCGCGGCACGCGCTTCGAGGACCGCGACGCCGTGAGCATCATGGCGCAGCTCCTCGACGCGCTCGCCTACGCGCACGAGCAGGGCGTCTACCACCGCGACGTCAAGCCCGCAAACCTGATCGTGATGACGAACGGCCGGCTCAAGGTCGCCGACTTCGGCATCGCGCGCATCGACTCCTCGAACCTCACCCAGATCGGCGCGATCATGGGCACCCCGGGCTACATGGC
>CAZIXQ010000329.1:0-3968 GCA_964543155.1 uncultured Enterobacteriaceae bacterium
ACAGCCGCGACTTCCGCTACAACAACTACATCAACCGCTACCACACGCGCCACCTGGACCTGATGGACCTCCTCGCCATGTACCAGCCGCGCTCGAGCGCGCCGCTCGACCAGGTCGCGCGGCTCGTCGGGCTGCCCGGGAAGCTCGGGATGGACGGCTCGCAGGTGTGGGACGCGTTCCGCGCGGGCCGCATCGCAGAGGTGCGCGCGTACTGCGAGACCGACACCCTCAACACCTGGCTCGTGTTCCTGCGCTTCCAGCTGATGCGCGGTGCGCTCGACCGGGCCGAGTACGCGGCCGAACTCGCGCTCGCCCGGACGACGCTCGGCAAGCTCGACGCGCCGCACTGGCGCGAGTTCCTGGCCGCCTGGCCGAAGCCCTGAGATGAACGTCGCGGTCATCGAATCCCTCGACCGCGAGGGACGCGGCGTCGCGCGCGTCGCGGGCAAGGCGGTGTTCGTCGAGGGGGCGCTGCCGCGCGAGCGGGTCGAGTTCGAAGTCCTCAAGCGCAAGCCCGCGTACGACACCGGCAGGCTCGTGCGCGTGCTCCGGGAGAGCGCCGCGCGGGTCGCGCCACGCTGCGTCTACTTCGGGGCGTGCGGCGGCTGCGCAATGCAGCACGTCGAGCCGCGCGCCCAGGTCGCCGCGAAGCAGCGCGTGCTGGAGGACGCGCTCCTGCACATCGGCAGGGTGCGCGCCGAGTCCATGCTCGCCCCGATCCACGGCGAGCCGTGGGGCTACCGGGACCGCGCCCGCTTCTCGGCGCGCTTCGTTCCGAAGAAGGGCGGGGCGCTCGTCGGCTTTCGCGAACGCCGGTCCACCTACGTCGCCGACATGGCGAGCTGCGAGGTGCTGCCGCCGCGGGTATCGGCGCTGATCGCGCCGCTACGCGACCTCGTGAGCGGCCTGTCGATCCGGGACCGCGTGCCCCAGATCGAGGTCGCGGTGGGCGCGGAGGTCGTGGTGCTCGTTCTCCGGAATCTCGCCCCACTCGCCGCGGCCGACGAGGCCGCGCTCCGCGCGTTCGCCGATGGGCACGGCGTCCAGTTCTGGCTGCAGCCGGCGGGCCCGGCCTCGGCCCATCCGTTCCATCCGCTCGACGCGCCGCCGCTCTACTACGCGCTGCCGGAGTACGGGCTGCGGCTCTACTTCGCGCCGACCGACTTTACCCAGGTGAACCACGCGGTGAACGAACGGCTCGTCCACCGCGCGCTCGCGCTGCTCGCGCCGCGGCCCGGCGAGCGGGTGCTGGACCTCTTCTGCGGCCTGGGCAACTTCGCGCTGCCGATTGCCGCGAGCGGCGCCGCGGTGATCGGCGTCGAAGGGCACGCCGGACTGGTCGAGCGCGCGCGCGCCAACGCGCAGGCGAACGCTCTGGTGGCGCAGTTCCAGGTCGCAAATCTCTTCGATGCCGCCGCCTGCGCCGCGCTGCCGCGCTGCGACGCCATGCTCGTCGACCCGCCGCGCGAGGGCGCGATCGAGGTCGTCAAGGCGCTCGCGGATCCCGGGCCGCGGCGGATCGTCTACGTGTCGTGCGATCCGGCGACCCTCGCGCGCGATGCCGGCGTGCTGGTGAACGTGAAGGGCTTTCGCCTCGTCGCCGCCGGGGTCGTGAACATGTTCCCGCACACCGCGCACGTCGAGTCGATCGCGCTCTTCGAGCGCCAATGAAAAAGGGCGGCCGGAGCCGCCCTGGGTGGATGCCGACGGGCCGCTCAGTCGCGGTCGCCGCCGAAGATCCCGAGGAGCTGCAGCAGGCTGGTGAAGAGGTTGTAGGCCGCCACGAAGAGCGTGAGCGTCGCCGAGATGTAGTTCGTCTCGCCGCCACGGATGATCGAGTTGATCTGCCACAGGATGACGAGCGCCGAGAACACCACGAAGGCGGCCACCAGCACCAGGTGGAGCACCGGGCTCTGGAAGAACACGTTCGCGACCACCGCCAGCATGATCACGATGGCGCCGACCAGCAGGAAGTTGCCCATCCCGCTGAAGTTCCGGGTCGTGCTCGAGGCCACGGCGGCCAGCGCGAAGAACACGGCCGCGGTGCCGCCGGCCGCCATCATGATGAGCTGCGCGCCGTTGCGCAGGCCGAGGACCTGCTGGAAGAGGGGGCCGAGCAGCAGGCCCATGAACAGCGTGAAGCCGAGGAGCAGCGCGACGCCGACGCCGCTGTCGCGGTTGCGCTCGATCGCGAAGATCCAGCCGTAGAAGATCGCGAGGATCGCGAAGAACGAGATGAACGGGCTCGAACGCAGGAACGACAGGTTCAGGTTCGTGCCGATCGCGGCGCCGATCGCGGTCGGAATCAGCGATACGGCAAGCAGCAGGTACGTGTTGCGCAGGACGCGGTGCTGCGCGAGCGCCCGCTCCTGGGTCGCAGATGGGATGCCGGCCGGTACGGGCTGCAGCTCGGGTTGCATGCTTCCTCCAGGTTGGTCGAGGTAACGTCGCTTAGATCGCTTCTAGGTCGGCGAGTTTCGCGCCGCGAGTATAGCCGGCGCGCCGCCTGGCGACCATCGCAGACCGTAATATCGGGGGGGCGGGTCGGATTGCAAGCTATTGCGTAAGGCTTTGATATTATTGAGCAACGGATGGGTGGCAGAGCGGTTGAATGCACCGGTCTTGAAAACCGGCAAGGGGGCAACTCCTTCGTGGGTTCGAATCCCACCCCATCCGCCAGGAATGAGAGCGGCCCGCGCGAGCGGGCCGCGGCATTTCGGGCGCAGGGGAGCGGGCAAACGGCTTTGCCCGCGCGTGGGTTTCGAAGGGTTCGGCGTTGCGCGAATGCGCCGCCGAACCGCGGCCGGCGGCACGTCGGCGAATCCCACCCCATCCGCCACCCGCAAAAAAGAGAAAGGCCGGCAGCGCCGGCCTTTCCCACTGGCGCGGACCCGCGGCGCTCAGTGATCGCTCGCGGGCCCGCTGCCCGCCTTGCTGCGCTTGCCCTTCGTGCGCTTCCGCAGCTCGCGGTACAGGTCGGGATTCGCCGTCTTGAGGTACTCGATGACCTCGAAGTCTTCCTTCTTCACCTTGGTGAGGTCGATCTTCTCGACGTGCACGAGGCGCAGCAGCTCCTGCACCGGCTTCGGCATCTCGCGCCCACTCTCGTAGCGCGAGCCGCCGCTCTGCGTCACGCCGATCCTGGTCCAGAACTCCTGCTGGTTGAGGCCCAGCTTGGTCCGGACTTCCTTCGGATTGATGATCCAGTTGAACAGTTTCATGTCCTGTTTTCCTCCCCGTTCCGCCTCCGCCCCATACCACCCGGCTTGCCCGGGATCGTAGCACAGCGTCATATTTCCGTCGGCTCCGAATGGTAAACAATGGTGACAACCGGGCAAGGCCCTGCGGACCGCGGGAGCCGCGCCGCGATCCTGTAAAATCGCGCACTTTTCGCGACCTGCTGCATGGCACTCATCGTCCAGAAATTCGGCGGCACCTCGGTCGGAAGCCCCGAGCGGATCAAGGCCGTCGCCCAGCGCGTGGCACGGTGGAAGGCCAAGGGCCACCAGGTCGTCGTCGTGCCCTCGGCGATGGCCGGCGAGACCAACCGGCTCATCGGGCTCGCGAAGGAGATCCAGCCGAACCCGGACCCGCGCGAGCTCGACGTCATCGCCGCCACCGGCGAGCAGGTCACGATCGGGCTGCTCTCGATGGCGCTGATGGAGCTCGGCCTGAAGGCCAAGAGCTACACCGGCGCCCAGGTCCGCGTGCTCACCGACAGCGCGTTCACCAAGGCGCGGATCGTGAGCATCGACGAGGATCGGCTGCGCGCGGACATCGCTGCCGGCTGCATCCCGGTCGTGGCCGGATTCCAGGGCGTCGACGGGGCCGGCAACATCACGACCCTCGGCCGCGGCGGGTCGGACACCTCGGCCGTCGCGCTCGCCGCCGCGCTCAAGGCCGACGAGTGCCAGATCTACACCGACGTCGACGGCGTCTACACCACCGACCCGCGCATCGTGCCCGAG
>CAZIXQ010000330.1:0-3950 GCA_964543155.1 uncultured Enterobacteriaceae bacterium
GTCGAGGAGGACATCAAGCCGTTCCGCGATGTCCTGCTCGGGCTGTTCTTCATCTCGGTGGGCATGCAGCTCGACCTCGCCGTGGTGGCGCGCGAGCTGCCGCTCGTGCTCGGGGTCTTTGCGGTGCCGATGGCGCTGAAGTTCGCGCTCGTGGCCGCGCTGTCGCGGCTGCGCGGTGCGAGCCCGGGCACGGCGATCCGCAGCGGGCTCGCGCTCGCGCAGGCGGGCGAGTTCGGGCTGGTGCTGCTGGTGCGCGCGGTGGACGTCCAGGTGGTCGATCCGGCGACGGCGCAGGCAGTCGTGGGCGGCATGCTGCTGTCGATGCTCGCCGCGCCGTTCCTCATCCAGCATAGCGACCGGATCGCGCTGCGGCTCTCCGGCTCGGAATGGATGCTGCGCTCGCTGGAACTCCACCAGGTCGCCGTCCGCAGCCTCGCGACGGAGCGGCACGTGGTGATCTGCGGCTACGGGCGCACCGGCCAGAGCCTCGCGCGCTTTCTCGAGCGCGCGGGAATCGGCTACGTCGCCCTCGACCTCGACCCGGAGCGCGTGCGGGAGGCCGCCGCCGCCGGCGACACGGTGGTGTTCGGCGACGCCGGGCGTCGCGAGACGCTGATCGCGGCCGGGGTGAAGCGCGCCGCGGTGCTCGTCGTGACCCATACCGACACGCCGGCGGCCCTGCGCGTGCTGCACCACGCGCACGAGATCAACGACGCGCTGCCCGTAATCGTGCGCACGCGCGACGACAGCGGGCTCGAGCGGCTCGTGCAGGCCGGCGCGACCGAGGTCGTGCCGGACACCTTCGAGACCAGCCTGATGCTCGCATCCCACGCGTTGCTGCTGCTGGGCGTCCCCGTGCGCCGCGTGCTGACCCAGATCCGGGGCGTGCGTGACCAACGCTACCGGCTGCTGCGCGGCTTCTTCCACGGCGCGACCGACGACGCCGCGGATCTCGACGACGCGAACCAGCCGCGGCTGCACACTGTGAGCGTGGATGAGGGCGCGCACGCGGTCGGGCGCACGCTTGCCGAGCTCGCGATCGCGGCGCTCGGCGCCGAGGTCACGGCGATCCGCCGGCGCGGCATCCGCGCCGACGACCCCGCACTCGAGACGCGGATCGAGGCCGGGGACGTGGTGATCCTGCTCGGCCGGCCCGATGCGATCGAGGCGGCCGAGGCGCGACTGCTGCAGGGCTGAGTCACGCCCGGCGCTCGGGCGGCCCCGGGCGCGGTCCGGGACTCAGTCCAGACGGCGGCAGAGGATGTACATGTCGCCGTCGCCCGTGGCGTACGTCGTCACGGTCGCGTCGGCGGTGGCGATCGGCTCGTTGTCGACGCTCTGCTTCGCCGCGCGAACGAGTCCGCGGCGCGGATTGCCGTCGTCCAGCTGGCTTTCGACGCCGATCGCGATGTCGCCGGGCAGGTTCGCGGTGCAGGCGGAGAGGCGCGGGTAGCCGAGCACCGCCCACTCCACGCCCACCACCCCGGCGAAGGCGTTCAGCGGCTGGGCAACCGGCGTGATCACCGGCGGCGGCGCGACGATCAGCCCGGCGAGTCGCAGCTGCCACCAGAAGTTCAGCGATTCGCCTGCGGTGGCGTCCACGGTCAGCGCGACGAGCGGATCGCCGCCCGGGGGCACCGCCTGGTACGAGCCGCTGATGCGGCCGTCGCCCGTGCCGTCCTTGGACCGGCCCACCCACCGCGACGCGGCACGCGCATCGTCGCCGGGCAGGGCGGCGTAGCGATCCTGGTAGGTGATGATCGCGACCTTCAGTTGCTCGAACTCGTTCGCGACGAACTTGATGCGGGACTGCGTGAGGATACCGTTGCCGAGCAGCATCGTGCCGATGAGAAGGCCGATGAGCACGAGCACCATTGCGAGCTCCACGAGTGTGAAGCCGCCTGACTTTGCACTTCGCGCGCCGGACCTCCGTCGCCCGCGCGTGCCACCAGGATTGCCAGCCATTCTTCTTCGAGAAATGAGCAAAGAAACAACTGCCTGTGGGGCGACACGATGCCCTGTCGCCGCGGGCGCGGCGAGGAAATAGTCCCGGAACTCCCGGGCGTATGGCGGGGCGTTTGTGAATCGTCGTGAAATGTCGGCGCGACGACGACGAGCCGTGTGACGCGCGCGCAACAGGAACGCGAAGGCCCGCCACAAGGGCGGGCCTTCGCGAGATTGCCTCTGCTGGTGCGCTTACGACCGCGCGATCAGACGCCGCGGCACATCAGGTACTGGTTCGAGCCCGTCTCCGCGTAATTCAGCGGCGGCGTCGCCAGGGCGGCGAGGGCGGTGCCCGACCCGCCGATGATCGCGCGCAGCGAACCGGTGCCGGCGTTCTGGTCGTCCATCTGCGTGTCGACCGCGATGGCGACCTTGTCGGGAATCCCCGACGAGCAGATGATCAGGCCGCTCAGGCTGAGGGTCGCCGCACCGGCGCCGTTCGCGACGCCGATCAGGCTGCCGAAGGCGTTCGTCGGCTGCGAGGAGGCCTGGTCAGCCGGCGCGGTCGGTCCGGGGATGAAGCCGGCCGCACGCAGGTTCCACCAGAAGAGCCGCGTCTCGGGCTCGGGGTTCGCGCTCGCGGCATTCCAGTTGCCGTCGACCGTGCCGCTGCCGGCGGTCGGCGACGTGCCCGCGGCGCCGAGCGTCCAGCGCGCCGGCGCCCCCGCATCGTCGCCCGGGATGGCGCGGTAGCGGTCCTGGTACGAGAAGTAGGCGGCCGTGATGCCGTTGAAATCGTTGATGACGTTCTTGATGCGGGCCTGCGTGATCATCTCCTGGCCCTTCAGGATCCCGCCCAGGAGAAGGCCGATGATCACGAGAACGATCGCGATCTCGACTAGGGTAAAGCCCGACTGTCTGAGTTTCGTTTGCATTGTTCGCTCCTCGCCATGACGCCCCGGCAAGATCCCGTGGCCGCGCAGCTGAAAAGCAGGAGCAACTTCAATGCCAGCGGTTTTCTCCGCTTTTCCCTTGCCTGTGGAAGAAATCACGGCGCGGCGGGCCGCGATGCTGTCAGAAACCCGCCAGGATTGACGCGGGGCCGACAGCGCTAGGGCTTGCGGGACTTCTCGGCCTCGATGCGGGCCTCCAGTTCCTTCAGCCGGCGCTCGAGCAGGCGGAGATCCCGCTCGTCCTTCACCTGGCCGCTGGCGATGAGGCCGCCGATCAGGACCTTGGCGGTCTCGAGCTCGTTCATGTCCTCCAGGATGAACGGCTCCATCTGCCGGACCCAGAGGGGGGCGTCGGGGGCGGTCGTGTGCTGCTGCAGGGCGACTGCGTAGCGGCGGGCGAGGGGGAGATCCTTCAGCTCGTGCTTCGCGAGCACGGTGGCGTGCGCGAGCCAGGGCCAGCGTCGGTTCGGGTCCTCGAGGTACCGCCGGTAGACGAAGTCCAGCATCCGCCGCTGCTTGGCGGCATCGGGCACTTGCGCGTAGAGCCGGCTCGCCGACATCAGCGGGTACTGGCCGTCGGGGTCGAGCGCGAGGATCCGGTCGAGCCACGCCTCGAGCCGCTCGTAGTCGAGATCCCGATACGGCATGCGGGTCCCCGCCTGGTAGTCGAAGGCCTGGAGGTAGAGCATCAGGAGCTTCGCGAGCGGGACCGGCTCGCCGAACGACGCGAGGCGCAGCGCGGCGAGACCCGGCGGGCGGCCGAGGTCCGCCGCGGCGGCGCGCGGCCGCGGAAGAGCGAGGGCGACCGTGAGCTGGACGGCGAGGGCGAGCCCCAGAAGCGCCAGCACCCAGCGCGGAACGTGGCTGACCGGCCGCTCGCGCATCGCCTAGAAGTTCTGCCGGTGCAGGTCGAACTGGGCGGCGGCCATGAGAAGGACCGCGTACGCCACGGTCTGGCCTACGACGCCAGCGAGCACCGCGGGCGCGGGCATGCCGGCCACCAGCCAGTCCGAGCGGGTCATGAGGTCGAGCCGAGGCAGGACGAGGGCGATG
>CAZIXQ010000331.1:0-3944 GCA_964543155.1 uncultured Enterobacteriaceae bacterium
CTGCTGCTGGGCGCGTCGTACGGGTCGCTGCTCGCGTCCAAGCTGCTGATGGCCGGCCACACCGTCCGGCTCGTCTGCCTGCCTGCCGAAGCCGAGCTGATGAACAGGGACGGCTTCCGCATCCGGATGCCGGTCAAGGGGCGCACGGGCCTCGTCGAGATCGACTCGCGCAAGCTGCCCGGCGCGATATCCGCGGGGGGCGCGCACGACTTCGACCCGGCCGACTTCGATCTCGTCGGCCTCGCGATGCAGGAACCCCAGTACCGCTCGCCGGGCGTGCGCGAGCTGATGGAGCGCGTCGCGGAGGCGCGCGTGCCGTGCATGTCGATCATGAACATGCCGCCGCTCGCTTATCTCAAGCGGATCCCGGGCGTGAACGTCGACGGCTGCCGTAGCGCCTATACCGACCCGACCGTGTGGGATGCCTTCGACCCGCGGCTCGTCACGCTGTGCAGCCCCGATCCGCAGGCGTTCCGTCCGCCGGATGAAAAGGTCAACGTGCTCCAGGTGCGGCTGCCGACCAACTTCAAGGCGGCGCGCTTCGATTCGGACGCGCACACCGCGCTGCTGCGGCGGCTCCAGGCCGACATCGAGGCGCTGCGGTTCGACGTCGGCGGCGAGAAGATCGAGCTGCCGGTGAAGCTCAAGGTGCACGACTCGGTCTTCGTCCCGCTCGCGAAGTGGAGCATGCTGATCGCCGGCAACTACCGCTGCGTGCAGGAGAACGGCATCCGGTCGGCCAAGGAGGCGGTGCACTCCGACTTGGCCGCCTCGCGCGCGATCTACGACTGGGTGTTCGCGCTGTGCACGTCGCTCGGCGCGGATCCGAAGGACCTCGTGCCGTTCGACAAGTACGCGGCCGCGGCGCAGTCGCTGGAGAGCCCGTCGTCGGCGGCCCGCGCGCTCGCGGCCGGCGCGCCCAACATCGAGCGCGTGGACCGGCTGGTGCAGTCGATCGCCGCGCAGAAGGGCCTGCGCCTGCCGGCGCTCGACGAGATCGTCGCGCTGGTCGACCGCTGGCTGGAGAAGAACCGCCGCAAGGCGGCCTGACGGCTCAGCCGCGCAGCCGGGCGCGGATGCGCGCCGCGCCGGCGCTTGCCCACGCGTGCGGCATCACGCCGCCGCGCATCGCGACGCCGATGCGTCCGCGCGCGTCGAGCGCGATCATCCCGCCGCTCTCCCCAGCCCGCGCCGGCAGCGCTCGGACCGCCGCGGTCGCCGCCGTGCGCGCCGTCCGTCCCGCGGCGACGAGATCGCAGACCGCTTTTGCCGCGAGCGTGCGCATCATCAGCTCGCCGTTCCCGGTTGCCGACGCGGCCGCGCGCGCGGTGGCGTAGTTGCCCGCTCCCGGGATCGGCGAGTCGCCGACGCGCCCGGGCAGCTTGAGCGACACGCCGCCGGTCGAGGTTGCGGCGGCCAGAGCGCCCTCGACGTCGAGCGCGAGCGCGCCGACCGTGCCCGGCGCGCGGGCGGCCGCCTGGAGCCGGAATCGCCGCAGGCTCGCGCGCGTGACCGGGTCGTAGTCGGCGAAGCCGTGGGCGCGCGCGAACGCGGTCGCGGCCGGACCGGCCAGCAGGATGTGCGGCGTCGCTTCCATGACCTTGCGCGCGACCAGCACCGGGTTGCGCACCCGTGCGATCGCCGCCACGCCACCCGCCCGCAGATCCCGGCCGGTCATGACCGATGCATCCATCTCCACCGCGCCGTCGCGGTTCAGCACCGAGCCGGTGCCCGCATTGAAGAGCGGATCGTCCTCGAGGGCGACGACCGCGGCGCAGACCGCGTCGAGCGCGGTGCCGCCGCCGGCGAGTACCGCCCGCCCGGCTGCGACGGCGGCGCGCACCCCGGCGAGCGCGGCGGCGGTGTCGGCCGAGGACCAGCGGCCGCACCCGCCGTGGACGACGATCGCGTAGCGCAGCATCGCGCCGCCTATGACGCCAGGCCCTGATCGCGCATCGCGCGGCGCCACGCGAGCGCGACCTTGTCGAAGGCGAGGTGCAGCTCCGCGTCGGGGTCGAACGGCACGGCGGGCGGCAGCTGCGATTCGACGATGCGCTGGTCCTGGGCGAAGATGGTGCGCTCGAACGCCTGCATCAGCGCGTCCGGCTGGTCGAGGTTGTAGTTCCGCGCTACGAGGCAATAGCCGACGCAGCGCGCCGCACTCACCGGCTGTACGGCGAAGAGGTACACCATACCGTCCGCGCCGCCCCAGTCGATGTACTCGACGATGGTGTAGGGCAGATGGATCGTGTAGCGGGTGCGGCGCAGCGCGTCCTTGCGCTCCTCCGCCGCGAACACCGGGAGCTGCTCGGTGTTCGGCTGGTCGGGCCGCCCGTAGGCGTAGCGCACGAGGTGGCCCTCGGTCTCGACCCGGTAGGGTGCGACCACCGGTTTCGCCGGATCGCCGAGCAGGCCTTCGTGCACGAACGCGAAGTGCCCGAAGTCGGTGAAGTTCTCGAGCTGCCGGGAAGCGTGGGCGCTCCACTCGAACGGGCCGGTCCGAACGACGCGCCAGCGCGGATCGACGAACTCGGGGATGTCGGGAAGCGGCCAGCGCGGGGACTCCAGCGCGACCCACAACAGGCCGTGACGCTCCTCGCAGCGGTACGCGGGGACGGCGGCGCGGGCCGGGACCCGCGTCGGGTCCTCGAGCTGCGGAATGTGGCGGCACCGGCCGTCGGTGCCGAAGCGCCAGCCGTGATACGGGCAGACGATCGTGCCGCCGTCGACGTGCCCGAGCGAGAGCGCGGTGCCGCGGTGGACGCAGGCGTCGCGCAGCGCGCGCGCAACCCCGGCGGCGTCGCGCCACAGGACGACGCGCTCGTCGAGCAGGGTGACCGAGCGGGGCGCATCGGTGAGCTCGGCGCCGTAGCCGACCGGATGCCACACGCCGCGCAGCGCCGGGGTCATGCCGTGCCGTCTCCCCATCGGCCGAGCGTGTGGAAGTCCGCCGCGCGGAGCCGTTCGCCGGCGCGCGCCGCGGCGCCCGCGCCGAGCGCTTCCGGGGCAACCGCCAGGATCCCGGCGCGCGTCTCCGGGTCGGCGATCGCCCGCTCGAGCGCCTCGGGGTCGACCCAGGCCAGGCGTCCGCCTTCGGTCCGCGCGTAGATGCGGCCCGACTCGCGCGCCGCGAGGTTCACCGCCGGCAGCCGCGCGACGCACTCGGCGAGAAAGCGCGTGTTGTGCGCCGGGGCCATCGCCTCGCCGCCGGGATAGACCTCCTCCGGGGCGCGTGCGTCGACGTTGATCTTGCGATACCGGTCGACGTCGAGCAGGCCCTTCACGTCGAGGACGTTGAGCTCGCCGCCGCGGCCGAACGCCACCGTGAGCGGCCGCGCGCCGGGCGGCACGCTGTTGTCCAGGAATTCGCAGTGCACCGACATGCCGCTCCGCAGCGCCCAGGTGAAGAAGAGGTCGGGCATGCCCGCGTACGCCTCGACGTTGTGGGCGAGGGTGTCGTCCACGGCCTTGTAGCGGCCGACCTCGAGGCCGCGCCGCCAGGCGCGTTCGACCGTCTCGTGCGGCGGCGTGATCATGAAGAACATGTACACCTCGCGGCCGAAACGCGTCAGCAGGTTGCTGCCCGCCTGGTCGGAGTCGGCCGCGAAGCTGTCGAAGCGGAAGCGGTCGATCAGGAGATGGGTCATGCCGCCGCGCTCCGCCTTGGCGGCCATGTAGCGGTCGAGCTTGTGGTCGACGATCGCGAGCTCGCGCGCGGTGAACGCACCGGCGTACTTGTACGCGTCGCCGAGCGCGCCGTAGTCGAGCAGGTACTTGCGCCAGATGTCCGGGCTCACGACCGCGAAATCGCTCCACTCGACGCCGAGCTCGGCCGCGAGCCGGCGCTGCAGCGGACGCATCGTGCTCTTGCCCGAGGCGGACGCGCCCTTGGTGTTCATCACCACCGGGCGGGCCTGCGCGGGCAGCCGGCGGTAGCCCTCGGC
>CAZIXQ010000332.1:0-3931 GCA_964543155.1 uncultured Enterobacteriaceae bacterium
ATCCTCGCCGACCACATCGACTACTGCAACCGCTTCGTGCCGAAGTGGAACCCGATGTCGGTGGTCGGCCAGCACATGCAGCAGGGCGGCGCGACGCCGGCCGAGGCGATGGCGTTCACGCTCTCCACCGCGATCCAGAACGCCGAGGACTGCCTCGCGCGGGGCATGGATCCCGACCAGTTCCTGCCGCGCTTCACGTTCTTCTTCGACATCTCGATCTCGTTCTTCGAGGAGGTCGCCAAGTTCCGCGCCGGGCGCCGCATCTGGGCGCGCATCGCGCGCGAGCGCCTCGGCGCGAAGGACCCGCGCGCTTGGCGCTTCAAGTTCCACGGGCAGACCTCGGGCGTCGACCTCACGCGCCAGCAGCCGCTCAACAACATCGCGCGCGTCGCGGTGCAGGCCATGGCCGGGATCTTCGGCGGGCTGCAGTCGCTGCACACCGACAGCCACGACGAGGCGCTCTCGTGCCCGACCGACGCCGGCGCACGGATCGCGGTGGCGACGCAGAACATCCTGCGCGAGGAGGCGCACCTCACCGACGTGATCGACCCGCTGGGCGGCAGCTTCTACGTCGAGCGCCTCACCGACCAGATGGAGGCCGAGATCCTGCGCGTGATGAAGCTCGTCGAGGACGCCGGCGGCATGTACAAGGCGGTCGAGGCGGGGCTGGTTCAGAGGATGATCGGCGAGTCGGCGCGGCGGTTCCAGGCGCGGATCGATTCGGGCGCGCAGACCGTCGTCGGCGTGAACGCCTACCGGGTCGACGAGGACCGCAGCGCGCGCCAGCCGCTCGAGCGCCCCGACCCGGCGCGCATGCGCGCGCACATCGCCTCCTTCGGGGCGTTCAAGGCGACCCGGTCGCAGGCCGCGGTCGGCCGGGCGCTCGACGCGCTTGGCGCGGCCGCGCAGGATCCGCGCGCCAACGTCTTCGCGAAGGTGGTCGAGGCCGCGGAGGCCGGGTGCACCCACGGCGAGATCTGCGGCCGCCTGCGGAAGGAACTCGGGTTCGGCCACGTCCAGGCGTTCGTCTAGCGGCCGTGACGCGTCCCGAGCACCCGCTGCTCGCGCCGGTCCTCGCCGGAGACCGGCGCTCGATCGCGCGCGCGATCACGCAGATGGAGGTCGAGGGCCCGGCGGCCGCGACGCTGCGCGCGGCCATGGCGCAGCACGTCGGGCGCGCGCACGTGATCGGGATCACCGGCGCGCCGGGCGCGGGCAAGTCGACGCTCATCAACGCCCTGCTCGGCGAGCTGCTCGGGCGCGGCGCGCGGGTCGGCGTCGTCGCAGTCGACCCGTCGAGCCCGGTCACCGGCGGCGCGGTGCTCGGCGACCGCGTGCGCATGGGCGAGCACGGCGCCGACGATCGCGTGTTCATTCGCTCGGTGGCCGCGCGCGGCCACCTCGGCGGGGTCTCGCGCCAGACCGGCCAGATCATCGACGTCCTCGACGCCGCCGGCTTCGACACGATCGTCGTGGAGACCGTCGGCACCGGGCAGTCCGAGGTCGAGATCGCGGGCCTCGCGGACACGAAGGTGGTCGTGTGCGCGCCCGGGCTGGGCGACGACGTGCAGGCGATCAAGGCCGGCATCCTCGAGATCGCCGACGTCCTGGTGGTGAACAAGGGCGACTCGCCGCTCGCGGTCGAGACCGAGCGGAGCCTGCGCGACATGCTGCGGCTGCGCCGCCGGAGCGAGTGGGTGGTGCCGGTCGTGCGCACGACCGCAACGACGCGCGAGGGCATCGCTGCGCTCGCCGACGCGATCGCGGCTCACGCGGCGCATGCGGGCCGGGGCCGGCGCAGGCGCGCCCACGCCGCGCCGGGCTCCGACGAACGCGCGGCGGTCGACCGCGCGCTCGCTGCGCATCGCAGCCCGCAGCGCTTTCGCAACATGCCGGTCGCCCGCGCAACGGTCGAAGCGATCCTCGCGGCGGGCCGTCCCGCGCTCGACGCGCAGGAGTCGCCGGCGTGGCGGGTGTACGCCGTCACCGGCGAACCGCTGGCGCGCCTGGTCGAGGCGCTGCGCAGGGACGGCTGGAGCAGCCCCGACGCCCGCGCGCCGCTCGCGCTGATCTTCACCGCGACGCGGCCGCTCGGCCGCAGCGACTGGCTGAACTGCGGCATGTACATCGAGGCGCTGCTCGCGGCCGCGCGCGGGCGGGGCCTGGCGACGTTCTTCCGCACCGCGGTGGCCCGCTACCACGACACGATCGAGCGCGAGCTCGCGCTCGGCGCGAACGAGATCGTGGTGGCGGCGCTCAAGCTCGGCTATCCGGAGCCGGGCGCGGCCGAGCCCGGCGCCGTCGCGCGCCCGCCCGCCGCAGACATCGCGCGCTACATCGGCTTCGACTAGCGGGATGGACCGCGACGCCGAGGCGCGCAGGCGCATGGCGCAGATGGCCGCGCACGACCCCTTCGTGCGCAGCCTCGGCATCGAGTACCGCGACGCCGGCGTCGGGCGCGCCAGCGTCGCCCTCAAGGTGCGCAAGGATCACCTCAACTTCAACGGCACCTGCCACGGCGGGGTGATCTTCGCGCTCGCCGACACCGCGTTCGGGCTCGCGTCCAACTCCCACGGCGCGATCGCCGCCGGCATCGACGCGCACATCACCTACCAGGTCGCGGTGCAGTCGGGCGACGTGCTCACCGCAAACGCGATCGAGATCACGCGCACGCGACGGCTCGGCGTGTATCGTGTCGACGTGACGCGGGCGGACGGGACGCTCGTCTCCGCGTTCACCGGCACGGTCTACGTGACCGCCCGGCCCCACGACGCGAAACACGGCTGACGCGCATGAGCTTCGCCCTGCCCTACACCGACGAGCACCACGCCTTCCGCGAAACCGTCCGCCGCTTCGTCGAGCGCGAGGTCGCGCCGCACCACCGCGACTGGGAAAGGCAGGGCTACGTGCCGCGCGAGCTGTGGCGCAAGGCGGGCGGGCTCGGGTTCCTCTGCCCGGCGTTACCCGCCGAGTTCGGCGGCGGGGGCGGCGACTTCCTGCTCTCGACGATCGTGACCGAGGAGCTCTGCTGGGCGGGCGCGACCGGGCCGCTCTTCTACCTGCACTCCGACATCGTCGCGCCGTACCTCCTCCACTACGGCAGCGAGGCGCAGAAGCGCCAGTGGCTGCCGCGGATGGCCTCGGGCGAGACGATCTCCGGGATCTGCATGACCGAGCCGGGCGCCGGCAGCGACGTCGCGGCGATCCGCACGCGCGCGCGACGCGAGGGCGACGAATGGGTGATCAGCGGCCAGAAGATCTTCATCTCGAACGGCCAGATCGCCGACCTCTTCCTGGTCGCGGCGAAGACCGATCCCGACGCCGGCGCGAAGGGGGTGAGCCTCATCCTGGTCGAGTCGGACCGGAAAGGCTTCGCGCGCGGCCGCAACCTCGAGAAGATCGGGATGCACGCGCAGGACACCTCCGAGCTCTTCTTCGACGAGGTGCGCGTGCCGGGGTCGAACCTGCTCGGCGCGGAGGGCAAGGGCTTCGGCTACCTGATGCAGCAGCTCCCGCAGGAGCGGCTGCTGGTGGCGATCGGCGCGGTCGCCGCGGCGGAGTCGGCGATCCGCTGGACGCTCGAGTACGTGCGCGACCGCAAGGCCTTCGGGGCGCCGCTCGCCGAGAAGCAGCACGTGCGCTTCGCGCTCACCGAGGCGCACACCGAGGTCACGGTCGGACGGACGTTCCTCGACCACTGCATCGCGCTGCACCTCGAGGGCAAGCTCGACACCGCGACCGCCTCGATGGCGAAGTACTGGCTCTCCGACATGCAGAACCGCGTGATCGACGCGTGCCTGCAGCTGCACGGCGGGTACGGCTACATGTGGGAGTACCCGATCGCCCGCGCGTGGGCCGACGCGCGCGTCCAGCGCATCTACGGCGGAGCCAACGAGATCATGAAGGAGATCATCGCCCGGAAGCTCTTCGA
>CAZIXQ010000333.1:0-3892 GCA_964543155.1 uncultured Enterobacteriaceae bacterium
AGTGGATCGCGCGCCGCGAGAACCCGGGGCGCGTGCAGATGTGGGACGTCGTCGAGTGCCTGCAGCGCCGATTGCCGGAGGACGCGATCCTCGCGAACGGCGCGGGCAACTTTTCCGGCTGGTTCCACCGCTTCTACCGCCACGGCCGCTTCCGCACCCAGCTCGGACCGACCTCCGGGGCGATGGGGTACGGCGTGCCCGCCGGCGTCGCAGCGAAGATCGCGGCCCCGGAGCGCGTCGTCGTCTCGATCAACGGCGACGGCGACTTCCTGATGAACGGCCAGGAGCTCGCGACCGCGGTGCAGTACGACGCGGCGGTGGTCTTCCTCGTCGTGAACAACGGCATGTACGGCACGATCCGGATGCACCAGGAGCGCGAGTACCCGGCGCGGGTGCACGGCACCGACCTGCGCAACCCGGACTTCGCGGCCTATGCGCGTGCGTTCGGCGCGCACGGCGAGACGGTGGCGGAGACCGGCGAGTTCGCGCCGGCGCTCGAGCGCTCGCTCGCCGCGGGCAAGCCGTCGCTGATCGAGATCCGCCTCGATCCGCAGGCGATCACGACCCAGACCACGCTCGACGACATCCGCGCGCGCGCGCAGAGGAAATGAGGCGGCGCCAGTGGGGAGGATCGTCGGACTCGCGTCCGAGGTTGCGCCGTGCGCGAGCGTCGTCGGCGCGCAGGCCCGGCCCGCCAGGCCGGTGGAGTTCGTGGTGCCGGTCCCGCGCGGCGGGTAGCTGAATCCGCCCGCGCGGCGCCCGGGCCCCAGGCGCGGGGAGGCGCTCGGGCGCCCAATTGACCACTCGTATGACCATAGGCAGAATAGTGGTCATTTCGACCCGACCTGCGGACGACCCGCAACTTCCATGCAGACCATCCAGGCTTCGAAGTTCAAGGCCAGGTGCCTCGCGCTGATGGACCAGGTGGCGCGCACCGGCGAGACGATTCTCGTCACCAAGAACGGCCGGCCCGTCGCCGAGCTGCGGCCGCATCGCGGCCCGCGCGCGAAGTCCCTCATCGGTCTGCACAAGGGCCGGATCAGGATTCGCGGCGACATCGTCGCCCCGATCGGTACCGCGCTCTGGGAGGCGCTCGAGTGATCGTTCTCGATACGCACGTCCTCGTGTGGGCGGACGGCGACGAGCGCAGGCTCGGGCGGAAGACGCGGGCGCTGATCGACAGGTTGTGGGCCCGCGGCGAGGTCGCGGCCTGCGCCATGTCGTTCTGGGAGGCGGCGCTGCTGCAGGCGCGCGGGCGGCTGGAACTGCCCGTCAGCGCGGAGGAGTGGCGCGGGGAGTTGATCGGCGCGGGGCTGGTCGAGCTGCCGGTGGATGGCGCCACCGGAATCCATGCCGTGAAGCTCGGCGGACTGCCGAACGATCCGGCCGACCGGCTGATCGTGGCGACCGCGTTGCGGCACGACGCGGCGCTCGTGAGCGCGGACGAACGGCTGCTCGGCTGGGCGCACCGGATGGTGCGGCACGACGCCCGCGAGTAGCCGGCCGGGCGCCTCTACGCCCGCGACACGTCCGGCGCTGCGGCCGGAGCACCGGCGCGCTCGGTACCGGGCCGCAGCCGCTCGCGCAGCGCCACCACCTCGCCGACGATCACGAGCGCCGGCGGCTTGACGTCCTGCGCCCGTGCGAGCCCGGGCAGCGTCGCCAGCGTGCCGACGATGACGCGCTGCTCCGGCGTCGTCGCGCGCTCGATCACCGCGGCCGGCGTGTCGGTGCCCCGCCCGTGCTCGATGAGCCGCTGCGCGATCGTCGGCAGCGCGCCCACGCCCATGTACACCACGACCGTCTGGCCCGGGCGCGCGAGCGCCGCCCAGTCGGGCTCGCCGCCGCCCTCGCGGCGGTGGCCGGTGACGAACACGCACGACTGCGCGCAGTCGCGGTGGGTGAGCGGGATGCCGGCGTAGCTCGACGCGCCGGCCGCCGAGGTGATCCCCGGCACGACCTCGAAGGGGATCCCCGCGGTCGCGAGCGCCTCGGCCTCCTCGCCGCCGCGTCCGAACGTGAACGGGTCGCCGCCCTTCAGGCGCAGCACGCGCCGGCCGGCGCGCGCGAGCGCCACCAGCCGCTCGTTCATCGCCTCCTGCGGCAGCGTGTGGCGCGAATCCTCCTTGCCCACGTAGATGCGCTCGGCGCGCGGATTGACGTACGCGAGCACGGCGTCGGAGACGAGGTGGTCGTGCAGCACGACCTCCGCCTGCTGCATCAGCCGCAGGGCGCGCAGGGTGAGCAGCTCCGGGTCGCCCGGGCCCGCGCCGACGAGCGCGACGCTGCCGCCACCGTCGCTGCGCGCCTCGGGCTCGAGGAAGGGCGGAAAGGGTTTCATGCGGCGGCGGCGAGCGCGCTGCCCGCGATGCGATCGTAGTAGCGCGCGCGGTAGACCAGGCGCTTGCGCGTCGCGCTGTCGCGGAACCCGGAGCGGTCGTGCAGCACGTTGTTGCACACGAGCCCCATCCCGGGCTCCAGGCGGACGCGAAAGACGAACGGCGAGGGCGCCGCCAGGATCTCCGCGAGCCGCGCCACCGCCGCGGCGGTGGCCGGGTCGTCCTTCCACGCGATGCTGCGGGTGCGCGCGGTGTAGCGCATGTGCAGCGTCCCGGTCGCCGGGTCCACGGAGAACACCGGCCCGGTCTCGGCGGCGCGCGCGACGCCCGACTCGTGCTCGCGCGCCGGGATCGTCATCGTGTCGGGCGCCGCGAGCGCGCGGACGAAATCGGGGTTCGCGTCGCGCAGCAGGATGTAGGCGATCTCGTGGTCGAGGAGCGCATTCGCGCCGCCTTCCTCGGCGCGTTCGGCGCAGTGCAGGACGAGGGCGCGGATTCTCCGCGCCGGCGGGTTGTAGTAGCCGTCGGTGTGCCACTTGATCGGCCGGTCGGTGTACGGGATGAACTCTCCCTTGGCGGGCGCGTCCGCGACCGCAAGGCTCGAGATGCCGTCGTCGTCGGCGAGGACGTTGCGGTCCAGCTGCACGAGCCCGAACTGCGCGCCGAGGAGGCGCGGCACGTCCTTCCCCGACCCGCCGCGCCGGCCGGCGTAGATCGCCATGTTCGCCGCGCGCAGCCGCGCGAGGAGCGCGGCGTGCTCGGCGGGGGCAAGCGCCCGCGGGTCGTCCACCTCGACGACGAGGCTCTCCGCGCGCGCCGGGTAGCCGGCGAGCTTGCGCGCCCGCCACGCGCGATACGCCGGATCGTTGTCCGGGTGGAAGGGGCTTGCGAACGGAATCACGTCTTCGCGCTCACCGCCGGGTAGAACCCGTCCATCGTCTTCTTGAGCGTGCCGAGCGCCTCCGGCGCCGCGAACTCCATGACCTGGTCGGCGACCCACGGTTGATCGGCGTCGGTCATCCGCTCGCGGATCGCCAGAGCGAGGTAGCGCATCACCGCGAAGCTCGGCCGCGCGGGATCGAACTCGAAGGTGGCGTAGTCGGCGCCGCGGCGGTTGAGAAAGTCGACGAAGCTCGCCCGGTAGTCGAAGCCGTCGTCGCCGACCATGGCGTGCACGTTCTCCTCGACGAGCTCGGCGAGCCGCGTCCCGGTCGCCTGCACGAGCGCCGCGCGCTCGGGCTCCGGAATCCGGCCATGCACCATCCGGTCGGCCATGTGCAGCAGGAACGCGATCATCTCGCCGATGACCTGCACGCCCCGTTCCGCCGTGAGGATGTCGTAGTCCGCCTTGGAGAGGGCGCTGACCGCGTTGTCGGCCAGCCGCCAGAGGGTTGAGGCGAGCGCGGTCGCGACCTCGGCCGGCGGCCGGGCGCCCGCCTCCTTCCTGAACCAGACGGTCTTTACCCGCAGCGCCATCTGCGTCGGTGCCGGCCTCAGCGCTTGCGGATGTAGAACTCGTACACGCTGCGGCCGGTCTCGCGCATCGCCACGAG
>CAZIXQ010000334.1:0-3867 GCA_964543155.1 uncultured Enterobacteriaceae bacterium
CCGGACAAGGACTACGACCTGTGGCTGTGCACCGGGCGCGTGCTCGAGCACTGGCACACCGGCTCGATGACGCGGCGCGTACCGGAGCTGCATCGCGCGGTGCCCGAGGCGCAGCTCTTCATGCACCCGGAGGACGCAAAGCGGCGCGGCCTGCTGAACGGCATGGAGGTGAAGATCGCCTCGCGCCGCGGCGAGATCCGCGCGCGCGTGGAGATCCGCGGGCGCAACGAGCCGCCGCAAGGGCTCGTGTTCGTGCCGTTCTTCGACGAGGGCCGCCTGGTGAACAAGCTCACGCTGGACGCGACCTGCCCGATCTCGCGCGAAACCGACTTCAAGAAGTGCGCGGTGAAAGTGGTGAAGGCCTGAGGAGGAACGCCATGCTCCGTCTGCTCGCAGCCGCCTGCGTCGCGCTCGCGCTCGCCGCCCCCGCGGCGGCCCAGGACAAGCCCGCGGTGAAGCCGATCCGCGGCGACACGCCGATTCCCGAGACCAATCCCGCCGACGTCTACCGGATGGAGCGCCACGACCGCGCGCTGCCGCGCGCGTTCGAGAAGCAGCCGCCGGTGATCCCGCACAACATCAAGGGCTACCAGATCACGAAGAACGTCAACATGTGCATGACCTGCCACAGCCGCAAGGTGGCGAAGGACACCGGCGCGACGCCGGTCGGGCAGTCGCACTACATGGACCGCGACGACAACAAGCTCGCGAACGTGTCGGCACGGCGCTACTTCTGCCTGCAGTGCCACGTGCCGCAGTTCGACGCCGATCCGCTGGTGGAGAACACGTTCCAGCCCGCTGCCGGCACGGCCGTCAAAGGGAGGCCGTGACATGTTCGACGAGCGCAAGAGCTGGTTCCGGCGCATCGGGCCGTGGTGGGTGCTCGGCCTCTTCGCCGCCGGCATCGTGTTCTGGGGCGGCTTCAACTGGGCCTTCGAGCTGACCAACACCGAGCGCTTCTGCATCTCCTGCCACGAGATGCAGGAGAACGTCTTCAAGGAGTACCAGCACACGGTGCACTACACCAACCGCTCCGGGGTGCGCGCGACCTGCCCGGACTGCCACGTGCCGAAGGAGTGGGGGCCGAAGATCGTGCGCAAGATCCAGGCCTCGAACGAGCTGTGGCACAAGGCGCTCGGCAGCATCGACACGCCGGAGAAGTTCGAGGCGAAGCGGCTCAAGCTCGCCGAGAACGAGTGGGCGCGGATGAAGGCGAACGACTCGCAGGAGTGCCGCAACTGCCACCACTTCGAGTACATGGACTTCACCGAGCAGGGGCGGCGCGCGGTCGCGACGCACTCGAAGGCGTTCACCGAGGGCAAGACCTGCATCGAATGCCACAAGGGCATCGCGCACCAGCTGCCGCCGATCGAGCAGGAGATCGGGGCGCCGAAGCCGGTGGCGGCGACGAAGTGACGGCGAGGACGCGACGGCGAACTAGCCGCGGACCAGGACCGGCTCGGTGTAGAGCGAGGCGATCTCGACGCGCTTGACGCCCGGGTCGTCCGGCACGACGTAGAGGACGGGGGTGATCAGCTCCTCGAAGAGCCCGCGCAGGCTGCGCGCGCCGGTCCTGTATTCGATCGCCATGTCGGCGATCTGCTCGAACACCTCGCGTGCGACGACGAGCTCCACGCCCTCGGCGGCGAAGAGGTCCCGGAACTGCGCGTAGATCGAGTTCGCCGGCTCGGACATGATCCGGGCGAGCATCGCCTTCGGCAGGTCCTCGAAGCGCGCGGTGATCGGCAGCCGCCCGGTAAACTCCGGGATGAGCCCGAACTCGATCAGGTCGTTCGGCTTCACGCGCGCGTTCAGCCGCTCGATCACCGCCGGGTTGTCCTCCTTCGAGGTCGAGATGTACCCGTAGGTGTGGCTGCGCGAGGCGATCCGCTCCAGCCCGACGAACGCGCCGCCGCAGAGGAACAGGATGTTCGTCGTGTCGATGTACCGGTCGCCGCCGAGCCGGACCATCGCGCCTTCCATGATCTTGAGCAGCGCGTGCTGCACGCTCTCGCCCGAGATCGTCTGCTCGCCGGCGCGCGCCTTCAGCTTGTCGATCTCGTCGATGAACACGATGCCGAACTGCGCGCGCTCGATGCTGCCGTCGGCGCGGTCCACCAGCCGCTGCAGGATCGCCTCGATCTCGTCGTTGACGTAGCGGCTCTGCGCGAGCGAGGTCGCCTCCGCGGTCACGAACGGCACGCCGAGCCCGCGCGCGAGCGTCTCGCAGGTCAGCGTCTTGCCGGTGCCGGTGGGACCGATCAGCAGGACGTTGCTCTTCACGATCGGGCCGGCGTCCTGGCGCGCCCGGGCGACCTTCTTGAAGTGCGCGTACACCGCGACTGCGAGCGTGCGCTTCGCCTCGTCCTGGCCGATCACGTACCGGTCCAGGTACTTCACGATCGCGCTCGGCTTCGGGATGTTCTTCATCGGGGGCGAGGTCGGATCCGGTGGCGAACGATACCACCGGCCCGAGGCCGCGCGCCCCGGCGGGGCGAATGGACTGCCCTCCGGGCTCAGGCGGCGAGCATTGCGGGCGCCGTCGCGGCGGTGCCCGCAAACGACGCGAGCGCCTCGCGCACGCGCACCACCTCGCCGATCACGATCAGCGCCGGCGGTTTCACGCCTTCGGCGCGCGCGATCTCGGGCAGGGTTGCCACGGTGCCCGTCACGACGCGCTGCCGAGGCGTCGTTGCGCGCTCGATCACTGCAGCGGGCGTTGCAGGGTCGAGCCCGTGCGCGGCGAGCTCGCCGCAGATCTCCCCGAGCCGCGTCACGCCCATGTAGACCACCACCGTCTGGTGCGGTCGCGCGAGCATCGGCCAGTCGAGGTCGGTCGTGCCGTCCTTGAGGTGGCCGGTCACGAACACGACCGCACGCGCATGGTCGCGGTGGGTGAGGGGAACTCCGGCGTACGCGGAGGCGCCGCTCGCCGAGGTGACGCCCGGGACGACCTCGAAGGGCACGCCGTGCCGCGCGAGGAACTCCGCTTCCTCGCCGCCGCGCCCGAAGATGAACGGGTCGCCCCCCTTCAGGCGCAGCACGCGCTTGCCGCGCCGTGCGAGCGCGACGAGCAGCCGGTTGATCTCGTCCTGCGACAGCGCGTGGCAGGCCTGCTGCTTGCCCGCGTAGAGGCGTTCCGCGCGCGGGTTCACGAACCGCAGGATCTCGTCGCTCACCAGGTAGTCGTAGACGACGACTTCCGCCGCGCCCATCAGGCGCGCAGCGCGCAGCGTGAGGAGGTCGGGATCGCCGGGCCCGGCGCCGACGAGGTGAACGATGCCGCGCCTGGCGCGACCGACCGCGGTGTTCGTGTGCGGGTCGGCCGGCGCGTCGGCCGCCGCGAGCCGCCGCCCGGCGCGCAGCTGCGGCTCGTGGATCGACACCGCGCACAGCGAGCGCTGCAGCGGTTCCCAGCGTCTGCGGGCCATCGGGTGTGGTCCTGGCTCCTCTCCGATGGCCGCACTATAGGCAGGGGCTCTCCGGGAAACTTTGATTCGGCTCAAAGCTCGCCGCCCCCCACGGCGCGCATTCTGCGCTGCGAAAGAAACAGCGCGGACATAGAGCAATTGGATCGCTCGATCACCCCACTTATCCGCTCGCGGAGCGCGGGCGGCGCATCGGTACTCATCTCGACTCGACCCACGGAGGAGCTCTCATGAAGGCCCCGAAACTCTCGTTCTCCGCGCTCGCGCTCGCCGTCGCCGGCGCGCTCGGCACGGCCCCCGCGATCGCCCAGCAGGCCGAGCAGAAGCTGTCGGCCGCGGAGAAGGAACAGGCGAAGAAGATCTACTTCGAGCGCTGCGCCGGCTGCCACGGCGTGCTGCGCAAGGGCGCGACCGGCAAGAACCTCGAGCCGCACTGGAC
>CAZIXQ010000335.1:0-3864 GCA_964543155.1 uncultured Enterobacteriaceae bacterium
CTTTCGTCCTCGACCCAGGCGAGGCCGCGCGCCCGCGCGAACGCCTCGATCTCTGCGCGCGTCACGCCAAGGAACGGGCGGAACAAGACGGGGCCCGCGCGGTCGCCGCGCGTGTGCGCGCGCACGCTCGGCATCCCGGCGAGGCCCGCGGGCCCGGCGCCGCGCACGAGCTGCAGGAGGACCGTCTCGGCCTGGTCGTCCTGGTGCTGGGCGAGGACCACGAAGTCGGACCGCAGCCCGGCGAAGGCCGCATAGCGCGCGGCACGCGCCGCGCCCTCGAGCCCGAGCGCGCGATACGGGGCGAGGTCCACCTTGCGCACCGCGCAGCGCAGCCCGTAGCGCCGCGCCGCCGCGCGCGCGAAGCGCGCCCACGCGGGAGCGTTCGGGCTGAGGCCGTGGTCCACGTGGAGACAGTCGAGCGCCAGCGCGTGGCGCGGGGCGAGCGTCGCGAGGAGATCGAGCAGCGCGATCGAGTCGACGCCGCCCGACAGGGCGAGCGTCAGGCGCGCACCGCGCGGAACGTGGCGGTCCAGCTCGGCCCGGACGTGCGCGACGAGCTCACTTGAGCGCCGCTTCCTTGAACCTGCCATAGCCCATCAGGCGCTCGAAGCGCTCCTCGACGAGCGCCGCCGGCCCCTTGTCGGCGAGGCTGCGGAGCGCGTCCTGGAGCGACTTCTTGAGGTTCTGCGCCGCCGCCGCGTGGTCGCGGTGTGCGCCCCCGAGCGGCTCGCCGATGATCTTGTCGACCAGCCCGAGCTGCTTCAGCCGCGCCGCCGTGATGCCGAGGGTCTCGGCCGCCTCCGGCGCCATCTCGGCGTTCTTCCAGAGGATCGACGCGCAGCCCTCGGGCGAGATCACCGAGTAGGTGCCGTACTGCATCATCATCACGATGTCGCCCACGGCGATCGCCAGCGCCCCGCCCGAGCCGCCCTCGCCGATGATCGTGCACACGATCGGCACCTTGAGCTCGGCCATCGCGTAGAGGTTGCGGCCGATCGCCTCCGACTGCCCGCGCTCCTCGGCGCCGATGCCGGGATAGGCGCCGGGCGTGTCCACGAAGGTCAGCACCGGCAGCCCGAACTTCTCGGCGAGCCGCATCAGGCGCAGGGCCTTGCGGTACCCCTCCGGTCGCGGCATGCCGAAGTTGCGGTAGATCTTCTCCTTGGTGTCGCGGCCCTTCTGGTGCCCGATGACCATGACCGGCAGGCCGTTGAAGCGCGCGAGTCCGCCGACGATCGACGGGTCGTCCGCGTAGGCGCGGTCCCCGTGCAGTTCCTCGAAGTCGGTGAAGAGCGCGTTGACGTAGTCGAGCGTGTAGGGGCGCTGCGGATGGCGCGCAACCTGCGCCACCTGCCACGGCGAGAGCTTCCCGTAGATCTCCTTGGTGAGCGCCTGGCTCTTCTTCTGCAGGCGCGAGATCTCCTCGGAGATGTCGACCGCGGAGTCGTCCTGCACGTAGCGCAGCTCGTCGATGCGCGCCTCGAGCTCGGCGATCGGCTGCTCGAAGTCGAGGAACGTGGACTTGAGGGCGGGTGCGGCCATGGGTCGGGGATTCTACCCGCGCGCGCACCGCTCAGTACTCGACCGGCACCGGGTCGAGCGAGCGCCACAGATACCACGTCGCCACCGACCGCCACGGGGCCCAGCCCTCCCCCAGCCGCCGCAGCGTGCGGAGCGTGATCGGGCGGCCGGCGCGGTAGTGGAGGCTCGCCGCGCGCTGCAGGCCGAGATCGTCGACCGGGAGCACGTTCGGGCGCAGCAGGTTGAAGATGAGGAACATTTCGGCCGTCCAGCGTCCGATGCCCCGCACCTGCACGAGCTCGGCGATGACCGCCTCGTCGTCCATCTCCGGCCAGCGGTGGGCGTGGATGGTCCCGTCGCCGAAGTGCCGCGCGAGATCGCGCAGGTACTCGCTCTTGCGGGCCGAGAGGCCGCACATCCGCAGGCGATCGACACCGCACGCGTGCACCGCCGCGGGCGTGACCTCCGGGAGGGCGGCGACGAACCGCGCCCACACGCTGTCCGCCGCCTTCACGGAGATCTGCTGGCCCACGATCGAGCGCGCGAGGGTCTGGAACGGGTCCCCGCGGCTGCGCAGCCCGATCCGCGGGTGCGCGCGGATGATGCCCGCCATGACCGGGTCGCGGCGCGCCAGGGCGCGCTTCGCGCGCGGCCAGTAGTCGGGCACGACGTGCGATTCGCCGATCATGCGCGTCCGTGCGGGCTCAAGAGCGCGTTGCGAGCGGAAGGTTGACGAGCAGGTTCTGCGGCTTCATCCGCACCACGCTGGCCTCGTCCATGCCGAGCGCGAGGTAGACCGGCCGGCCGGCGAGGTCCGAGCGCATGGCGGCGCGCTCGGCGAAATCGAGCCGGAAGAGCGCGAGCAGGCGGCGCAGCCGGCCCGTCTCGACCGCCTCGCCGCGCCACAGGTCGTTCAGCACCGCGGTCGACTGCGCGTCGAGGCCGATGTGCCAGGCCCAGCGCGGGTCCTCGATCTGCCGCAACGGCGCCACCTTCACCGCGACGCCGAAAAAGTGCGCGATCCAGCGCTCGATCACGCGCGCCAGGGCGGCGACCGCCGGGCGGGCGTGGTTGAGGCTGATCACGAAATCGTGGCGCTGGTCGCGCTCCCAGTAGCGCTCGCCATTCGCCTCGTCGAGAACGTCGAGGCGCGCCGATCTCATCGGCGTCTGGGCCTCGACGATGAGGCGGCCCAGGCTGCCGTACGCCCCGCCGGTGGCATGCATCTCCACGCGCTCCAGATCGGCGAGCAGGATCTCGCCCTTCTCCACGGTCGCCTTCTGCTCGCGGAAGAAGAGCTCCCCCGCACGCGCCTCGAGCGGGTCGTCCACGCCGTCGAGCACGTTGCGCAGGCAGATCTGGGCGAGCTGGTCGATGAAGAGCGGCGGCGTCCGGACCTCGCCCGCGAAGAGGCCGAGATAGCACGCCTCGACCGAGTCCGCCCCCAGCAGGCGCGAGCGGAACTCGAGCAGGACGCGATAGTTGAAGCGGGCGTCCTCGTCCTCGATCGCCGCGAGGTCGGCGGCATCGACCGCGCGGCGCGGGTCGGCGAGCAGGCGCTCGTGGAGCGCGATCTCGCCCGGACCCGACTCGTCCACCGGCCGCACCTCGGGGCGCAGGAGGTAGGCGCGCAGGAAGTCGTCGGTCACGCGCAGGCGCCCCGATGCGTCGCGCTCGAGCAGGTGGAAACCGCAGTTGCGCCAGAAGTCCCGGGCCATGACGCCGCGCCGGCGGCCTTTCCGCGCTACCCGTCGGCGTGCACGAGGTCGAACACGCGGCTGTGGGAGGCCACGTGCTGCAGCAGGAACTCCATCTGGTCGGTGAGGATGCGGCGGTTCGTGAGGATCAGGTACTCGGCCTTGTTCGGCACGTAGGGCACGTAGTAGAGCTCGAGCCCCGCTTCGTCGGGCGTCCGGTTGCGCTTCACGCCGTTGCAGTGCCGGCACGCCGTGACGACGTTGGTCCACGCATCGCGCCCGCCGCGCGACAGCGGGAGGATGTGGTCGCGGGTGAGGCGCAGGAAGCTGAATTCCCCGCCGCAGTAGGCGCAGAGGTGCCGGTCGCGGCGGAAGAGCTCGCGGTTGTTGAGCGGCGGGATCTGCGTGAAGCCCTTCATCGCCATCGCCTTGCCCTTCACGGCGATGATCGAGTGGCCGGTGATGCTGGAGCGCTCGCCGGTGGCGCGGCAGATGCCGCCGTACGCGGTGAACGCGGTGCGGCCGAGCGTCCAGGCCACCAGGTTCTTGGCGTAGTAGAAGCAGGCCTGCTGCCAGGTCACCCAGCGATGCGGGACCCCGTGCGAGTCGAGGGTCAGGATCAGCGGGGCGTCCATGTCGGCGGCAT
>CAZIXQ010000336.1:0-3853 GCA_964543155.1 uncultured Enterobacteriaceae bacterium
CTTCTTGGGCGCTCCGGCCCGCGCGGGGGGCGGCCCGTCGGCGCGCGCGCCCGGGGCGCCGCCTAAGCGCCGGCGATCGGCGGGCGGGGGGGCCGGGGCGTGAGGCGCGCGCGCGTCGCCGCGAGCTAGAACTTCTCCGCCCAGGGCCGCAGGTCCGTCTCGAAGGTCCAGGCGCTGCGCGGCTGCTGCGCGATCTGCCAGTAGACCTCGGCGATGTCCGCGGGCTTGAGCATGCCGTCCTCGGGCAGCTGCGCCACGCGCTCCGGGAAGCGGCTGCGCACCCGCTGCGAGTCGATCATGCCGTCGACGATCACCGAGGCGACGTGGATGCCCTTCGGGCCCAGCTCGCGCGCCATCGACTGCGCGACCTGGCGAAGCGCCCCTTTCGCGGCGGCGAACGCGGCGAACTGCGACGCCCCCCGGGTCGAGGCGGTCGCGCCGGTGAAGATGATCGTGCCGTGGCCGCGTGGGGCCATGTGGCGGGCCGCCTCGCGGCCGACCAGAAAGCCGGCGTAGCAGCCGAGCCGCCACACCTTCTCGAACATGTCCGCGGGGGTGTCGAGTATCGAGGCGCGGTAGTTCGCGCCGGTGTTGGACACCGCCACGCCGATCGGCCCGATCTCGGCCTCGACGTCGTCGAAGAGCTTCGCGACCGCCGACTCCTCGCGGAGATCGGCGACGTAGGCGATGCCGCGTCCGCCGCCCGCCTCGATGTCCGCGGCGATGCGCGCGAGCCGGTCGGCGCTGCGCGCGACCAGCACGGTCTGGTAGCCGCCGCGCGCGAAGCGGTGCGCCACCGCCCCGCCGAGCCCGTCGCCCACGCCGGCGACGAGCGCCACGTTCCCCTTCACCGTCATTCGAGCTCCCGCTCTCCGATCGACGCGGGGACTCTAATGGATTTCGCGCGCCGGCTGTGCTACAGAAGGGCGCACCGTCCCGCCGCCATGATCCGCGACGTCCTCATCTGCGGCGCCGGGCCCGCCGGTGCCCACGCCGCCCGCCTGCTCGCCGGGCAGGGGCTCGACGTCGCGCTCTTCGACCGCGCGACCTTTCCGCGCGAGAAGCCGTGCGGCGGCGCGGTTTCCCGCAAGGCGCTCGCGCTGCTCGGCGCCGAGGTCGACCCGGTCGTCGAGCGCCGGGTCACCGGCGCGTGGATCGCCTTTCGCGGGCGCGCGGTGGCGCGCGACGCCGGCGGCGTGGTCGCCGCGATGACGCGGCGCGCCGCCCTCGACACGCTTCTGGTCGACGGCGCAGTGCGCGACGGTGCGCGCTTCTTCCCCGGCCATGCCTTCGAGCGCATCGAGCCGCGCGGCGACCACGTGCGGGTGATCACTTCACGCGGTGCGTTCGCGGCGCGCCTGCTGCTCGCCGCGGACGGCGTCGCGAGCGCGGTGCGGCGCGCGGTGCTCGGCGCCGGCGCGGTCGAGTACGCGCCGGCGATCGAGGCGCTCGTCGAGGCGCCGGGCGCCGTCGTCGAGCGCTTCGCCGACCGCGTGCTGCTCGAGCTCGGCGGCATGGCGGGCGGCTACGGCTGGATCTTCGGCAAGCGCGACCACCTGAACGTCGGCGTGTATTCGACCCGCGCGCGCGCGGGCATCCGCGGCGCGCTCGATGCGTTCATGGCCCGGCACCCGGCGCTTGCCTCGCGCACGCGCGTGCGCCGTCTCGGCCACCCGATCCCGGTGCGCAATCGCGCGGGCGCGTTCGAGCGCGGACGCGTCTGGCTCCTTGGGGACGCAGCCGGGCTCGCCGAGGCGGTGCTCGGGGAGGGCATCTACTTCGCGCTCAAGAGCGCTGAGATCGCGGCCGGCGTCGTCGCCGACGCGCGCGGCGCGCCGCGCCCCGGCGAGTACGAGCGCGAGGTCAAGCGCGCGCTCGTGCCGGAGCTCGTCGCGGCGGAGCGCCTGGCGCGCGCCTGCTACGCGCGTCCGCGCTTCGCCTTCGAGCGCATCGGACGCAACGCCGGCGCGAGCCGGCTCTTTCTCGGGCTGGTGACCGGCGAGGTCGGCTATCGCGAGTGCCTGCTCAAGGGCCTCGCCGCGGCCCCGCTGTGGGCGCTTGCCCGGCGCGAGCCGACGCAGCCGCTGGAAGCGCTCTCGCTATAGGAGCTCGGTGTCGTCGTGCGCGTAGGCGGGCGCGCACGCGCACAGGATCTTCAGCGGCACGGCGCCCACGTTGCGGATCCGGTGCGGCGTGCCGGGCGGGATGCACACCGTGTCGCCCGCCTGCACGTCGAACACCCGCTCGCCGAGCGTCATCTGACCCTGCCCCTGCGTCACGTGGTAGAGCTCCTCGGTGACGCGGTGCAGGTGAAGGCGCGTCTCCGCGCCCGGCGGCACGGTCGCCTCGGCGAGGCTCTGCGCGCGGTTTCCGTGCACGGCGGGGTGCATCAGCTCGCGGATCGCGGAGCCGTCCTTGGTGACGTAGGGCGGCGCGTCCGAGTAGCGCGAGCGCATCAGAGTGCCTTCGCGCGCTTGAGCAGGTCCGCGAGGGCCGCGGCGATGCGCGCGTAGCCTTGCGCGTTCGGGTGCACCCAGTCGCTCTTCAGTGCGTTGTCGGTGAGCACGGCCTTGAGGGCGCCGCCTTCGTAGGGAATCCTGAACTCCTGCGCGATGTCGGCGTAGAACGCGGCGGGCGAGCCGGTGAGCCCGAGCTTCGGCACGCCCACCAGCACCACGTCGACGCCCTTTTCGCGGGCGAGCTTGACCATCGCGCGCACATTCGCCGCCGGCTGCGCCTCGGGCAGCTTGCGCAGGAAGTCGTTGCCGCCGTGGCACAGAATCAGGAGCGCCGGCTGCACCTGCTCGAGGGCCGCGGGCAGGCGCGCGAGGCCCGCCTCGCTCACCTCGCCGGGCACGCCGGCCGCGACCACCTTGCGGCCGATCAGCCGCTCGAGGACCGCCGGGTAGCTCTCCGACTGCGCGGCGCCGGTGCCGTGCGTGAGGCTGTCGCCGAACGCGAGGACGACCGCGTCCGGGTCGAGGCGCGGGAGCTGTGGCGCGCGCTCGCCGCAGGCGGCGAGCGTGACCGCCCAGACGACCAGCAGGGCGAGCCGCAGGCGCATGGCGCGAGCATAGCCGACGCCCCGCCCGCGCGGCGCGCCCATCGAAGCGCCTTCTGACCCGATCAGCAACTCGCAACCCGTTCGCGCGCCCGCGAATTAGAATCCCGGCTGCGGCGCGTCGCGGATTCGCGGACCACAAGGGCCGGGCGCGCACCGCCTTCCCGCCCCGATGCCCGCCCGCCTGCTCGTCCTCCTCGCCCTCGCCATCCCGCTCGAAGCATGGGCCGCAGAGGGCGCCGCGGTCGCCTGGTGGGTGTGGCCGCTCGCGCTGTTCGCGGTGACCTTCGCGCTCGGCATCGTCGCGGTGCTCGGAGGCGTCGGCGGCGGCGTGCTCTTCGTGCCGATCGTCGGCGGCTTCTTCCCGTTCCACCTCGATTTCGTGCGCGGCGCCGGACTGCTGCTCGCGCTGTCGAGCGCGCTGTCGGCGGGACCCGGGCTGCTGCGCGCCGGACTCGCCAGCCTGCGGCTGGCGATGCCGCTTGCGCTGGTCGGGTCGATCACCTCGGTGCTCGGCGCGATGGCGGGCCTTGCGCTGCCGACGCGCGTGGTCCAGACCGCGCTCGGCGTGGTGATCCTCGCGATCGCGCTGCTGATGTGGCGGTCGACGCGATCGGAGCGGCCCGAGGTGGCCCGGCCCGACCCGCTCGGTGCGGCGCTCGGCATGCACGGCATCTTTCACGACGCGGCGAGCCGCGAGGACATCGCCTGGCGCGTCCACCGCACGCCGCTCGGCCTGGTGCTGTTCGCAGGCATCGGTTTCCTGGCGGGAATGTTCGGACTGGGCGCCGG
>CAZIXQ010000337.1:0-3852 GCA_964543155.1 uncultured Enterobacteriaceae bacterium
GATCCTCCGCCCAGCCGATCGCCTGGTCGGCGTCGACGAACCAGCGGCGCATTTCCGGTGCGGCGAAGGTTCCCGCCGCCGCGAGGGCGCGGCCGTGCCGCCCCTCTTCGGTGACGCCCGCGAGCAGCAGCGTCGCGCCGGCCGCGGCGAGCCGCCGGGCGAGCTGCTCGAGCGCGAGCGCGCCGGTCGCGTCGATCGCGGTGACCCGATGCAGGTCGAGGACGACATGGCTCGCGGCGGGCGCGAGCGGCTCGACGTCGGCGCCGAGGCGCTCCGCGCTGCCGAAGAAGAGCGCGCCCTCGAGCTCGACCAGCGCGATCTTGCGCCTCGCGTCGGCGAGCATGCGCGCCTCCTCCGGGCCATAGATGCGCCGCGATGGCCGCGCCGCGCCGCTCTGCACCGAGCGTACGAGCGAGCGGTTCATCGCGGCGATGAAAAGCGCCATCGACAGAAAGACGCCGGCGACCACCGCGACGACGAAGCTGACGAGGACCGTGATCGCGGCGACCAGGACGACCACGGTGATGCTCCAGAGCAGGGCGCGCTCCCGTTCGCCCGCAGCGAGGCGGCGCACGAGCGCGCGCGTCCAGGTGTCCACCAGGCCCCACGCGACCGTCAACATGACGCCGCCCAGCACGGCGAGCGGCACGAGCGCGAGGACGGGGCCGCCAGCGAGGAGCGCCGCGGCGAGCAGCGCCGCTGCGATGAAGCCGATGGCGCGCGTGCGCCCGCCGGCTCGCCATGCCGGAATCGCGCGCGTCGGAGAAAGGGCGACCGGTACGCCTCCGAACAGCGCGGAGACGATGTTGCCCGCGCCCTGTGCCATCAGTTCGCGGTTCGCGCGGTGGCGGGTGTTGGCGGCCGCGTCGATCGCCGCGGCCCCGAGCAGCGAATCCAGCGCGCCGATGATCGCCACCACCGCCGAAGTTGCCGCGAGGGCTGGAAGGTGCCGTGTCGCTGCAGGCACCCCGGCGAGCGCGATCAGGTCGTTCACGACCGGCAGCGGCAGGCCGGCCGGAAGCGGGCCGATCACCGGGATCGCGGCTGCTTCGCCGGTCGCGGCGCGAAGTACGTAGTAGACGACCGTGCCCCCGGCGAGGCCGAGCAGCGCGGCGGGCAGGCGCTTCCAGCGCCAGCCGATGACCCAGATGAGTGCCGCCGTCGCCAGGCCGACGGCGACGCTGAGCGGCTGGACCGCGGCAGGCAATTGCGCGAGCGGGCCCCGCAGAACGGCCGGCGTGACCCCCAGGACGTACGGCAGCTGTGAGAGCGCAATCAGAATGGCGACCCCGCACATGAAACCGGCGACCACCGGGTAAGGGACGAACTTGACGAGGGTGCCGAGGCGCAGCGCGCCAAGGGCGAGCTGCAGGACGCCCGCGCCGGCCGTGCAGAGGGCAATCAGCGCCAGCGCCTGGGTGACCGGCAGCTTGTCGTCGGCCGCGAGCGCAGCGGCGAAGCCGGCGAGGATCAGGCTGATCGACGCGCGCGGGCCGGTCGCCGGCAGCGGCGTGCCCGAGAGTGCCGCCGCCGCGATGCCCCCGAAGACGACCGCGGCGAACCCGGCGCGGATCCCGGTGTCGACGTGCTCGGGCCCGAACGGGGCGAGCACGAGCACGCCGAGCGTGAGCGCGTGCACCAGACCGGGAATGGCGCTGGCAAGGCCGCCGGCCGCTTCGCCGCCCAGCCGGACGGTCAGGTCGCGTTGCGGGTCGTTTCCGGACATCTCGCTCGGCGCTCCGTCCTCAGCCGGTGCCGGATGGTACAGCGGCGACCCCACGCCGGCGTCGGGGAACGCGGCGGGCGGGGCCGCTTCCCTGCTGCGGTCCGATTGAATAGCTTCTAGAATCCCCGCTGCCGATGGCCACCTCCAGCACGCCCGACGCCGAGCAGCTCGTCGGCGCCCTCGAATCGCCCGCGCTGCGCGAGCTCGCGGCGCGCGGACGCATCCAGCAGTACCGCAAGGACGTCGTGATGCTGCAGGAGGGCGACCACGGCGACACCCTCTACATCGTTCTCGCCGGCCGCGTGAAGGTGTTCGCCACCGGCGCCGACGACCGCGAGATCGTGTTCGACATCCACGGACCGGGCGAGTACGTCGGCGAGATGGCGCTCGACGGCGGTCCGCGCTCGGCGTCGGTCATGACGTTGGAGCCCACGACGTGCTCCGTGGTCACGCGCGTCACGCTGAAGGACCACATCGCGAAGCACCCGGAGTTCGCATTCGAGCTGCTCGCCAAGGTGATCCGCCGCGCGCGGCGCGCCACCGAGAGCGCGCGCGACCTCGCGCTGCTCGACGTCTACGGCCGCGTGCGCCGCCTGTTCGACAGTCTGGCGGTCGAGCGCGACGGCGCCCGGATCATTCCCGAGAAGCTGACGCACCAGGAGATCGCGGATCGGGTCGGCTCGTCGCGCGAGATGATCAGCCGCCTGCTGAAGGACCTCACCGAGGGCGGCTATGTCTCGGTCGCCGAGAAGCTGATCACCCTGCGCAAGCCGTTGCCGCCGAACTGGTAGGCCCTTCGCGAACGTGACGTCCGTCACGCGCAAGGCCGTGCCGGCGCCCGTCGTGTAACTGGGTCACAAACCGCGCGCCAATACTTGCGCCGCGCACGCTCATCGCTCCTGCACCATGGCACCACGTCGATCGCATCGATCGGCAGCCGTCAGACAACAGGAGGAAACGATGAACATGCGCGCGAGAACGCCTCAGATCACTGGTTCCGAAACTGCGGTCGACCGCCTCGCGCGGGCTGCGATCGCCGGGATGTTCGCCGCCGGCCTGCTCGTGCTCGCCGCGTGCAGCGAGGGCATCCCGCCGGTCGTGACGCAGGCGCTCGCCGCGCCGGTCGCGAGCGAGGCCGCCTACTTTCCGATCCTGTTCCCGTCGCCCGAAGGCGAGCCGGCCGAACCGATCCAGGGCTTCTGAACGCGTCGCACGGAGCCGCACGCCATGGCGATCGACCTGACCGACCTTGCCGGGCTCCTCGTCTGGGGCCCGATCGCGGTGATTGCGTGGGGCGCGGCGCTCGCCGTCGGCCGGTGGCTCGCATCGGTCGAGGTGCCCGAGGCCACGCCGAAGCCGCGCGCCGCACCCGGTTCCGGCGCCCCGCGCACGACGCACTGACTTCCGGGCCTCCTCAGCCCAAAAACCCCCGACCCGGGGGCTCTTCGGCCCCTCCCCTGACCGGGAGGGGCCGTTTTCTTTCAGGCGCCGGGCCGCACCTCGAGGACGATCTTGCCGATGTGGGTCGAGCTCTCCATCAGCTCGTGCGCGGCGCGCGCCTCGGCGAGCGGGAAGGTGCGATAGAGGTAGGTCCTGAGCTGGCCCGACTCGAACAGCGGCCAGACGTCGCGCGCGAGCGCCCCCGCGATCGCCGCCTTCTGGTCGACCGTGCGCGGACGCAGCGTCGAGCCGGTGAAGGTCAGTCGCTTGAGCATGATCGGCATCGCGTCGAAGTCCGCGATCCTGCTCTCCTTCAGGAACGCGATCTGGACGAGACGTCCCTCGAGCGCGAGCGAGCGGATGTTCTTCATCACGTATTCGCCCGCGACCATGTCGAGGATGACGTCCACGCCGCGCTTGTTCGTGAGCCGCCAGATCTCGGCCGCCCAGTCCTGGTCGCGGTAATTGAGTGCGACGTCGGCGCCCATGTTCTTGCAGTAGGCGGCCTTCTCGGCGTTGCCGACCGTCGTGTACACGGTCGCGCCGGCGAGCACTTTCGCGAGCTGGATCGCCGCCAGGCCGATGCCGCTCGATCCGCCGTGCACGAGGAACGTCTCGCCGGCCTTCAGGCGCCCGCGCGTGATCACGTTGTCGTAGACGGTGAACCAGTTCTCCGGCAGCGACGC
>CAZIXQ010000338.1:0-3838 GCA_964543155.1 uncultured Enterobacteriaceae bacterium
GGCGCCGCCGAGCGCGCGCCGAGCCTGTTCGGCGTGGTCGAGGCGTGGCTCGCGCGCATGCCGTTCGTGCACTCGGCCCAGTTCGACTTCTGGCGCGAGTACCGCGACAACGTCGGCCGCATGCTCGACGAGGACCGCGCCACGATCGAGGGCAAGGCGCAGCTCGCGCCGGCGGCGCGGCGCACGCAGCTCGAGGAGCTCGAGCGCACGCGCGAGACCTTCGAGAGCGTCTTCGACCCGGCGAAGTACGAGCGCCTGCGCGCCGCCGGGCAGCGACGCCTCTCCTACGACGCGTTCCTCGCGGCGCTGATGATCATGCTCTACCGCGACGAGCCGATTCTCCAGAACCCGTTCCGCCTCCTGACCGCGCTCGTCACGGTCGACGAGAATCTCTCGCTCTGGCGCTACCGGCACGCGCTCATGGTGCAGCGGATGATCGGCGCGAAGATCGGCACCGGCGGCTCGAGCGGCCAGGACTACCTGCGCCGCACCGTCGAGGCCCACCGGGTGTTCCTCGACTACTTCAACCTGTCGACCTACCTCATTCCGCGCTCGCTGCTGCCGCCGCTCCCGGCCGGGCTGCGCGAGCAGCTCGGCTTCCGCTGGGATGCTTAGAGCGGGGTATGCCACCTTCTTCGCCGCGATCGGCGACGCGCTGCACGTCACCGCCCATAGCCACCACCCCTGGCCCGACGTCACGCGCGCCGCGCACCTCCAGTACTGGGAGGACTCGGCGCGCCTCACCAACCGCAAGTGGCAGGAGAAGATCTTCGGCGAGGTCGTGCCGGAGGCGCAGGGCCACGTCGCTCGGCATCTCGCCCTGAACGACGCGAGGCGCATCGCGTTCGCGCCCAACACGCACGAGTTCGTGGCGCGCCTCTACTCCTGCCTCGACTGGTCGCGGGCCGTGCGCGTGCTCACGACGACGGGCGAGTTCCACAGCTTCGCGCGCCAGACGCGCCGCCTCGAGGAGACCGGTCGTGTCGAGGTGACCCGCGTCCCGGTCGAGCCGTACGACACCTTCCGGGCCCGGTTTGCCGCGGCGCTCCGCGCGCCGCAGGACATGGTGTTCCTGTCGCACGTGTTCTTCGATTCGTCGTTCGTGGTCGAGGGCCTCGACGAGTTGCTGGCCGGCCTACCCGCAGACACGATCGTCGCGGTGGACGGGTACCACGCGTTCATGGCCATTCCGGTCGCGCTCGGGACGCTCGGCGACCGGATCTTCTACACCGCGGGCGGCTACAAGTACGCGCAGGCCGGCGAGGGCGCGTGCTTCCTGTCGATTCCCGCCGGCTGCGCGCTGCGGCCGGCGTTCACCGGCTGGTACTCCGATTTTGGCCAGCTGAGCGGCGCGCAGGGCGGCACGGTCGGCTATGGCGCGGACGCGATGCGGTTCTGGGGCTCGACGTTCGATGCGTCGGGGCTCTATCGCTTCAACGCCGTCATGCGCTGGCTGAGCGACCTGGGCGTCACGGCGCACGACATCCACGGTCACGTCGCGGCGCTGGAGCGGCGTTTCCTGGCGGGACTGGGTGAAGCGCCGCTCGCGCGACTCCCGCTTTCGAGCCTCACGCCGCCCGCGGGGCTGCCGCGCGGCAACTTCCTGACCTTCGACCTCGACGCGGCCGAGGCGGTCGAGCAGCGGCTCGCCGCGCACGGCATCCTCGTCGACCGCCGCGGCCGCCGCGTGCGCTTCGGGTTCGGCGTCTACCACGACGACGCGTTCGTCGAGGCGCTCCTCGCCCGCCTGCGCAGGGCGCTCGCATGAGCGCGCCGACGGAGCCGTTCGATCTCCTCGTCGTCGGCGGTGGCATCAACGGCGCGGGCATCGCCCGCGACGCGGCAGGGCGGGGCCTGCGCACGCTTCTCGTGGAGCAGGGCGACCTCGGCTCGGCCACGTCCTCGGCCAGCACCCGGCTGATCCACGGCGGGCTCCGGTATCTCGAGCACTACGAGTTCCGTCTGGTCGCCGAGTCGCTCGCCGAGCGCGAGGTGCTGTTGCGCGTGGCGCCGCACGTCGTCTGGCCGCTCGAGTTCGTCCTGCCGCACGAGCCGCACCTGCGGCCGCGCTGGATGATCCGGGCCGGCCTCTTCCTCTACGACCACCTCAGCCGGCGCGTCTCGCTGCCGGGCTCGCGCGGGGTGCGGCTCACGCCCGAGCGCTACGGCGCGGGGCTGCGGCCGGACCTCACGCGCGGGTTCACCTACTCTGACTGCGCCGTCGACGACGCCCGCCTCGTGGTCCTCACCGCGCGCAGCGCCGCCGAGCAGGGCGCGACGATCCTGCCGCGGACGCGCTGCGTCTCGGGGCGGCGCGAGGGGGGGCTCTGGCGCGTGAGCCTGGAGGACGCCGTGACCGGTGTCCGCGGCGAGGTGACCTGCCGCGCGCTCGTGAACGTCGCGGGGCCCTGGGTCCGGACGCTGCTCGATCGGGCGCTCGCGGTCCCGACGCCCGGCGACGTGCGGCTGGTGAAGGGCAGTCACATCGTCGTCCCGCGCGTGCACGACCAGGCGCACGCGGTCATCCTGCAGAATCCCGACGGCCGCGTGATCTTCCTCATCCCCTACGAGGACGACTACACCGAGATCGGCACCACGGACGTGCCGATCGAGGGCATGGACCCGCCGCCCGCGTGCTCGCGCGAGGAGATCGAGTACCTCTGCGCCGCGGCGAGCCGCTATCTGCTCCGCCCGGTCACGCCGGACCAGGTCGTGCACACCTGGAGCGGCGTGCGCCCGCTCTACGACGACGGCACCGACGATCCGTCCGCGATCACGCGCGACTACCGCTTCGTGCTCGACGAGAGCGGGCCACCACTTCTCTCGGTCTTCGGCGGCAAGCTCACCACCTACCGCAAGCTCGCCGAGGCCGCGCTGGCGAAGCTCGCGCGGTGGTTTCCGGGACGCAGGCCCTGGACCGAGCGCGCGGCGCTGCCCGGTGGCGACTTCGGCGGCGCATCCTTCGAGGAACTGCTCGCCGCCTACCGCAGCCGCTACCCGCGCCTGGACGCGCAATGGCTGCGGCGTCTCCTGCGACGCCACGGCACGTGCGCGGCGGAGATCCTCGACGACGTCAGGCAGGCGGGCGACCTCGGCGAGGCGTTCGGCGGCGGCCTGTACGAGCGCGAGCTCGCCTACCTCGTGGCGCGCGAATGGGCGCGCACGGCCGACGACGTGCTCTGGCGGCGTACGAAGTGCGGCCTGCGCATGACGCCGGCGCAGCAAGCGCGGTTGGCCGAGGCACTGGCGACGGGCCCCGCGAAGGCAGCCGTGGCATGACCGTCCCGGCGCTCGAGTTCTGGTTCGAGTTCGCCAGCACGTACTCGTACCCGGCGGCGATGCGGATCGAGGCGCTCGCCGCCCGCGCCGGGGTCCGGGTCACCTGGCGGCCGTTCCTTCTCGGGCCGATCTTCCAGGCGCAGGGCTGGCGCGATTCACCGTTCAACCTGTACCCGGCGAAGGGCCGCTACATGTGGCGCGACCTCGAGCGGCTGTGCGCGAAGCACGGCCTGCCGTATGCGCGCCCGACGATCTTCCCGCAGCGAAGCATTCTCGCGGCGCGCCTCGCGCTGGCGGCGATCGAGGAGCCCTGGCTCCCCGCCCTGGTGCGGGGAATCTACGTCGCGAACTTCTCCGAGCGCGCCGACATCTCCGATCCGGGCACGCTCGCCCGCGTGCTTGCTGCCCACGGCCAGGACCCGCAGCCCTGGCTCGAGCGCGCGCAATCCCAAGCGGCCAAGGACGCGCTGCGCGCGAATACCGAACGGGCGCAGGCGCTCGGCGTCTTCGGCGCGCCGACCTTCGTCGCCCGCGGCGAGCTCTTCTGGGGTGGGGACCG
>CAZIXQ010000339.1:0-3832 GCA_964543155.1 uncultured Enterobacteriaceae bacterium
AGGAGCAGATCATCTTCCCCGAGATCGAGTACGACAAGATCGACGCGCTGCGCGGGATGAACATCAGCATCACCACCACCGCGAAGACCGACGAGGAGGCGCGCGCGCTGCTCGCCGCCTTCCGCTTCCCGTTCAAGGCCTGAGGCAAGGACCCATGGCGAGACTCTCCATCATCCTGCGCGAGCAGAAGCGCCGCAAGGCGGTTGCCAAGTTCGCCGGCAAGCGCAAGGCGCTGTTCGAGATCATCAACGACGCGCGCGCGTCCGACGAGGCGCGCGCCGAGGCGCGTGCGCGGCTCGAGAAGCTGCCGCGCGACGCGTCCCCCGTGCGGCTGCGCAACCGCTGCGCGCTGACCGGGCGGCCGCGCGGCTTCTACCGCAAGTTCGGGCTGGGCCGCAACAAGCTGCGCGAGATCGCGATGCGCGGGGAGATCCCCGGCCTCACGAAGTCGAGCTGGTAGAGAAGGCAAGCGGAGGTCCCAATGAGCATGACCGACCCGGTCGCCGACATGCTGACGCGCATCCGCAACGCGCAGGCGTGCGGCAAGACCACCGTCGCGATGCCGTCCTCGAAGCTGAAGGGCGCAATCGCGCAGGTGCTGAAGGACGAGGGCTACATCGAGGGCTTCGTCGTGAAGCCGAACGAAGGCAAGCCCGAGATCGAGATCGCGCTGCGCTACTACGCCGGCCAGCCGGTGATCGAGAAGATCGAGCGGGTGAGCCGCCCGGGGCTGCGCGTCTACCGCGGGGCGCAGGACATCCCGAAGGTGATGAACGGCCTCGGCGTGGCGATCGTGTCGACGCCGAAGGGCGTGATGACCGACCGCAAGGCCCGGGCGACCGGGATCGGCGGCGAAGTGCTCTGCATCGTGGCATGAGGTAACGGACCATGTCGCGCGTTGGAAAGCTTCCGGTGGCGCTCCCGAAGGGTGTCGAGGCGAACATCGCCGCGGATGCGGTGTCGATCAAGGGTCCGCTCGGCACGCTGGCGCTGCCGCTGACGAAGGACGTCCGCGTCAGGAAGGACGGGGACGCGCTCGCGGTCGAGGTTGCGAGCGACTCGGACCGCGCCGACGCCATGAGCGGAACGGTGCGGGCGACGGTGGCGAACATGATCACCGGCGTCACCAAGGGTTTCGAGAAGAAGCTCACGCTGGTCGGCGTGGGGTACCGCGCCCAGGCGCAGGGCGACAAGCTCAACCTCTCGCTCGGCTTCTCGCACCCGGTGGTCCACCAGATGCCGAAGGGCGTGAAGTGCGAGACCCCCACCCAGACCGAGATCCTGATCAAGGGGATGGACCGGCAGCTCGTCGGCCAGGTGGCGGCCGAGGTGCGCGCCTACCGGCCGCCCGAGCCGTACAAGGGCAAGGGCGTGCGCTACGCGGACGAACGCGTGGTCCTGAAAGAGACCAAGAAGAAGTAACCGGCGACAAGTAACCGAAACGAGGCGAGCGGAGTCGACCCATGACCGACAAGCGTGAATCGCGCCTGCGCCGCGCGGCCCAGACCCGGCGGCGGCAGCACCAGCTCGACGTGGTGCGGCTGGCGGTGCACCGCACGAACCAGCACATCTACGCTCAGGTGCTCTCGACCGACGGCGGCAAGGTGCTCGCGACCGCCTCGACGCTCGAGAAGGACGTGCGCGGCCAGGTGCCGAACGGCGGCAACAAGGCCGCCGCGACGCTCGTCGGCAAGCGCATCGCCGAGAAGGCGCTCAAGCTCGGCATCGACAAGGTCGCCTTCGACCGCAGCGGGTTCAAGTACCACGGGCGGGTCAAGGCGCTCGCCGACGCCGCGCGCGAAGGCGGGTTGAAGTTCTAGGGAACGCGATCGGCCGGGGGCGCGCCCCCGGCGAATGCCGAGTCAGGCTGAGGAAAACGTAATGGCCAGAATGCAGCCCAGGATGCAGCCCTCCGAGGACCGCTCGGACGGCCTGCGCGAGAAGATGGTCGCAGTGAACCGCGTCACCAAGGTGGTGAAGGGCGGGCGCGTGCTCGGCTTCGCGGCGCTGACCGTGGTGGGCGACGGCGACGGCGGGGTCGGCATGGGCAAGGGCAAGGCCCGCGAGGTGCCGGTGGCGGTGCAGAAGGCGCTCGAAGAGGCGCGCCGCCGGATGTTCCGGGTGAGCCTGCGCAACGGCACGCTCCAGCACGCGGTCATCGGCCGGCACGGCGCCTCGAAGGTGCTGATGCAGCCGGCCTCCGAGGGCACGGGCATCATCGCCGGCGGCCCGATGCGCGCGGTGTTCGAGGTGATGGGCGTCACCAACGTGCTCGCGAAGTGCATCGGCTCGACCAATCCCTACAACGTCGTGCGCGCGACGCTCGACGGACTCAAGAACATGCGCACGCCGGCCGAGGTCGCCGCCAAGCGCGGCAAGCGCGTCGACGAGATCACCGCGGCGTAAGGGGACGGTCATGGCGGCGAAGAAGACGCTCAGGGTGACGCTCGTGAAGAGCCCGATCGCCTGCAAGCAGAACCACCAGCAGACGGTGCGCGGGCTCGGCCTGCGCAGGATCCGGCAGACGGTGGAAGTGGAGGACACCCCGGCGGTGCGCGGGATGCTCCACCAGGTCGCCTACCTGGTGCGCGTGGACGCGTAAGGCGCGAGGAGAGGCACGACATGTACCTGAACGACATCAAGCCGGCCCCCGGCGCGCGCAAGGCCCGCCGCCGCGTCGGACGCGGCATCGGCTCGGGCTTCGGCAAGACCGCGGGCCGCGGCCACAAGGGCCAGAAGGCGCGCTCGGGCGGCTACCACAAGGTGGGCTTCGAGGGCGGGCAGATGCCGCTGCAGCGCCGCCTGCCGAAGCGCGGTTTCACCTCGCTCGCGCGCGACACGTTCGCCGAGATCCGGCTCTCGGACCTCGAGCGGATGAAGGCCGACACGATCGACCTCGCCGCGCTGAAGGCCGAGCGAATCGTCTCGCGCCTCGCGACCGACGCCAAGGTCGTCCTGTCCGGCAAGCTCACGCGCAAGGTGACCGTCAAGGACATGGGCGTGACGAAGGGCGCGCGCGCAGCGATCGAAGCCGCCGGCGGCGCGATCGTCGACAACCGGCCCAAGCCGCAGCCCAAGAAGTCGGAGACGAAGGCGAAGGAAAAGGCCGCAGCCGCAGCCGCGGCCGCCGAAGCCGCCGCGAAGGCGGACAAGACTGCCAAGGGCGAGAAGGGCGACAAAGGCGGCGACAAGGCCGCGAAGAGCGAGAAGGCGCCCAAGGCCGCGAAGCCGGCAGGCGACCAGGGGAACAAGGGCAAAGGGAAATAGCGCTTCGCTACAGAGATACAAGTGGCCACCGCAGCCCAACAACTCGGCAAGACCGGCAAGTACGGGGACCTGAAGAAGCGCCTCTTCTTCCTCCTCGGGGCGCTCGTCGTCTTCCGCATCGGTGCGCACATCCCGGTGCCGGGAATCGACCCGAACGTGCTCGCCGACCTCTTCCGCTCCAATCAGGGCGGAATCCTCGGGCTGTTCAACATGTTCTCGGGCGGTGCGCTCTCGCGCTTCACGATCTTCGCCCTCGGGATCATGCCGTACATCTCCGCCTCGATCATCATGCAGCTCATGACTGCCGTGAGCCCGCAGCTCGAGGCGCTGCGCAAGGAGGGCCAGGCGGGCCAGCGCAAGATCACGCAGTACACGCGCTACGGCACCGTCGCGCTCGCGCTCTTCCAGGCCACCGGGATCTCGATCGCGCTCGAGTCGCAGCCGGGGCTGGTGACCGATCCGGGGCTGCTGTTCCGGTTCACGACCATCGTGACGCTGGTCACCGGAACGATGTTCCTGATGTGGCTCGGCGAGCAGATCACCGAGCGCGGCCTGGGCAACGGCA
>CAZIXQ010000340.1:0-3817 GCA_964543155.1 uncultured Enterobacteriaceae bacterium
GTGATCGCCCCGCCGAACAGCGCCCCCCAGTAGATGCACGAGAGCATGATGATCGCCGAGGTCGGCGGCATCGAGAAGGTGAGCGGGAGCAGGATCGCCACGCCGTTCGCCCCGCCCAGGCCGGGCAGCACCCCGATGATGACGCCGAGGATCACCCCGACGAACATCAGCATCAAGTTGAACGGCGTGAGCGCGACGCCGAACCCCTGCATCAACGAGCTGATCTCCGCCACCGCCTCCCCCTCACTCCCTTCGCGCCGCGCGCAGCCGTCCGGCGGCGCGATCAGCTCAACCGCGCCCTGGCCGCCGCCGGGGCCGCCCCCTCAGTCCAGACCCAGCCCCGCCTCCAGTGGCCCCTTGGGCAGGGGCACCTTGAACCACAGCTCGAACAGCAGAAAGAAGACGACGCTCACGCCGATCGCGACCGCGACCGTCTTCGCCCACGGGTATCTACCCAGCCACTTCATGAAGAATGCGATGTAGAGCGTCGAGGCGACGTAGATGCCCAGGAGCTTGATCAGCACCACGTAGGCGATCGTCGGCACGAGCATCTTGAGCACCAGCAGGAGCTGGCCGCGCGAGACGAAGGGGTGCGCGCCCCTGCTCCGGCCCGCGAGCGCCCGGAAGAAGACCACGCCGGTCGACAGGCAGATCAGCAGACCGACGTAGAACGGGAAGTAGCCCGCCTGCGGCCCGTCGTCGGCCCAGCTCGCCCCCAGGCGCACGCTGTCCCACATGACGATCGCGCCGATGGCGAAGATGAGGACCGCGACGGCCATCTCGACCGCGCGCGTGGAGGCGGCCGGACGATCACTCTTGTCGTGCTGCATGGGCAGACCCCAAGCTGGTGCAGCCGGTCGGGCGCGGCCGCGGTTGGCGAAACGTGGCGCGCGCGGGGCCCCGCCGGGCCCCGCGGGCTGCGTCAGTCGCTCGTCCTCACTTCGCGAGGAAGCCGGCGTCTCTCATCAGCTCGCGATGGAGCTGCTCGTTCTTGGCGACCCACTGGCGGTACTCCTCGCCGGTCAGCGCGGTCTGATTGAATGCCCCGCGCGCCATGAACTCCTTCCACTCTGGGGTCGCGCGCACCTTCTTGAAGAGCTCGACGTAGAAATCGCGCTGGGCGTCGGTGACCCCTGGCGGCATGAAGATCCCGCGCAGCATGAGGTACTCCATGTCGACGCCCGCCTCCTTGCAGGTCGGGATGTCGCTCCAAGCCATCTTGTCGGTGACCTTCTCCTTGTAGATCAGCCGCTTGCTGTCGAAGACGCAGAGCGGGCGCAGTTTCCCGGCGCGCCACTGCGCGACTGCCTCGATCGGGTTGTTGACGGTCGAATCGACGTGCTTCCCGACGAGCTGCACCGCGACGTCGCCGCCACCCTTGAACGGAATGTAGATGAACTTCGTGCCGGTCTGCTTCTCGAGCGCGACGGTGATGATCTGGTCTTCCTGCTTCGAGCCGGTGCCGGCCATCTTGAACTTGCCGTCGGCCTTCTTCGCCGCATCCACGAACTGCTTGGCGTTGCTGTAGGGCGACTCGGCGTTCACCCACAGGACGAACTGGTCGAGCGCGAGCATCGACACCGGCGTGAGGTCGCGCCAGTTGAAGGGCACGCCGGTCGCGAGCGGCGTGGTGAACAGGTTCGACAGCGTGATGATGATCTTGTGGGGGTCGCCCTTCGCATCCTTGACGTAGAGGAAGCCCTCGGCCCCCGCGCCGCCGGACTTGTTGACGACCACCATCGGCTGCTTCATCAGGTTGTGCTTCTGGATGATCGCCTGGGCGAGGCGCGCCATCTGGTCGGCGCCGCCGCCGGTGCCGGCGGGGATGACAAACTCGACCGACTTGGTCGGCTCCCAACCCTGCGCGTGCACGGGCGCCACAATGACGCCGCTCGCCAACGCCGAGGCGAGCAGTAGTTTCTTGCAGTTCACGGCCATGATGCTCCTCCAGTCGATGAAGATCGAAAGCGTCCTGCGGCGCCCGAGCGCTTTGCGCGCTTCTCGTCTTGCAGGGGCCACCGTCGCAATTCTAAGGCCAGTAGGCTGCGGAACACCGTTGATCTCGGTCAACGATCCGGACGCGATCCGGGTGACCCCTAGCGATGAACCAGCACCGGGATCTTGGCGTGCGCGAGCACCTTCTGCGTTTCGCTGCCCAGCAGCACGGCCTTCATGCCGCGACGGCCGTGCGAGGCCATGTAGATGAGGTCGCACTTGCGCTTCGCGGCGGCCGCGAGGATCGCCTCGGCCGGGAAGTCGCTCGTCTGCGAGACGGTCTCGCAAGGCACTCCCGCCGCCCTGGCGGCCTTCTCCGCCACCGCCAGGTAATGGGTCGCGGCCCGCTTGATCGCCTGGGCGTGCTTCTGCGGGGTCATGTAGCCGACCGGGAGGAAGTGCTTGTAGACGATCGGCGTGGCGCTCGGCGCAGCGTAGAACGCGGTGACCTTCGCGCCCAGCGCCTTGGCGAGCGCGATCCCGGCGACGACCGCCTTGCGCGAGACCTCCGACCCGTCGGTCGGGATGAGGATGTGTTTGAACATGGCGCGTCCTGTCCTATTTCGCGTACGGGAGGACCCAGATCAGCATGCCGAGCACGTAGCAGACGAACGAGCAGACGAGCGTGAACGGCACGCTCCAGGCCAGGAACTCGCGCAGGCTGACCTTGCGCCCCTCCTCCTTCTCGGCGAGCGACAGCGCGACGTACAGCGCCGGCGCCCCCGCCACCGTCAGGTTGCTGCCGAGCGTCCCTGACCAGAGCAGCATCCAGTAGAGCGGCCAGGGCTCGATGCCCGCCTGGCCCAGGTCGCGGATCGTATAGAGGAAGGTGAGGATGTAGGCGTCGTGCTCCACGAGGCCCACGATCGGAATCGTGACCCAGTACAGCACCGTGGCGCCGAGCGCGTAGCTCTGGGCGAACATCGGCTTCATCGCCTCGGCCAGCTTGTCGAGGATGTGGGTCTTCTCCAGCCCGCCGACCAGCGCGAACAGCGCGATGTAGAAGAAGATCGCGCGCCAGTCGAGCTCCTGGATCATCTCCTCGAAGCTCGGGGCCTTGACGCGCTCGCCGAGGAAGGCGAGCACGAGCACGAGCGACAGCGCCCCGGTCATGGCGATGAAGCCGAGCTTCACGCCGAGCAGCTCGCGCATCGACATCGCGATCACGGTGCCGAAGAACCAGGCCACCACCACCCCGGCGAACAGCCGGTTCGGGATTCTCGCGTCGATCCCGAGCGCGCCGATGTCGGTCACGCGCGAGCGCCCGCGGAAGCCGTAGGCGTACATCGCCGCGAGGGTGACCAGGAAGGTCACGACCAGGATCGGGAACGACGAGGGACGGCCGTGCTGCCAGATGAAATCGAAGAACTCCGCCCCGGCGACGCTGTGCAGCATCTGGGGCGGCAGGTCGCCGATGATGAGCGCCGTGCCCATGAAGTTGGCGCCGAAGCCGATCATCAGGATCACCGGCGCGGCCTGTAGCTTCATCGCGCGCGCGAGCGGCAGCGCCACCGGCGCCATCATCAGGATCGTCACGACGTTGTCCACGAACATCGAGATCACGCCGGCGAGGAAGGTGAGGATCATCACCAGCAGGCCGGGGCGCCCGCCCGAGAGTCGCAGCGCCTGCACCGAGAGCCAGCTCGGCACCCCGCTCTTGCCGAAGTAGCCGGCGATCAGCCAGATCGCCACCAGGATCGCCATCACGTTCCAGTCGACGTAGTTGAACGCGTCGACCTCGGTCATGACGCCGATCCACACCATGACCGCCACGCCGATCAGCGCGGCGAGCGTGCTGTCGATGACGTTGCTGATCACGACG
>CAZIXQ010000341.1:0-3784 GCA_964543155.1 uncultured Enterobacteriaceae bacterium
CGGCCTGGTTGCGCGTCGGGCTGAAGAACACCCCCGGCGCGTGCAGGAGCTTGCTCGCCGGGAAAATCGCCATCAGCGCGGCGACGAGGAACAGGTGCACGAGCAGCGGCCCGTCGGCGGGCAGCGGCTGCAGATCGAAGCGCATGAGCCCGAGCATGAACGCCTTCACGGCCACGATGTCGGTGTGCGACACGTACTTCATCATCAGGCCGGACACGCCGATCATCGCGAGCAGCGCGAGCATGAGGTGGTCGGAGTAGGTCGAGATGTAGCGGATGCGCTCGACGAGGAAGCGGCGCGCCCACAGCCCCGCCAGGCCCGCGAGCATCGCGAAGCCCGCGTAGATCCCGAACGGCTGCGCGATCGCGACCACCGTCCAGACCGGCTCGGTGAAGTAGCGCAGGTGCCGCACCAGCACCACCGCGAGCGCGACGTGGAAGAGCCAGCCGAAGAGCCAGATCCACCTGTTCGCGCGGAACAGGCTCTCGAAGAGCAGCACCTCGCGCGCCATCCGTGCGGCGACGCCCGCCCGGGTGCGCGGAGCCGGCGTGGTCGGGATGCGCAGCGGCGCGGGCGTGCGCGCGTAGCCGGCGATCTTCGCCGCCAGGCCGACGACGAGGATCGCCGTCGCGGCGTAGAAGAGACCGGCGTAGACGAGCGTGAGCACGCTCATTCCCGCGTCAGTGCCCGCTGGCGCGCGCGCTCAGACGCAGCCTGTGGGCTTCGGCAGGCCGGCGATCTTGCACGCCTGCTTCGCCGGGCCGTAGGGGAAGAGCTCGTACAGGTACTTGCTGTTGCCCTTGTCCGGCCCGAGCTTCTTGCCGATCGCCTTGGTCAGCACGCGGACCGCCGGCGCGATCTGGTACTCGTTGTAGTACTCGCGCAGGAAGTTGACCACTTCCCAGTGGTTCTCGGACATGTCGACGTTCTCGGCCTTCGCGATCACGTTCGCGACGTCCTCGGTCCAGTCGGACAGGTTGACGAGATAGCCCTCCTCGTCGGTCTCCAGCGTCTTGCCGCCCACTTCGATGCTCATGCGTCGCTCTCCTTCGGGGTTGTCGTGCCTGACTGCAATCTCTCTAGAGCCAGGACTGGCTCGTCCTGTGCGCCGCGACCAGGTCGACGAAGCCCGCGTAGTCCACGAGCTTCACGCCGTCGATCACCCGGTCCTTCATGCCGCGCGCCTCGAGGTCCGGCGCGAGCGCGTACACCGCGACCTTGCCGATCGCTTCCTTCACCGAACCTTCCGCGGCGTTGCCCTTCGTGGCGCCGTACACCGCGTCCTCGATCAGCAGCACGGCGGCGCCCTGGCCGGCGTGCGCGAGGCAGCTCGCGAGCGTGGTCTTCTCGAACGGCGACTTGTTGACGATGTGCAGCACTTGGGCCTCTCTAGAACGCGATCACCACGTCCTGCTCTTCCATGCGGCGAGCGAGCTCGTCGCGGCTCATCACCTCGACCGGCACGATCAGCTGGTCTTCGCTGAGGCCGCGCGCCTCGAGCGCCTCGCGCTCGACGTAGAGCTTCTCGATGTCGTAGCCCTCGAGCGCGCGGTAGGTCGGCGAGAAGTTCTTGACGTCGATGCCCTTGGTCTGCTGGCCCTTGACGAGCTGGTAGACGCCGTCATCGAGGAAGGCGAGGCTGACATCCTGGTCGAACGCGGCGCTGATCAGCACCACCTCGAGCCCCTCGAGCGCGTAGATCGTCCCGTACGGCGCCTTGCGGTTGACGTACATGAACTTCTTGACGACGCCGGAGGCGCCCTCGTCCGCATCCATCGCCGCTTCGGTCATCTCAGTCCCCGAACACCACCAGGCGGTCGGCCTGGATGCCGGCTTCCACCAGCTGCCCGAGCCCCGAGATGCGGAAGCCGGGGGCGAGGTTGTCCTCCACCAGCCCGCGCCGCAGGCCCGCAGCCACGCACACGACGAGGTCCAGGCCGTGCTCCTGGGCGAGCTTCGACCAGCGGTTCACGATGTGGCGGTCGTCCTGCGGCGGCTCGGTGAGCCTGGTCGCGTTGTTGACCCCGTCGTTGTAGAAGAACACGCGGTAGATCTGGTGGCCCTTCTCGAGCGCCGCCTTCACGAACTGGTAGGCGGTGTCCGAGGCCTGGTGGTTGTAGGGCCCCTCGCTCACCATCACGCCGATCTTCATCGCGCGCCCTAGAAGCGGATGTGCGCCGAGGCGTTCAGCGTGCGCCGCGAGCCGCGCCAGTCGTCGATGTGGTACTTCGTGAACGGCAGACCGGTGCGCTCGAAGAAGCGCGGCCAGCCGATGCGCTCGATCCAGTCCACCATGCGCTCCCAGGGGCGCGCGTCGGCCTTGTAGGCGGCGAGGATCTTCTTCACCACCGCGGCCACCTCCGGCCAGCGCGGCGCGTTGTTCGGCAGGCCCGAGGCGACCAGCTTGTGGAAGGTCGGGCGCCCGCGCGCGTTCGAATTCTTGCCTCCGACCCAGATCGCGATCTTGGAGTGCTCCGGGTCGTTGATCTGCATCGGCGGGCACGGCGGGAAGCACGCGCCGCAGCAGACGCACTTCTTCTCGTCCACCTCGAGCGAGGGCTTCCCGTTCACCAGCGCCGGTCGGATCGCCGCCACCGGGCAGCGCGCCACCACCGCCGGCCGCTCGCAGACGTTCGCGACCAGGTCGTGGTTGATCTTCGGCGGCTTGGTGTGCTGCACGATGATCGCGATGTCGGCCTGCCCGCCGCAGTTGATCTCGCAGCACGAGGTCGAGAGCTTCACGCGGTTCGGCATCTCGCAGCTCACGAACTCGTCGTGCAGCTCGTCCATCAGCGCCTTCACCACCCCCGAGGCGTCGGTGCCGGGGATGTCGCAGTGCAGCCACCCCTGCGTGTGGGCGATCATCGATATCGAGTTCGCGGTGCCGCCGATCGGGAAGCCGGCCGCGGCGAGCGCCTTCTTCAGCGGCTCGACCTTCTTGCGATCGGCCACCATGAACTCGATGTTCGAGCGCGTGGTGAAGCGCACGTGGCCGTCGGCGTACCTGTCGGCGATGTCGCACAGCGTGCGGATGGTGTACACGTCCATCTGCCGCTGGGTGCCGGCCTTCACCGTCCAGATCTCCTCCCCGCTGCGCGCCCGGTGCATCAGCACGCCGGGTCCGGGATGGTCGTGGTAGATCCACTGCCCGTAGTTCTTGCGCATCAGCGGGTGCATCAGCGGCATCGGGTCGGGCGCGCCGCTCTCGATCGGTGCGCGGTGCTCAGCTGCCATGGCTATTCCTTCCGCATCGGTTCGGGGTCGCCGCGCTTCAGGCGGCGGCTGCCTTCAGCTCTTCCCACTTCGCGACCTGCTCGTCCCAGTCGTCGGTGCGGACGTACGGGTTCGCGCGCGGCTCGACCACCATGTTCGGGTCGATCGGGAGCCCCACGCCTTCGAGGAAGTTGGTGAGCCCGATGCGGTCGATCGTCTCGCCGACGCGCTCGTGCTCGAGCGCGTTCTCGGCGAAGAAGTCGATGACGCTCCGCGCCAGCGCCTTCAGCTTCTCGAAGTCCGCGTCGGTCTCGAGCGGCATGAACGGCACCACCATCGTGCCCATCGTGGCGCCGATCTTGAGCACGCCCTTGCCGCCCACCAGGATCGAGACGCCGCGCTGCCTGCCCGGCAGCAGGCCGCCGCGGACCACGTTGAGGCAGTGGGTGCAGCGCACGCAGTCGCGGTTGTCGATCACGAGGCGCAGCTCGTCGTCCAGCTCCGCCACCGAGTGGTGCGGGCCGGCCTTGAGGTCGCCCTTCTTCACGAGCTGGATCGCCCGGGTCGGGCA
>CAZIXQ010000342.1:0-3775 GCA_964543155.1 uncultured Enterobacteriaceae bacterium
CAGACGTTGACGTGCGTCTTCTCCTCGAGCGCGAAGCCGAGGCAGGGCGTGCGGTGGTCGAGGAGCGCGCCGCGCACCCGGAACGAGGCTTCGTCGACGAGCACGCCGTCCTCGATCCGCCCGTCGGGCAGGGGCTCGCGCGCGAACCCGCTCCGGGTGCGAAAGCACGCGCGCTGCGTGCGCCCCTCGGCGTCGACCGCGGTCGCCTCGAGCACGAGCTCGACGTCGTAGCGGTCCACCCGGTCCCAGGTGTACGCCGCGAGCCGGCGCTCGACCTGGTCGACGAACCCCGGCGGCCCGAAGAGGCGGATGCCCGCGTGCCGCCCGACGCAGATGCGCACGAGGCGGTCGAAGCCGATGAAGTGGTCCATGTGCGTGTGCGACACGAACGCGTGCGTGAGGCGCAGGAGGTGGCGCGGCGCAAGCGCCGCGTTGTCGCCGAGGTCGAAGAGCAGCGCCCGGCGCTCGAACTTGAAGTCGACGTAGACGCCCGGGTCGCCGAACGGGTCGTTGACCAGGCGGGCGTCGAAGGTGGCGCGCATCGGCGAGGGGGCGGGAAGCGAACGGCGTTCGGGTCTATTATGGGCCCATGCGCATCGCCGTCGAGTGCTACGCCGGGTACCGCGGCGAGCAGGAGCCGCGGGCCTTCACGCTCGGCGAGCGGCGCTTCGAGGTGCGCGAGCTGGTGGACCGGTGGCTGCACCCCGCGCACCGCTACTTCAAGGTGCGCGTGGACGACGGGCGCGTCTTCATCCTGCGCCACGACGAGGGCTCGGGCGAGTGGGAGCTCGCGGGGCTGGTCGGCACGCGCGCGTCGGGCTGCGGCGACGGCAGCGTCACGCTTCATTGACGGCGGTCAACGCGGCGCGCGCCGCCGGGCGCACGCTGGGGTCGAAGCCTTCGTCCCATGTCCGTTCAACTCGGCCTGCTCACCGCGCCGCCGCCGGCGGCTGCGCCCTTCGAGATCGTGGAGCGCAAGGGCATCGGCCATCCGGACACGATCTGCGATGCGCTCGCCGAGGCGCTGAGCCACGCGCTCTGCCGGTTCTACATCGAGCGCTTCGGGCTCATCCTCCATCACAACGTGGACAAGGCGCTGCTGTGGGGTGGCGCGGCGCGGCCCGCGTTCGGCGGTGGCGAGGTGCTCGCGCCGATCGAGCTCTACATCGCCGGGCGGGCGACGCGCGCGGCGCGGAACATCGCCGTACCGGTGGACGAGCTGGCCGTCGAGACGAGCCGCGCGTGGCTGCGCGCGAACGTGCCGGCGCTGGATCCCGAGCGGCACGTGCGCATCCACACGCTGATCCGGCCGAGCTCGCCCGACCTCGTCGCGCTGTTCGAGCGGCAGCGGACCGCCGGCGTCGCCCTCGCGAACGACACGTCGTTCGGGGTCGGCTTCGCGCCGCTCGATCCGCTCGAGCGGGCGGTGCTCGCGGTGGAGCGGCGGCTCAACGCGCCGGCGACGCGCGCGGCGCGCCCCGAGGTCGGGCCGGACGTGAAAGTGATGGGCATGCGCGCGGGCGATGCGATGCGGCTCACCGTCGCCTGCGCGCTGGTCGGCCGGCACCTGCGCGATCTCGCCGGCTACTTCGCCGCAAAGGCGCGCGTGCGCGAGCTCGCGCTCGAGGCGGCGCGCGAGGTCGCCGGCGCGGCCTCGGTCGAGGTGGACGTGAACACCGCGGACGGCGAGACGGCGGACAGCGTGTATCTCACGGTGACCGGCACTTCCGCCGAGGGCGGGGACGACGGGCAGGTCGGACGCGGCAACCGCGTGAACGGCCTGATCACGCCCTACCGCCCGATGAGCCTGGAGGCGGCGGCCGGCAAGAACCCGGTGACGCACGTCGGCAAGCTCTACAACCTGCTCGCGGGCCGGATCGCGCACGCGATCGTCGACGGCGCACCCGGCGTGCTGGAGGCGCAGTGCTATCTCCTGAGCCGGATCGGCGCGCCGATCGACGCGCCGCAGGTGTTCGACCTCCGGCTGCGGCTCACCGACCCGGGCGCGCTCGCGTCCCTGCGCGCGCGTATCGATACGATCGCGCGCGACGAGCTCGCCGGCATCCACCGCCTCTGGACGCGCGTGCTCGCGGGCGAGTGCCCGGTGTGGTGAGGCGCTAGCGATCGTCCAGCGGCCGTTGCCAGATCCGCTCGCCGTTTCGCCACACCTCGCGCACGCGGTGCAGCGGCACGGCGTGGACGCTGCCGTCGGCCTCCACCGCCTCGAAGGCGAAACGCTCGCCCTTCTCGAAGCGCACGTGGCGGAACGGCACGCGCACAATCGCGCGCGTGACGCGGTCGTAGTAGCCGATCTCGAACTCGGCGCGGCCGAAGTCGGGATCCCACTGGATCCGGTGCAGCAGGTCCTGGATCGGGATCATCGGGTCTGCACGTTGATGCGCGCGAGCGCGCCGGCGGCGCCGATCTCGAACCGCACCGGCAGGAACTGCTCGATCAGCCAGATCGCGGTGCGCGCGTGGCTGGTGACCTCGCGCGTGGTGAAGCGCCCGCCACCGGCGAGCGCGAGCCAGACGAGCACCTGATCGGCGGCGTGGACATCGAGCGCCGCGCCGGCGGCGAGATCGGCGGCGAGCGCGGCGCCCGCCGCATCGCCGAGGGTCTCCGCGCGCACGCCGCGCTCGGCGACGCGTCCCGCGCCAAGCACCGCGTCATCGGCGCGCGCCCAGAGCACGATCGCCCCGCCCTGCCCGATCGCCTCGTCCCCGCCGAGCACTCGCGTCTCGACGCGCGCGGGCGCGGCGCCGAGCTGCGCGAGCGCCGCGGCGCGCATCCGCTCGGCAATGGGCGCCGGCAGGTTCCCCACGTGCGCGAGGCCGTCCACGCGCGCAGGCGCGTGCCCGCCCTCGACGACGAGCGGCGTCGGTCGCGCCGGCGCCACCGCCGCCTCGACCTCGCCGCCGCCCCGCGGGTAGTAGCCGCGGCGGTGCGCGCGCAGCGAGACGCGGACGCCCATCCGGTCGAGGAGCGCGAGCAGCACGTGGGCGAGATAGTCGAGCGGCGGCGCGGCGCGCACGTCGGTGCCGCCGACGACCGTCGCGCGCGCAGCCTCGGGCGCGCACGCGAGCACCGGCAGGAGCGCCTGCAGCACGAGCGTGACGCTGCCCGCGGTGCCGACGTCGAACCGGAACGCGCCCCCGCGCAGCGCCCCGGGGACGAAGGTGAACGCCTGCGACCGCAGCTCGAGCCCGGCACACTGGGCATCGCACAACGCCGCCACCGCGCGCACCGCGGCGAGGTGCTGGGGCGCGAGGCCGGGCTTGTCGCGCCTTGCCCGGACGTTCGCGAGGCGCACTGCCTTGCCGGTGATCGCGGACAGGGCGACCGCGGTGCGGACGATTTGTCCTCCGCCCTCGCCGTATGAGCCGTCGATCTCGATCATTGGGGCACGCGAGGGCGGTCCAACTTGGGGGATCTGCAAGGGGGCGTCGCCCCCTTGTTCGATTGGGCACCGCCGCCCTCGCCGTACGCGCCGTCGATCTCGAGCATCCGGGCATTCTCGCCGACCCGACGCGCGCAGTCCGCTTGACCTTCGGCAAGGCCGCCCGCGGCGCAAGGCGGATCATGAATCAATGAGGTACTTCGCCGACCGGACGGATGCGGCGCGCCGGCTCGCCGCCGCGCTCGAGCGCTACCGCGGCACGAACCCGCTCGTGCTCGCGATCCCGCGCGGCGCGGTGGAGATGGGACGCGTTCTCGCCGACGCGCTCGGCGGCGAGCTCGACGTCGTGCTGGTGCGCAAGCTCCGCTCGCCGGG
>CAZIXQ010000343.1:0-3771 GCA_964543155.1 uncultured Enterobacteriaceae bacterium
CGCGCCAGGGCACGAGCCTGCCGTCGTACCAGATCAGGCCGTCGCGGTCGGCCATGGAGGTCGCCATGGGTGTGTTCTCTCCGGGGGGACGATGGGTGTGGGAGGCGCGGATTTTAGCGTGAACCACGCGGCCCGCAGGACGCGGCGCACGGCGCGCCCCGGGTTTACGATTCGCGCGCCATGACCGACACGCCCGACCGCTTCTCCGCCGCCGCCCTGCGCGCGTTCGCCGCCCGACTGCTCGAACGCGGCGGGCTCGCGGCGGAGCGTGCCGCCGACGTTGCCGACATCCTCGTCGAAGGCGACCTCATGGGACACACGACCCACGGACTGCAGCTGCTCGGGCCGTACCTCAAGGGACTGGAGGACGGGAAGATCGCGCGTGCGGGCGAGCCGGAGGTCGTCGCGGATCGCGGCGCGACCGTCACCTGGGACGGCCACTTCCTTCCCGGGCCGTGGCTCGTGCTGCGCGCGATGGAGACGGCGTTCGCGCGCGTGCCCGCGCACGGCGTGGTGACCGTCGCGATCCGCCGCTCGCACCACATCGCCTGCCTGCAGGCCTACCTGCCGCGAGCGACCGAGCGCGGCCTGGTCATGCTGCTCATGAGCTCGGACCCCGCCACCGGCTCGGTCGCACCGCACGGCGCGATCGCCGGGCGTTTCACGCCCAACCCGATCGCCGCGGGCTTCCCCGCCGGCGGGCTGCCGGTGCTGATCGACATCAGCGCCTCGACCACGACCAATGGGCTCGTCTCGCGCCTCAATCGCGCCGGCAAGGGCGAGCGCCTGCCGGGGCCCTGGCTCGTCGACAATCGCGGCGACGCGAGCGACGACCCGGCGGTGTTCCTGACCGACCCGCCGGGCGCGATCCTGCCCCTCGGTGGCATGGACCTCGGCCACAAGGGCTTCGGGCTCGCGCTGCTCGTCGAGGCGCTGACTTCGGCGCTCGCGGGGCACGGCCGTGCGGACGGCGAAACCGGCTGGGGCGCCTCGGTGTTCCTCCAGGTCATCGACCCGGACGCGTTCGGCGGCCGCGCGCGCTTCGCGCGCGAGACGGGCTGGCTGGCCGATGCGTGCCGGACCGCGCCGGTCAAGCCGGGCAATCCGCCGGTGCGCCTGCCCGGCGAGCGCGGCCTGAAGCTGCGCGCGCGGCAGCTCGCCGAGGGCGTGAGCCTCCATCCGGAGACGATGCCGGGGCTCCTCCCGTGGGCGGAGAAGCTCGGGGTCGCCGCGCCGCGCCCGCTCTAGTCCGACCTGCCGAACACGGCCTGCCAGAGCGCAGCCGTCGCATCGACGTGCGCCGCCACGGCCGCGCGCTCGACGCGGGCGAACTCCGCGCCGTTCAGCCTCAGGCGGTGCTGCAGCCGCCGGAAATCGCGGTACGCATCGGCGACCTGCTGCGCGAGCGCGGGCGGGACGAGGCCGAGCGCGCCCGCCATGTGCAGCAGCGCGATGTTGCCGAGGTTGCCGGTGAGCTCGTAGTGCGCGCGCGAGTGCGCGAGCACGAGGTACTGGACGATGAACTCGATGTCGATCATGCCGCCCCGGTCGTGCTTGAGATCGAACAGGCCCGAGCGGTTCGGGTGCGCATCGAGCATCTTCTGCCGCATCTCGAGGACCTCGGCGGCGAGCGCCCCCGGATCGCGGTGCGCCTGCAGGAGATCGCGCCGCAGCGCGTCGAACACCGCGCCGATGGCCGCGTCGCCGGCGCAGAAGCGCGCGCGGGTCAGCGCCTGGTGCTCCCAGAGCCACGCCGACTCGAGCTGGTAGCGCCTGAACGCCGACATCGACGTCACGAGCAGCCCCGCGCCGCCGCTCGGCCGCAGCGCGAGGTCGGTCTCGAAGAGCATTCCCGCCGAGGTGCGGCTCGAGAGCCAGCTGTTCATGCGCTGCGCGAGGCGCGCGTAGTTCTCGGGCGCCGCCTCGTGCGGGTCGTCGTACACGAACACGATGTCGAGGTCGGAGGCGTAGCCGAGCTCCTTGCCGCCGAGCTTGCCGTAGCCGATCACGGCGAAGCGCGGGATCTCGGTGTGGCGGTTGCGCACGAGCTTCCAGCACACCTCGAGCGTGACCGCGAGGACCAGGTCGGCGGCGAGCGAGAGGTGGTCGGCGAGGCGCTCGACGGTCAGGAGACCCGCGAGGTCCTGCATCAGCAGGCGGAACACCCACGCGTGGTGGATCTCGCGCATCGCGTCCATCTGGCGCTCGACGTCGCCCTCGTGCGCGGCCATCGCGTGGCGGAGCGCGGCGGCGAACTCGCTCCAGTCGGGCGCCTCCCCGAGCACGCGCGCGTCGAGCAGCTCGTCGAGCAGGATCGGGTGGCGCGTCAGGTACTCGGCCGCCCAGCTGGAGGCGGCGAGGATCTCGGCCACCTTTGCGAGCGCGCCCGGGCTCTCCGCGAGCAGGGCGAGATAGGACGCCCGCCGGCTGACCGCCTCCACGAAGTCGAGCGCGCGCCGCAGCGCGACGTCCGGCGCGACGCGCTCGCCCGGACCCGCCGCCCGGCCGCGCGCGCACGCTTCGATGAAGCGCGGGACGAGCAGGTCGAGACGCTCGCGGCTCGACTCGGGCAGCTGCTGGTAGCGCGCGCCCGCGCGCAGCGCGCGGATGCGCGCAAGCGTCTCGCGCGGCTCGACGTAGCCCTTCGCGGCGAGGTCGCGCTCGGCCGCGTCGCCCTCGAGCGTGCCCTGCCACGCCGGGGACGGGGCGTTCGCCTCGCCGGCCGCGGCGAACACGCTGTCGAAGTGGCGCGTGACCGCGGCCCGGTGGCCCTCGAGCTCGCGCGCGAAGCGCGCCCAGTCGGGCGCGCCCATGCTCTCGGCCACGAGCTGGCGGTCCTCGGGCGCGGACGGCAGGGCGTGCGTCTGCGCGTCGTCGAGGTATTGCAGCCGGTGCTCGAGGCGGCGCAGGAAGACGTACGCGGCGGACAGCTCCGCGACCGCGGGCTCGGGAAGCAGGCGCCGCGCGCCGAGCGCCGCGAGCACCTCGAGCGTCGCGCGTGCGCGCAGGCCCGCGTCGCGCCCGCCGCGGATGAGCTGGAACCCCTGGGCGACGAACTCGATCTCGCGGATCCCGCCGGGGCCGAGCTTGACGTCGCCCGCGAGGTCTCGGCGCGCGACCTCCTGGCGGATCTGCGAGTGCAGCTTGCGCACCGCGTCGATCGTGCCGAAGTCGAGGTACTTCCGGAACACGAACGGCTGCACGACCTGCGCGAGCGCCGCGCGCATCCGCTCGTCGCCGCCGGCGACCACGCGCGCCTTGATCCACGCGTAGCGCTCCCACTCGCGGCCCTGCGCGACGAAGTACTGCTCGAGCGCGTCGAGGCTCGCGGCGAGCGGCCCGGCGTCGCCCCAGGGGCGCAGCCGCATGTCGACCCGAAACACCTGGCCCTCCGCGGTGACGTCGGCGAGCGTGCGGATCACGCGCCGCCCGAGGCGCACGAAGAACTCGTGGTTCGACAGGCCGCGCGGAGTCTCGCCTTCCTCCGGGTAGACGAACACGAGATCGATGTCGGAGGAGACGTTGAGCTCGCGCCCGCCGAGCTTGCCCATGCCGACGACCCAGAACTCGATGTCGCCGCCGGTCCCGTTGCGCGGCAGGCCGTGGCGCACCGACGGGTCGGCGATCGCCTGGGCCAACGCGAGGTCGAGCGTGGCCTCGGCCAGCTCGGTCATCGCGAGGGTGACGTCCTCCATCGGGCAGCCCTGCTCGACGTCGAGCACCGCCAGGCGCTCGAGCACCAGCTGCCTCGTCACGCGCAGAGCGCTGGCC
>CAZIXQ010000344.1:0-3734 GCA_964543155.1 uncultured Enterobacteriaceae bacterium
GTCCCGACGGCCACGCACACCGTATCCCCGTCCTCGCTCGCGGCCGCGCGCGCCGGGTCGTAGACGATCTCGAGGCCGGGCCGCGCAATCGTCCGGAGACCCGGCGGGGCCGCGGTCGGCGTCGCGGGCCGGCCGGGGGCGAACGCGCCGCGGAGCGCAGGGCCGCCCGTCATTCGGCCTCGGCCCGGTCGAGCGGCGTGACGTCCCGGCGCGCGGGCGCCACCCGGCGCCAGCCCTTGCGCGCGAGGTGCGTCGCGAGCAGCCCCGGCGGCATGCGCAGCCACAGCGACCGCACGTACAGCAGGAACTGCGCGAGACCCGCGCGCCACGGCGGCAGCCGGTCCGGGTGCGCGGGCAGCAGCGCGCGCGGCACCAGGCGGTCCATCAGCGCGCGCACCGGCGCGGGCGGCGCGGCGCCGGCGCGCGCGGCCCGCGCCGACGCCGGGGCGGGCGTGCCGAGCAGCGCCTGCGTGAAGCGCAGCGCATACCAGAGCGGCCGCGTCACGCCGTGCAGCCGCGCGCGCGCGACGAGCGTCCCCCACGCCGCCGCGTCGTCGCCCAGCTCGCGCAGCAGCCCGTCGAGGTCGACGAGGTCGCGCAGCCGTCCGGCGCAGTCGGAGTCCTGGAAGAGGTGCACCGCCGCGTGCAGGACCTGGTCCTCGCGGCACAGCACGCGGAACGGCGTGCCGGGCAGGGCGACCGAGGCCTCGAGCAGCGCCGCGGCGTCGGGCCGCACGCGGCCGGTCACCGGCAGGATCGAGTGGTGGACGTCGAGCTCGAGCGCCGCGCCCGGCCGGCGCAGCGGCGGCAGCTCGTGGCTCCACTCGACGTAGTAGCGCCGGTCGTACGCGTCGGTGACCTCGCTCTCCCAGCCTTTGTCGAGCAGCGCGCGCTCGACCGCCTCGAGCCGCGCGCGCGGCACCAGGATGTCCACGTCGCCGAGCAGCCGCCCGCGCGCCCAGGCCTTGTCCGCGAGGAGGTACGCCGCGCCCTTGAGCAGCACGACCGGCACGTCGAGCGGCGCGAGCGCGCGCGCGAGCTCGTGCAGCTCGAGCCGGACCATCTGGTTCTGGTGGTCGACGACCGCCTGCTCGGAGGCGAGCGCGCCCGCGACCCGCGCGGGCACCGCGTCCGGCGGCACGCGCGCGCCGAGCGCCGCGGCGAGCCGCGCGCCGCGGCTCACGCGGACGAGCAGGTCCCACTGCTCGAGGGCGAGCGCGCGCGCCGCATCCGGCGCGGCGAGGACGGTCAGGAGGGACACGACGTGGTCGGGGAGCGGCCGGCCCTCGGGCATGCCGCGATTCTAGTGGCTGGTGTGCGCCCGGAAGAGCCGATCGGTTTCGGCGAGCGCCGCGTCGAGCGCGCCGTAGCGGAGGCGGTAGCAGGGGCAGGCGTCCACGATGGCGCCGACGGCGTCGAAGGCGCGCGGGCCGAGCAGGCCGTAGTTGAACGCGTTGGTCGAGAGCTTGGCGAACGCGCGCGCCTTCGCGAGCGGCTCGACGAGCGTGTCGCTGCCGGCGGCGAACTTCGGGAAGACGACGAGCGCGGGGGTCGCGGGCGCGTGGCGGCGCGCCACGGTGTCCGCGGCCGGCGCGAGGTGGGCGACGGTGCCCTTGCGCGTCTTCGGGAAGCGCGGGCCGATCGTCGCGCCGGGGAAGCGCTGCGCGATCAGGTCGATCGATTCGTTCTTGAGCGCGGTGGGGCGGAGCATCGGCAGGAGCCGGCCGTCGTCGAGGCGCACCACGCCGAACTCGTCGGAGAGGAGGCGCCAGCCGGAGAGGGCGAGCGCCGCGGTGAGCGTGCTCTTGCCCGAGCCCGGCAGCGCCGGGAGGACGAGCGCGCGCCCGTCGCGTTCCACCACGCCGGCGTGCAGGAGCAGGTGCTGGTTCAGGCGCTCGGCGAGGCACCAGTTCATGCCCCACTCGAGGAGCGGCAGGTGCGTGTCGGCGGGGAAGGGCTCGAAGGGCAGCGCGCCGTCGATGAAGAACTCCACCTGGCGGCCGAGGTAGCGGCGAACGCCCGAGGCGCGCTGCAGGCTCACGCTCAGGTCGGCGAACGGCTCGTCCTGCCCAAGGGGAAACGCGCCGTAGACGGCCTTGACCGCTTCGGCGAGGCCGGGGGCGTCCGAGCGCACGCGCGCGGCGGCCGCGCCGAAGTCGAGGTGCAGGCCGCGCGCGAGCTGCGCTTCGACGGCTGCGGTCGGGGCGTCGGCGAGGCGCGGCATCTACGGCTTCGCGGTCTCGGCGAGCCCGCTCGCTGCGAGCTCGGCGAGCAGCCGCGCGACCGCGTCGCGGACCACGGTCTCGGGCTCGCCGTCCTCGGCCGCTTCCGCCAGGAGGGCGACGAGCTCGTCCTCGGTGCGCGGCGCTTCGCGCAGCGCGTCGAGCACGAGCGCGCCGGCGTCGTTGAGGAGGTGGGTCTGCCAGGTGAGCGGGTTGAAGACGGCGGCTTCGCCGTCGAGCGCGCGCACGCGCGTGCGCGCGGGGTCGGCGAGGCGCCAGGCGGACGGCAAGCGGGGCGCGGCCCTAGCCGAGGCGGAAGAGCGAGCCGCGCGCGGCGCGGAACGAGTGCCAGCAGGAACCGGTGATCGCGAAGCCGCCGCGCCGCTCGAGGAGGTAGCCGTTCGGCTGGCCGTCGGGGCCGATGCTGACGAGCGCGAACCGCACTTCGCCGGTGCTGCGCGGCACGACGTCGTGGACGGTGTAGTTCGTCGGCACGGCGAAGAGGCCCTTCGGGCCCGCTTCCTGGAGGCGCCAGAAGCGCGTGTTGTCGGAGCCGATGAAGAACTTGCCTTCGAGCGTGTCGAGGCCCTGGTTGCTGTTGAAGCGCTGCAGCTCGACGAGGTTGACGCGCGCGCGGAGCCACTCGTCTTCTTCGAGGAGCGTGAGCTCCTGCGGACGGCGGAGGTCGGCCCCGCGCAGCTCGTCGCGCCGCACGCAGACGGCGGCGCTGCGCAGCGCCTGCGCGCCGGCGGGGCGCAGGGTGAGGAGCAGCGGCGCGGCGAGGGAGCCTTTGAGGAGCTTGCGGCGGGCGTCCTTCATAGCATTTGGATTCTAGTCTCAACGAGGCGCGCGGTAAGGGGCTGATGGGGTTACAGAAGTGTCACATTCGTAGGGGGGCGGGGGAAAAGTCACGCGTCGTTTGTCATCGCAGGGAAGGCGGGCTGTCGCGCTTGCGGATTCGGTACGGTCTGCGTCCGTTGGCTGCGAGGTCGAGCCCGTCGGTAGAGCCCTGCGGATTCGCTGGCGCGGTGGCCAGGTGGGCATCGATGGGCGGCCCGCTGTCCGCCTCTCATGTCGCCTTTTATCGCTCGGGCGGTCTCGGTCGTGTCGAGAAACTTTACGTTCGGGCCGAGTGAAAGATTGTCAACTGGATACTGGTGGCACAACGTCTTGATGTAACGGATTTTTTCGCCCCGTTCGCCCGCTGGCATCGGGCTTGCTAACAAGAGGTCAAGAAAGCCATTCGCGTCAACAGCAGGAAGCACTGGAGGAGCAGGACAGTGACGAAGCAGAAAATCGCGACCGGATTCGCAGCCTTGGCGCTGGCTGCCGCGCTCGTGCTGCCGAGTCCGTCGGCCGAGGCGCTTGCAATTCGCCTGGACGACGGCACAAATCCGTGGGTCACAATCCACGACCAGGATCCGCTACCTGGTGGCGATTCCAACCCGCTCGTCGGCGCGGTGACGTGGATCGGCTCACTTGGGGTGTGGACGTTAAACGTTTCCACTGGTG
>CAZIXQ010000345.1:0-3688 GCA_964543155.1 uncultured Enterobacteriaceae bacterium
CGGTGGATCTCGTCGATGAAGAGCACGTCGTTCGGCTCGAGGTTGGTGAGGAGCGCCGCGAGGTCCCCCGGGCGCTCGAGCACCGGCCCGGAGGTCTGGCGCAGGTTCACGCCCATCTCGCGCGCGATGATGTGCGCGAGCGTCGTCTTGCCGAGCCCGGGCGGGCCGAACAGCAGGACGTGGTCGAGCGCCTCCTTGCGCCCGCGGGCCGCCTCGATGAAGATCGAGAGCTGCCCGCGGATCTTCTCCTGCCCGACGTACTCGACGAGCTGCTTCGGGCGGAGGCTGCGCTCGAACGCCTCCTCCTGCGCCGAGGTCTTTCCGCCGGAAATGAGACGGTCGGTTTCGATCACCATAAGGTGCGCGCCTTCAGCTCGCGCAGTCGCTCATCGCGCGTGACCAGGATCATCCCCTCGTGCGCGGCCTGCGCCGCGAGCATCCGGTCGAAGGGGTCGGCGCGAACGCCCGGCAAGTCATCGAGCGCCCAGACGTGAGCGGGCTCCACCGGGAGCAGGCGCAGCGCGTTGCGTTGCTGCTGATCTTCGAAGATCTCGCGCACGGCCACGCGCAGTTCCAGCTTGCCCGTCGCGGCTTTGATCGACATCTCCCAGAGCGAGACCACGCTGAGAAAGACCTCGTTTGTAGATCGGTTGATCGCGCGCAGCGCGCGGCCCGACAGCCGATCGGGCGCCTTGTCCCACCAGATGAAGGCGTGCGTGTCGAGCAGCAGTCTCACTTCGAGCCGCTGCGCCGCCTCGCCTTTGCGCGCGGTGCGCGCCGGCGCGACTGCTCGCCGAACCAGAAGGACTCCGGCAACGGGGCGTCGAAATCCGCGGCCATCCAGTAGCCGGTGGATGCGTGCAGCCCCGGGGTGCGCCGCCGCGCCGCCGGCGCGAGCGCGACCAGCCGCGCGACCGGCCGGTTGGCGCGCGAGATCACGATCTCCTCGCCGCGCAGCGCCCGGTCGATGAGGGTCGAGAGGTGCGTCTTCGCCCTGTGGACGTTCCAAATCTCGGACATTCCCGCGCCTTAGCCAACTAGTTGGCTAAGAGGATAGCACGTCGTCATGCCTTCGAAAGCAGCTTCAGCGCCTGCCGGATGCCGTCGGAGAGCGACAGTCCCTCGGGCAGCTGCTTCACCGCGGCGACCGCCTCCTTCTCCGAATAGCCGAGCGCCACGAGCGCGCGCAGCACGTCGCTCGTCGCGGGTGCGGGCCGCGCCGCCGTCACGCTCGTCGTCAGCTCCACCCCCAACCTGTCCTTGAGCTCGAGCAGCAGCCGCTCGGCGGTCTTCTTCCCGATCCCGGGGATCCTCGTGAGCCGGCCGGTCTCCTGCAGGGTCACGGCTTCCGCGAGCTCGGCGACCGACAGGCCCGAGAGCACCGCGAGCGCGGTGCGCGCGCCGACGCCACTGATCTTCAGGAGCTGGCGGAAGGCGCGGCGCTCGCCCTCGGTGCCGAAGCCGTAGAGGAGGTGCGCATCCTCGCGCACGACGAGATGGGTCAGCAGGCTCACGCGCGCGCCGGTCGCCGGCAGGTCGTAGAAGGTGCTCATCGGCACCTCCACCTCGTAGCCGACGCCGCTGCAGTCGACGACGATCTGCGGCGGGTGCTTCTCGAGGAGGACGCCCTGGATGCGGCCGATCATCGCGCCGCGGCCCGCCCGATGAGCCGCCCGCGGCGCACGCGGTAGCCCGCGGTCGCGATCCGGCCGAGCCCCTGGCCGCCATGCGCGTGGCAGATCGCGCAGGCGAGCGCGTCGGCAGCGTCGGCGCCCGGCGCGCCCGCGAGGGCCAGCAGGCGCCGCACCATCTCCTGCACCTGTTCCTTCTTCGCCAGCCCGTTTCCGACCACGGCCTGCTTCACCTGCAGCGCCGTGTACTCCGAGACGGGGAGCTTCGCGGACACCGCCGCGCAGATCGCCGTGCCGCGCGCCTGGCCGAGCGCGAGCGTCGATTCGGGGTTGACGTTGACGAAGACCTTCTCGATCGCGACCTCGACCGGGCGGTGCGCGGCGATCACCTCGCCGAGCGACTCGAGGAGCACGGCGAGTCGCCCCGGCAGGCTGCCGGCGAGCGGCGTGCGGATGCAGCCGCTCGTGACGTACGCGAGCTTCTGGCCGGCCTTGTCGATGACGCCGAACCCGGTGACCCGAAGGCCCGGGTCGATGCCGAGAATGCGGACGGCGGGCGCCGACATGGCCGGATTATAGGGGCCGGCCCCGCTCAGTCCTCGATCGCCGCGGTCGTGTACACGTCCTGCACGTCGTCGATCGCGTCCAGCGCGTCGAGGAGCTTGCGCATCTTTGCGCCGTCCTCGCCCTTGAGCAGCGTCTCCGTGGACGGCCGCATCGTGATCTCCGCGACCTCGGGCCTGAGGCCGGCCTTCTCCAGCGCGCCCTTCACCTTCTCGAAGTCGGCGGGCGCGCACAGCACCTCGATCGTCCCGTCCTCGTCGCTGACCACGTCCTCCGCGCCGGCGTCCAGCGCGACCTCGAGCAGCTTCTCCTCGGTGGTGGTCCCCGGCGCGAACAGGAACTGCCCGCAGTGCTTGAACATGAAGGCCACCGAACCGTCGGTGCCGAGGTTGCCGCCGTTCTTCGTGAACGCGTGCCGCACCTCGCCGACCGTGCGGGTGCGGTTGTCGGTGAGGCAGTCCACCATCACCGCCGCGCCGCCGATGCCGTAGCCCTCGTAGCGGATCTCCTCGTACGCGACGCCCTCGAGCTCGCCCGTCCCGCGCTTGATCGCGCGCTCGACGTTGTCCTTCGGGACGTTCACCTCCTGCGCCTTCGCGAGGGCGAGGCGCAGGCGCGCGTTCATGGCGGGATCGCCACCGCCCATCTTGGCCGCGACGGTCACCTCCTTGATCGCTTTGGTGAAGGCCTTGCCTTTCCGGGCGTCGGCGGCGGCCTTCTTGTGCTTGATGTTCGCCCAGCGGGAATGACCGGCCATGTCGTCTCGGCGTCAATGCGGAGTTCGTCGAAAGGCGGTAATTTTAGCCCCTCGCCGCACCCCGCCCCAAACCTTCCACGCGCATCCGACCCATGGCCGATCCCATTTTCGTCGCCAAGACCGCCGACACCGAGCTCTTCCTCCTGCCCGCGCTCGCCAACCGGCACGGCCTCATCACCGGGGCGACCGGGACCGGCAAGACCGTGACCATTCAGGTGCTGGCCGAGGCCTTCTCGCGCCTCGGCGTGCCGAGCTTCATGGCCGACGTGAAGGGCGATTTCTCGGGCATCTCGGCGCCCGGGACGGCGTCGCCGAAGATGAAGGAGCGCCTCGCGCAACTCAATCTCGACGAGCCGGAGTGGGAGGGCTGCCCGGTCACCTTCTGGGACGTCTACGGCGAGCAGGGCCACCCGGTGCGCGCGACGATTTCCGACATGGGCCCGCTCCTGCTCGGGCGGCTGCTCAACCTGAGCGACGTCCAGCAGGGCGTGCTCACGCTCGTGTTCAAGATCGCCGACGACAACGGGCTCGCGCTCCTCGATCTCAAGGACCTGCGCGCGATGTCGCAGTTCGTCGGCGACAACGCGGCCAGGTTCAAGACCGCGTACGGGAACATCTCGACCGCTTCGATCGGCGCAATCCAGCGCGGGCTGCTCGAACTCGAGCAGCAGGGCGCGGACCGGTTCTTCGGCGAGCCGATGCTCGACATCGCCGACCTGATGCAGACCGACGGCAA
>CAZIXQ010000346.1:0-3678 GCA_964543155.1 uncultured Enterobacteriaceae bacterium
CCGCGCGGAGATCGTGCAGAACCCGACCTGGTGGGACCGGTTGAAGCACCGCGTCCGCTCGACCTTCATCGGCTGGCTGCAGCCGGCCCGAACGAGGCATTGCGATGAACACGATGACCGACACGATCACCTTTCCGCGCAGCGACGCGCTGCCCGCGCGGCCGATCACGGTGCTCGTCGCCGCGCTCGGCGGCGAGGGCGGCGGCGTGCTCGCCGACTGGATCGTCGCCGCGGCGACCGCCGCCGGGCTGCCGGTGCAGAGCACCTCGATCCCGGGCGTCGCGCAGCGCACCGGCGCGACCACCTACTACCTCGAGATCTACCCGGCGAAGTGGGAGGCGCTCGGGGATCGCCGGCCGGTGCTCGCGCTCACCCCCTCGCCGGGGAACGTCGACCTGATGGTCGCCTCCGAGCTCGTCGAGGCCGGTCGCGCGCTGCAGAACGGGTTCGTGAGCCCCGAGCGCACGACGCTCGTCGCCTCCACCCACCGCGTGTACACCGTGGCCGAGAAGATGGCGATGGGCGACGGCCGCGCCGACGGCGCGCGCATCGTGAAGGCCGCCGGGGAGCTGGCGAAGCGCGCGGTGCTCTTCGACATGGCGGAGCTCGCCGCGCGCTCCGGCACGGTGATCAACGCGGTGCTCTTCGGCGCGATGGCGGGCGCGGGCGTGCTGCCGCTCTCGCGCGCGGCCTGCGAGGCGGCGATCAGGGGCGCGGGCCGCGGCGTCGAGGGCAGCCTCAAGGGCTTTGCGCTCGGCTACGCGCATGCCGCCGGCGAGGCGCAGCCGGCGACGCCGGAGGAGGTGAAGCGCTGGCGCGCGCATCCGGTCGAGCGCGTGCGCGCGAGCTTTCCCGCGGAGACGCACCGCATTGTCGAAGAAGGCGTCGCGCGGTGCGCGGACTTCCAGGACACCGCCTATGCGACGCTGTATCTCGATCGGCTGGCGCCGATCGCGCAGCTCGACCGCGACGGCGGGGGCGGGGCGACCGGGTTCAAGCTCACGAACGAGACCGCCCGCTTCCTCGCGCTGTGGATGTGCTACGAGGACGTGATCCGCGTCGCCGATCTCAAGTCGCGCCGGTCGCGCCTCGAGCGCGTGCGCGCCGAGGTGCAGGCGAAGCCCGACGAGCCGGTGCACATCGTCGAGTACCTCAAGCCGGGCGTCGAGGAAGTCGCCGCGGTCCTCCCGCGCGGGCTCTCCGGCGCGCTGACGCGCTGGGCGGCACGGCGCAATCTGACGCACAGGCTCAACGTCGGCCTGTACGTGAAGACCACGAGCGTCCTCGGCTTCCTCAGCTTGCGCTTCCTCGCATCGCTGCGGCGCATGCGCCGGATGACCGCGCGCTATCACGAGGAGCAGGCGCTGGTGGAGCGCTGGCTCGAGTCGATCCGCACCGCCGCTGGCCGCGACCTCGGCCTCGCGCTCGAGATCGCGCTCTGCGGACGGCTGATCAAGGGCTACGGCGACACGCACCGGCGCGGCAAGGAGAACTTCCTCCGCATCCTCGACACGATTATCGACAAGACCAGCGTGTCCGGCGGCTCGTTCGCGTCGGACGCGGCGCGGGCGGCGGCGATCCGGCAGGCGCGCGAGGCGGCGCTCGCCGACCCGGAAGGCCGCAAGCTCGACCAGTCGCTCGCGACGGTCGGCGTGCCGCCGCGGCCGCCGCAGGCGAAGCCGCTCCAGTTCTTCCGCCGTCCGCCGGGCGAGAAGCGGGCGGCCTAGATGGAGCGCTCGTTCAAGGACGAGATCGCGTCGCTGAAGCTCGGCGACGGCGAGACGTTTCATGGCGAGGGCATCCTCGCGGTGACGAAGGCGCTGCTGCAGTCGGGCGTGGCGTACGTCGGCGGCTACCAGGGCGCGCCGGTGTCGCACCTCCTCGACGTGATGGTGCAGGCGCGCGATTATCTCGACGAGCTCGGCGTGCACGTCGAGGCGTGCACGAACGAGGCCTCCGCGGCGGCGATGCTCGGCGCGTCGATCAACTACCCGATGCGCGGGGCGGTGACGTGGAAGTCGATCGTCGGCACCAACGTCGCCTCCGACGCGCTCTCCTACCTCAGCACCGCCGGGGTGGTCGGGGGCGCGCTGATCGTGGTCGGCGAGGACTACGGCGAGGGCGCGAGCGTCGCGCTCGAGCGCACCCACGCGGTCGCCCTCAAGTCGTCGCTGTGGATGCTCGACCCGCGCCCGAACCTGCCGACGATCGTGAACATGGTCGAGAAGGGCTTCGAGCTCTCGGAAGCGTCGAACACGCCGGCGATCATGGATCTGCGCATCCGCGCGTGCCACGTCACCGGGAGCTTCGTCGCCCGGTCGAACCGCGCGCCCGCGGTGTCGACCCGCAACCGCCTGAGCGGCCCGCCCGAGTTCGTGTACGAGCGGCTCTCGCATCCGCCGGCGACGTTCAAGCAGGAGAAGCTGAAGGCCGAGGTGCGCCTGCCCGCCGCGCGCAGGTTCATCGCCGCACACCGGCTGAACGAGGTCTTCGAGGGCGCCGAGCGCGACGTCGGCATCGTCGTGCAGGGCGGGCTCTACAACAACCTGGTGCGCGCGCTGCAGGTGCTCGGGCTCGCCGACGACTTCGGCGCCTGCCGCATTCCGATTCTGGCGCTGAACGTCGTCTACCCGCTCGTGCCCGAGGAGATCGCGGCCTTCTGTGCCGGGAAGCAGGCGGTGCTCGTCGTCGAGGAAGGACGGCCGGAGTTCATCGAGCAGGACATTGCGACGATCCTGCGGCGCGCCGACCTCCAGACCAGGCTCCATGGCAAGGACGTGCTCGTGCAGGCCGGCGAGTACACGACCGAGGTCGTGGTGCGCGGAATCGCGCGCTTTCTCGCCGCGCACCTGCCGAAGGTCGACACGTCGCCGGGCGCGCGCTGGCTGGAGGCGCTCGACGCGACGCGCGCGCGCGCCGCGGGGCTGCTCGGCCAGGCGCTGCCGCCGCGCCCGCCGACCTTCTGCGTCGGGTGCCCGGAGCGGCCGGTGTTCGCGGCGATGAAGCTCGCCAAGCGCGAGATCGGCGAGCCGCACGTCGCGGCCGACATCGGCTGCCACGCGTTCGCCACGTTCGAACCCTTCTCGCAGGGGAACTCGATCCTCGGCTACGGCATGAGCGTCGCGAGCGCGGCGGGCGTCGCGCCGGTGATGGAGCGGCGCACGCTCTCGATCATGGGCGACGGCGGGTTCTGGCACAACGGCCTGCTGTCGGGCGTCGCCTCGAACCTGCTCAACCGCGGCGACGGCGTTCTCGTGATCATGAAGAACGGCTACACGTCGGCGACCGGGACCCAGGAGATCGTCTCCTCGCCGCCCGAAGACGCCAAGGACCTCGCGCGCGAGGCGAGCGCGGCGCACGCCGACAAGACGATCGAGAACACGCTGCGCGGCCTCGGCGTGAAGTGGCTGCGCACCGTCTATACGTACAAGGTGGCGGAGGTGGCGAAGACGCTGAAGGAAGCGTTCAACACCCCGGAGCCCGGCCTGAAGGTCATCGTGGCCGAGGCGGAGTGCCAGCTCGAGCGCCAGCGGCGCATCCGGCCGGTCATCGCGAAGCTCCTCTCATCCGGGCAGCGCGTCGTCCGCACGCGCTTCGGGGTGGACGAGGACGTGTGCTCGGGCGACCACTCGTGCATCCGGCTGTCGGGCTGCCCGTCGCTCACCGTCAAGGATTCGT
>CAZIXQ010000347.1:0-3675 GCA_964543155.1 uncultured Enterobacteriaceae bacterium
TACATCTCGACCTACTCCGACCACCTCATGCTCGCGCTGCTCGCGATGATCGGCGCTTCGGGCCTGATGATGAAGTACGTCGCGCACACCGACGTCGTCGCGGTGAAGGCGTTCATGCTCGGCCTCGTGCGCTTCGACCTGCAGCCGCTGCCGGCCGACGGGCCGCTGCTCGTGCACCTCTTCCTGGTCGCCGCGCTGATGGCGATCTTCCCCGCCAGCAAGCTCCTGCACGCGCCGGGCGTGTTCTTCAGCCCGACGCGCAACCAGGCCGACGACTCGCGCGAGCGGCGCACCGTCGCGCCGTGGGCCGCCGAGGCCGGAAAGAGGTAGGCCGTGGGCGCGCCCGACTTCCAGGCCCCGCCGCTCAAGGCATACCCGGTCATTCCGATCCTCCAGGCGGACGCAATGGCCGCGAGCAAGCCGTACGTCGCCGCGGAGAAGCTGAACGAGGCGATCGGGTTCCCGGGGAAGCTCGTCGACGGGTGGCAGGAGAAGGCGGTCGCGAAGCTCGGCGAGCTGCGCGACAGGTACCGGTCGCTGCGCGTCTTCCTCGACGCCTGCGTGCACTGCGGGGCGTGCACCGACAAGTGCCACTACTTCCTCGGCACCGGCGACCCGAAGAACATGCCGGTCGCGCGCCAGGAGCTGGTGCGCAAGGTCTACCGGCGCTACTTCACGTTCGCCGGGAAGTACTTCCCGAAGCTCGTCGGCGCAGAGGACCTGACCGAGTCGGTGCTCGAGGACTGGTACAAGTACTTCAACCAGTGCTCGGAGTGCCGCCGCTGCTCGGTGTACTGCCCCTACGGCATCGACACCGCCGAGATCACCATGGCCGCGAAGGAGGTCATGGACTCGATCGGCATGGGCCAGAAGTACACGAACGAGATCATCGGCAAGGTCCACAAGATCGGCAACAACCTCGGCCTGCCCGGTCCGGCGCTCGCGGACACGCTCGAGACGCTGGCGGAGGAGGTCAAGGAGGAGACCGGCCAGGACGTGCGCTTCCCGCTCGACGAGCAGGGCGCCGAGGTGCTGGTCGTCACGCCTTCGGCGGACTTCTTCGCCGAGCCGCACGTGTTCAGCCTGATCGGCTACGCGAAGGTGTTCCACGCCGCGGGGATCCGCTGGACGATGTCCTCGCACGCTTCCGAGGCCGGCAACTTCGGGCTCTTCATCGGCAACTACGACCAGACCCGCAAGATCGCCATGCGCGTGCGCGAGGCCGCGCTCGAGCTGGGCGTCAAGCGCATCGTGGTGGGCGAGTGCGGCCACGCCTGGCGCGTCGCCTACAGCTTCTGGAACACGCTGATCGGGCCGTTCGACTTCCTCGACGGCCGCTACCCCGCGCCGCAGCACATCTGCGAGCTCACCTACGACCTCATCAAGCGCGGCGCGATTGCGCTCGACCGCGAGAGGAACGACCACCGCGTGGTCACGTTCCACGACTCGTGCAACGTGGCGCGCGCCTCCGGCATGGGCGGCATCCCGCGCGGCCAGTTCATCCTCCCGCGCGAGATCATCAAGGCGGCGTGCAACCGCTTCCACGACATGGCGCCGGAGACGATCCACGAGCACACCTTCTGCTGCGGCGGCGGAGGGGGGCTCCTCACCGACGAGCTGCTCGAGCTGCGCGTCAAGGGCGCGCTGCCGCGCATGGAAGCCCTGAAGGCGGTCGTGGACGAGCACGGCGTCAACTTCATGGCGACGATCTGCGCGATCTGCAAGGCCCAGTTCGCGAAGGTGCTGCCGTACTACGAGTTCGACATGGGCATGATCGGCGGCGTCCACCAGCTCGTGGGCGATGCGATCCGGCTCGGCCGCAATGACTAGAGCGCCGCACGAATAGGAGACAGGCGATGTCCGCCACCACCGAGACGAAGCCCGCGGGTGAGAAGCTCACCTTCCGCCGCTACCGGGAAGGCGACAGGGACTGGAAGCGCTGGGGCGAGGCCATCTTCCAGGCGAGCCACACGCACAAGTGCCCGACCTACCAGAAGTCGACGCCGCCGTGCCAGGCGAGCTGCCCCTCGGGCGAGGACATCCGCGGCTACCTCGCGATCGTGCGCGGCACCGAGAAGCCGCCGGCGGGCGTGCCGTGGCAGGAGTACGCGTGGCGGCGCCTCACCGAGGCCAATCCCTTCCCGGCGGTGATGGGGCGGGTGTGCCCGGCGCCGTGCGAGTCGGGCTGCAACCGCAACGAAGTCGAGGACTTCGTCGGCATCAACGCGGTCGAGCACTTCCTCGGCCAGTACGCGATCGAGAAGGGGCTCGGGTTCGTCAAGCCGGAGCGCTCCACCGGCAGGAAGGTCGCGGTGATCGGCGGCGGGCCGGCGGGCCTCTCGTGCGCCTACCAGCTCGCGCTCAAGGGCCACGCGGTCACGATCTTCGACGAGCACGAGGCGCTCGGCGGGATGATGCGCTACGGGATCCCCGGCTTCCGCACCCCGCGCGCGGTGCTCGACGCCGAGATCCAGCGCATCCTCGACCTCGGCGTGACGGCCCGGCTCAGGACGCGCGTCGGCACCGACGTGACGATGGACGCGATCGACGCGGAGTACGACGCGGTCTTCCTGGGCATGGGCGCGCAGGGCGGCCGCGCGCTGCCGGCCCCCGGCGCCGACGCGCCGAACGTCGTGACCGCCACCGCGTTCCTGCGCGCGTTCAACGATGGCCGGCTCAGGCACGTCGGCAAGCGCGTGGTGGTCGTCGGCGGCGGCGACACCTCGATCGACGTGGCGACCGTGGCGCGGCGCCTGGGCCACATCGAGCATCCGCACGCGACCGACCACCCGGAGATGGTGATCGTCGGCAAGGCCGCGCAGGACGTGGCCGACGTGTCCGCGCGACACGGCGCGGAAGTCACGCTGACCTCCGTCTTCTCGATCGAGAGGATGCAGGCGAACCGCCACGAGATCGAGCACGCGCTCGCCGAGGGCATCACGATCCGCGACGGCTGGGCGCCGGTCGAGGTGGTGCGCGACGCGAGCGGCCGCGCGACCGGGCTCAAGATCGCGAAATGCGAGGCGAAGTTCGTCGGGCCGAAGCTCGAGATCAAGGTCGAGGCCGGGACCGAGCAGGTGGTGCCCGCGGACCTGATCGTCTCGGCGATCGGCCAGGCGGTGGACTTCACCGGGCTGGAGGCGTTCGACAGCGGCAAGGGCCTCGTCGCCGCGGACAAGAACTACCAGGTCGTGGGGAAGAAGGGCGTGTTCGCCGGCGGCGACGTGCTGCGCCCGCATCTGCTGACGACGGCGATCGGGCAGGGCTGGATCGCGGCCGAGGGCATCGACCGGCACCTCGCGGGCGAGGACCCGGAGAAGCGGCCGAGGATCGACGTGCACGCCTTCGACCTCATGCGCAAGCTGGTCGAGCGCGGCGTCGCACCGAAGGACGCGCCGCAGGAGGAGGTGCGCGGCACCGCCGAGGCGAACTTCGCGATCCACAACTACGAGGACCGCTCGGGGCGCTACGTCATCCCGCACGAGGAGCTCTTCCTCGGCCACTTCCAGCACACGCCGCGAAACGTCCGCGCGGTCACCACGCTCACCGCCGAGCAGGCGCTCGGCAACTTCGAGGAGCGGCTGCAGGCGCTCGCCGAGAAGGACGCGGTGGCCGAGGGCAAGCGCTGCATGAGCTGCGGGCTGTGCTTCGAGTGCGACAACTGCGTCGTGTACT
>CAZIXQ010000348.1:0-3596 GCA_964543155.1 uncultured Enterobacteriaceae bacterium
ATGTTCCTGATGTGGCTCGGCGAGCAGATCACCGAGCGCGGCCTGGGCAACGGCATCTCGCTCATCATCTTCGCCGGCATCGCGGCGGGACTGCCGAGCGCGATCGCCGGGACCCTCGAGCTGGTGCGCACCGGGGCAATGCATCCGCTCACCGCGCTGCTGATCGTCGTCGGCGTGGTCGTGATCACCTGGTTCGTCTGCTTCGTCGAGCGCGGCCAGCGCAAGATCCTGGTCAACTACGCGAAGCGACAGGTCGGCAACAAGGTGTACGGCGGCCAGGCCTCGCACCTGCCGTTCAAGCTCAACATGGCGGGCGTGATCCCGCCGATCTTCGCCTCCTCGATCATCCTGTTCCCGGCCACGCTGCTCGGCTGGTTCGGGCAGGGCGAGGGGCCGACGTTCCTGCGCGACATCGCCTCCACGCTGGTGCCGGGCCAGCCGATCTACGTGCTGCTCTACGCCGCGGCGATCGTGTTCTTCTGCTTCTTCTATACCGCGCTGCAGTACAACCCGAAGGAGACCGCCGACAACCTGAAGAAGTCGGGCGCCTTCGTGCCGGGCATCCGGCCCGGCGAGCAGACCGCGAAGTACCTCGAGCGCATCCTGATGCGGCTTACCCTCGGCGGCGCGATCTACGTGGTCGCGATCTGCCTCGTGCCGGAGTTCCTGATCCTGCGCTGGAACGTGCCGTTCTACTTCGGCGGGACGAGCCTGCTGATCATCGTCGTGGTGACGATGGACTTCATGTCCCAGGTGCAGGCGTACATCATGACGCACCAGTACGAGAGTCTGCTGAAGAAGGCGAACTTCAAGGGGGCGGGGTTCCCTACGCGCTAGGGTATGACCAAGGAGGACGTGATCCAGATGCAGGGCGAGATTCTGGAGAACCTGCCGAACGCGACCTTCAGGGTGAAGCTCGAAAACGGACACGTGGTACTGGGACACATATCCGGAAAGATGCGGATGCACTACATCCGCATCCTGCCGGGAGACAAGGTGACGGTGGAACTGACGCCGTACGACTTGACGAGAGCGCGGATCGTTTTCCGCGCGAGGTAGGAGAGCCACATGAAAGTGCTCGCATCGGTGAAGAAGATGTGCCGCAACTGCAAGATCATCCGCCGCAACGGCGTGGTGCGGGTGATCTGCAAGGACCCGCGGCACAAGCAGCGCCAGGGCTGAGCCTGGCGGCGAATTCGAGGACAGCGGGGTAGCCACATGGCCCGTATTGCAGGGGTAAACATTCCGAACCAGCAGCACGCGGAGATCGCGCTGACCGCGATCTACGGGATCGGGCGCGCGCGCGCGCGTGCGATCTGCAACGCGGCGAACGTCGCGGTCACGCGCAAGATCAAGGACCTCTCGGACGCCGAGATGGACCGCCTGCGCGAAGGCGTGGGGCGGTTCGCGGTCGAGGGCGACCTGCGGCGCGAAGTGTCGATGAACATCAAGCGCCTGATGGACCTGGGCGCCTACCGCGGCGTGCGGCACCGCAAGGGCCTGCCGGTCCGCGGCCAGCGCACGCGCACCAACGCGCGCACCCGCAAGGGCCCGCGCAAGGCGGCGATCGCCGCCAAGCCGCAGGCCGGCAAGACCTGATCGGGCGCTCCCTTGCGCCCCTAGAGGACGAGAACGATGGCACGACCGCAGCAGCCGCAGACCCAGACCGCCGCCCAGCGCGTGCGGAAGAAGGTGAAGAAGAACGTCGCCGAGGGCATCGCCCACGTGCACGCGTCGTTCAACAACACCATCATCACGATCACCGACCGCCAGGGCAACGCGCTCTCGTGGGCGACCTCGGGTGCGGCCGGCTTCAAGGGCTCGCGCAAGTCGACGCCGTTCGCGGCGCAGGTGGCGGCCGAGCGTGCCGGACGCGGCGCCCTCGAGTGCGGGGTGAAGAACCTGGAGGTGCGCATCAGCGGCCCCGGCCCCGGCCGTGAGTCGGCGGTGCGTGCGCTGAACGCGCTCGGGATGAAGATCACCAGCATCAGCGACATCACGCCGGTGCCCCACAACGGCTGCCGCGCGCCGAAGCGCCGCCGAATCTAACGAAGGTCCCTGACATGGCCCGCAATCTAGACGCCAAGTGCCGCCAGTGCCGCCGCGAGGGGGAGAAGCTCTTCCTCAAGGGCGAGAAGTGCTTCACCGACAAGTGCGCGATCGAGCGCCGCAGCTACGCGCCCGGCCAGCACGGGCAGAAGAGCGGCCAGCGCCTGTCCGACTTCGGCAAGCAGCTGCGCGAGAAGCAGAAGGTGCGCCGCACCTACAGCGTGCTCGAGCGCCAGTTCCGCAAGCACTACTTCGAGGCCGACCGGCGCAAGGGCGTGACCGGCGAGAACCTCCTGCAGATCCTCGAGTCGCGCCTGGACACGGTGGCCTACCGGATGGGCTTCGGCGCGAGCCGCGCCGAGGCGCGGCAGGTCGTGCGCCACAACGCGATCCTGGTGAACGGGAAGCGGGTGAACATCCCCTCCTACCTCGTGCGGCCGGGCGACACCGTCGAGGTGGTGCAGCGCGCGAAAGGGCACCTGCGGCTGAAGGCGGCGTGCGAGGCCGCCGAGTCGCGCGGCTTCCCGGACTGGGTCACGGTCGACGCGAAGGCGCTCAAGGGGACGTTCAAGGCGCTGCCGGCGCGGAGCGAGCTGCCGCCGACGATCAACGAGAGCCTGGTGGTCGAGCTTTACTCGAAGTGAGATTAGAACGAGAACCGGTGCCCGAGGCGGCGGTTCTCGCGCAATTGGGGTGTCCGAGGGCGAGTGGCTCCTCGGATCGTAACGACTAGCGAGGAAATCGCATGCAAAGCACCTTTCTGAAGCCCCGCATCATCGACGTGCAGGCCGCGGCCCCGTACCACGCCAAGGTGACGATGGAGCCGTTCGAGCGCGGCTACGGCCACACGCTCGGCAATGCGCTGCGCCGGGTGCTGCTGTCGTCGATGCCCGGTTTCGCGCCCACCGAGGTGCAGATCGCCGGCGTGCTGCACGAGTACTCGACGATCGAAGGCGTCCAGGAGGACGTGGTCGACATCCTGCTCAACCTGAAGGGCGTGGTGCTCAAGCTGCATAGCGGCAGCGAGGCGACGCTGCGCCTGTCGAAGAAGGGCGAGGGCGTCGTCACCGCCGGGGACATCGAGCTCACCCACGACGTCGAGATCATCAACCCCGACCACGTCATCGCGCACCTGTCGCCGGGCGGCAAGCTCGAGATGACGATGAAGGTGGAGCGCGGCCGCGGCTACCAGCCGGGCAACATGCGCGTCGTGCCCGAGGAGTCGAAGGGCATCGGCAAGATCATCCTCGACGCGTCGTTCTCGCCGGTGAAGCGGGTGAGCTACCAGGTCGAGAGCGCGCGCGTCGAGCAGCGCACCGACCTCGACAAGCTGATCATGGACATCGAGACGAACGGCGTGGTCGAGCCCGAGCAGGCGATCCGGGATGCGGCGCGCATCCTCGTCGACCAGCTGTCGGTGTTCGCGGCGCTCGAGGGCACCGCGGTGCCGTCCGAGGAGAAGCCCGGCGGGGTCAAGGCGCCGCCGATCGACCCGATCCTGCTGCGCCCGGTGGACGACCTCGAGCTCACGGTGCGCTCGGCCAACT
>CAZIXQ010000349.1:0-3594 GCA_964543155.1 uncultured Enterobacteriaceae bacterium
GGGCGCCACGCCCTGGTGGCCCGATTCGCCGCTCATGCGGGCGCCTGCGACCCGACCCTGGTAGTGCCGCACGTCCCCGTCGGGGTCGAAGGACGTGAAGGCGATCTCCGTCCCGCGCAGGCGCGCGCCGATCACCGGGACCTCGCGCCCCGCGCGCTCGCCGCGAAGGCTGATCCGCTGGCGGACCTGGTCGATCGTCACCTTCAGCACGTCGTCGCCCGTCCTGACGGTCCAGACACCGCGGAGGTCGGCGGGCACCACCCAGAGGTAGGCGGTGCGGTCGTCCACCCGGATGGTCTCGTCGGGGTCCCACTCCTCGAGCGTGAAGAAGTGCGACACGATCCGCGTGCCCGGATTCAGCGCGAGCAGCCGTGGCTTGAGCCGCGTCATGACGGCGGGGCTGATGTAGAGCGCGACCACGGTCGCGCCCGCGAGGTCGTACTCGAACAGATCCTGCCGGACGAAGCGCGCGCGATCGGCGACCCCCTGCGCACGTGCCGACTCGACCGACAGCCGGATGAGGTTCTCCTCGATCTCGACGCCGACTGCGCGGGCGCCGAAGTGCCGGGCCGCGTAGATCGGGATCCGCCCGTCGCCGGACCCGAGGTCCACGACGAGATCGTCGGGAGTCACGTCGGCCATCTGCAGCATGCGCCGGATCACCCGCTCCGGCGTCGGCACCCAGACCGAGTCGCGGCTGACCTGGCCGATGTGTGGCGCATCGGCGTGCTGCGCCGTTGCGGCACAGGCGGCGAGCAGCGTCGCACTCGCGAGGCCCCACAGCGAAATTCGTACCGTCGCGCGTCGACTCACTCCGTGTCCCTCCCGGGGCGAGCCTACCCGATCCCCGGGTCGGTCACGCGCGCGGTCAGCGGATGCTGAGCGGCGCGGCCTTCCACGCCGGGTCCTGCTCGACGTAGCCGAGCTCCGTCGCCGTCGCGGCAGGCGGAAGGATCCGCACCGTCCAGCGCTCGTCTTCGCGACTGAACACCCACAGCTCGAGCCACGTCGCGAGGGGCTGGACCGCCTCGGCGAGCGCGTTGCCCTCGCGGTTTGCCGTCGCCGACGCCGGCGAGTCGATGGCGTCGGTGCAGCGGCGCGGCCGGGACTCCGACCGGCGCCGCCGCCCGCGCGCGGGCGAGCGGCGGGCGATCCGGAGCCGAATCCGGGCGAAACGCAGGCGAACGCTAGCGCGCGATCGCGACCGCGGCCGGCGCGAAGCTCGCGCGGCGGACTTCTGTGATCCTTTTCGCGTCGACCCTGCCTTCGACGAGCTCGTAGCCCATCAGCGCAAACACGCGACCGCGCAGGAAGAGCGGCCGCGAATTGCCGTACCAGTCGACGCACGAGGCGCGGCAGCCGTCGTTGCGGTCGGCCTCGCCGGGGCGCGCGTCGAGCGTGCCGAGCTCGCTCAGCGAGAGGCCCCGATTGCGAAGATAGAGGAGGGCCGCGGAGCTCTTGCGCAGGTGGCGCGCGCCGGGCTCGTTGCCGCCGACGATCGGCAGGCCGAGCAGGCCGTCGAGCTCGGCTTCGGGCTTGTAGAAGAAGCCGTGGCTGCGCGTCTCGCCCTGCGCCGCGTCCTTGCGCGTATAGCGGTCAACCGCGACCGGCAGCCGCGCGAGGCGGACGCTGGTGAGGTGCAGGTCGCGTCCGTCGCTGCCGGCGACGAGCGCGTTCGTCCCGAGCGCCTCGATGCGGTCGACGGCATGCACGAGCGGCAGCGCGTACACGTCGCCGCTCGCGTAACGCACGGCGTAGAGCTGCGACTCGCTTGTCGCCTGCGGCCGGCGCCAGCCGGTGCCGCCGCCGTAGAGCAGGTACGGGCCGACGTAGCGGCTCTGCAGCGCGTAGCCGGCCGGCTTCGGCAGCGCGCGATAGGCCTCGGCCGGCGCGGCGTCGCGCCCGTCGGAGAAGCTGGCGAGCGGCACGCGCAGCAGGGCGAGGTCGCCCGCGTTCTGCTCGGCTGCCCACATGGCGTCGCCGCGGCCGTTCGCGCGCACCAGCACGTTGAGCAGGCCGTCGTCGCCCTCGTGAAAGGAGAACTGGTCGATCGGGGAACCCGCAGTCTTCAGCGCACTGGGCGCCGAGCCGTCGAGCGGGATGCGGAACACCGCCGAGGCCGGCGCGGCAGTCTGCGGGCCGCGCTGCGAAGCGGTGGTCCAGACGTAGACCGAGCCCGGCGAGACGTAGAACACGCGTCCCGGCGGGCCGAGCACCGCGGTGCTCTCGCACGTCATCTCCGCCTTCGCAAGGTCGCAGACCGACACGCTGTGCAGCGCGACGCCCTGGAACGGGTCGAGCGGCTCGTCGGTGCGGTAGATCCGCGTGGCCGGGGCGATGCGCTTGAACTCGGCGGGGAGCGCGCCCGGACGCCACCGGCGCAGCGCCGGGAGCGCCGCGTACGGGTCGCCGCCCCACGGGTTGAGGCGATGCGGCGAATAGAAGACGAGCTTCGTGCCGACGAGCCTGCTCGCGTAGTTCCGCGACGAGTAGTAGTCGTTCGAGCGCAGGTGATAGGTCGCCTTGTACGCGAGCTGGCCCGTGCGCGAGATCTCGAAGAGGCCGACCTCCGTGCCCCCGCGCGCGTAGCTGTAGCCGATCACGACGATGGTGTCGCCGGAGATGAGCATCTCGTCGTACCACGCCCCGCGCGGATCGACGTCGCCACCGAACGCGTCGGCGGAGGACACGGGACGCAGATCGCCGTCGCCGATCCGCACCGTGAAGAGCCGCCCGCGCCGCAGGATCACGAGGTGGTCGCCGTGCGCCTTGACGATCCCGCCCTCGTCCACACCGGCGTGCTGGACGTTGGTGACCGACTCGTCCTTGGCGGCGGCCTCGGCGGCCTTGGCCGCGGGCGCCGGGGCGGCCGGCGCCGCCTGGCTGAGGAGCGCGTTCCCCGCGAGCGCGCGCTGTGCCCGCTGCTCGTCGCGACGGCGCTGCGCCTCGTCGGCCCAGCGCTTGAAGAGGTCGGCGAGTTCCTGCTCGCTCGCGAAGGCGGCCAGGGTATTGCGGGGTGTCGTGGCGACGGGGGCGGCGGTTGCCGAGGCCGCGGCGAGGGCGGCGACGGCGAGGCAGGCGGAGAGCGTGCGGCGCATGGCGGTCCTTTCGTGAAAGTTCGGGGCGGTAAACGCGCCAGGTCCGCCGCCGGGGTTAGGCGGGCATCCGGAATTGCGCTCTAATGTGCACGGTGTCCCGCCCGCCGTCCGCCGCATCGCCGCAATCCGATCCCGGTCTCACGGCCGTGGACGGTCTCGAAGTCGGTCACGACACGCTGCCGGAGCGTCCGACGGGGTGTACCGTCGTGCTCGCCCGGCGCGGCGCGGTCGCGGGCGTCGACGTGCGCGGCGGCGCACCGGGGACGCGCGAGACCGATCTCCTCGATCCGAGCAACACCGTGCAGAAGGTGCATGCCGTGGTGCTCTCGGGCGGCAGCGCGTTCGGGCTCGACGCGGCCGCCGGCGTCGTGCGCTATCTGGAGGAGCAGGGCATCGGCTTCGACGTCGGCATCGCGAAGGTGCCGATCGTGCCGGCGGCGGTGCTCTTCGACCTGGCGGTCGGCGGGCGGCCGGAGATCCGCCCGAGCGCCGAGAG
>CAZIXQ010000350.1:0-3578 GCA_964543155.1 uncultured Enterobacteriaceae bacterium
GCGCGGCCTCCTTGGAGGGGAAGTAGTAATAGAGGCTCGCCTGGCGGATGCCGAGGACGTTGGCGATCGCCTGGGTCGAGGCCGCGTCGTAGCCGCGTTCCGCAAACACGGCCGCGGCCGCGTCGGTGATCTCGGCGGCGCGGCGGCGGACCTGCGGCGCGGGTCGGGTCGCGACCGGCATCGGGGTTGCGCTCCGGGTGGGTACGGGCGAGAATTCTATAGCGTTATAGAATCCGCCGCGCCCCCTCCGGAGACCCGCCATGGCCCGCATCGCCCTCACCGGCCGCCCGCCCTTCCGCGCCGACCACATCGGCAGCCTGCTCCGGCCCGCGACCCTGCGGCAGGCCTTCAAGCGCCACGCCGAGAGGGCGCTCTCGGACGCCGACTTTGCGCGCGCGCAGGACGAGGCGATCCGCGACGTGGTGCGGCTGCAGGAGGACTGCGGCCTGCAGGTGGTGACCGACGGCGAGTTTCGGCGCATCTCCTACTGGGCGCGCTTCGTCGAGCGCACCGGTGGCCTGACGGTAAAGGAGGCGGCGTTCCGCTTCCGCGACGCGCACGGCCACGAGTCGGACTTCACCGCGCCGCACGTGGTCGGGAAGGTGAAGCGGGGGGGCGACATCACGGTGGACGAGTTCCGGTTCGTCCAGGGACTCACCCGGGCAACGCCGAAGGTCACCATGCCGGCGCCCTCGACGATGCACTTCTGGCGCGGCAAGGACTACGCGGACCCCGGCGTCTACGCCGACGCGCGGCAGTTCATCGCGGACCTTGGCAAGGTCTACCAGGAGGAGATCGCCGCGCTCTCGGCCGCGGGTGCGCAGTACGTCCAGCTCGACGAGGTCGCGCTCGCGATGCTCTGCGACCCGGCGGCGCGCGAGCGGGTAAAGGCGGGCGGGTACGACCCCGAGGCGCTCGTCGATCTGTACGTCGACGCGATCAACGAGGCGGTGAAGAACCGGCCGGCGGACATGGTGGTCGGCGTGCACATGTGCCGCGGCAACTACAAGGGCAAGTACCTGTCCGAGGGCGGCTACGACTCGATAGCGGAGAAGCTGTTCGGCCGCGCCAACGTCAACCACTTTCTCCTCGAGTACGACACGCCGCGCGCGGGCGACTTCGCGCCGCTGCGGTTCATGCCGAAGGGGAAGGGCGTGGTGCTCGGGATGGTGAGCTCGAAGGTCGCAGCGCTCGAGCCGGTCGACGCACTGAAGCGGCGCGCGGAAGAAGCGGCGAAGTACGTCGACGCGGAGCGCCTGGCGATCAGCCCGCAGTGCGGCTTCGCGAGCACGATCGGCGGCAACCCGGTGACCGAGGCCGACGAGATCGCGAAGCTGAAGCGCTGCGTGGAGGCGGCGCGGGCGATCTGGGGCTGACGGCCTAGGACGGGGCCAACCCGCCCGCCTGATATGACTCGTCGAGGTACTCGGTCATCCGCGCCCGCAGCTCGTCCGGGATCGGGACCGCCTTGTAGGTCTCGTGCGTGAAGGTGCAGATCGTGTGCCGCGACCGGAAGCACGGCCGGCCCTCGACGAAGGAGTCGATCGCGAGCTCGATCGACGCGCGCCCCAGCCGCACCACGCGCAGCTCGATCGCGAGCGTGTCGCCGAAGCGCGCCGGGCCGACGAAGTCGGTGTGCGTGCTGACGGTCGGCACGCCGAGCTTCTTCTTGACGATGAAGTCGGCGAACCGCTCCCCGAGCCCGTAGGTGAACCAGTCCTCCATCGCGGTGTGGAGGAGGTCGAAGAAGCGCGGGAAGTAGACGATGCCCGCGGGGTCGCAGTGCGAGAAGAGGATCGGGTACTCGACGCGGAAGACGTTGCGCATGGGGCTCGTGGGGCGGTCGTCAGTCGACGCGACGGAAGAGCGGACGCGGCGCCGCGGTCCGCGTCATGCCGGCTCGCCTGCGGCGGTCCGGTCCTTCCGCCACGGTCTGATCTTCGCCAGTGTCTTCGCCAGGGCGTCCTTCGCGACCGCGCGATCGTAATCGGCCTGCAGCCCGATCCAGAAACCCTCGGACATGCCGAAGAAGCGGGACAGGCGCAGGCCGGTGTCAGCGGTGATCGCGCGCTTTCCGGCGACGATCTCGCCGATCCGTCGCTGCGGCACGCCAATCTCCTTCGCGAGCCGGTACTGCGAGATCCCCATCGGCTTCAAGAACTCCTCGATCAGGATCTCGCCCGGCGTAGGGTAGGGCACCTTGCGCATATCGGCACTCTCCGTCAGTGGTGGTCGACGATCTCGACGTCGTCGGGTCCCGTCGCGGTCCAGCGGAAGCACACCCGGAACTGGTCGTTCACGCGGATGCTGTGCTGCCCCGCCCGATCGCCCTTGAGCGCTTCGAGCCGGTTTCCCGGGGGCACTCGGAGGTCGTCCAGCCGGGCCGCCTGATTGAGCATCGCGAGCTTGCGCATGGCGATCGACTGGATGGTCGCGAACCGCGCCACGCGCGTTCCGCCGAACATCGCCTCGGTGTCCTTGCAGCGAAACGACTTGATCACGGCGGATAGTAACGCGACGCGTTAGTATCGGTCAATCCGCCTCTGGTCGGCGGTCAACCCGGCCGCACTGGGCCGAAGAACACCACCCAGCAGGCGAAGTCGTCGGAGAAGTCCTCGAAGCGATGCGGCTCGTGCGCCGCGCAGAAGAGGAGGTCGCCGGGGGCGAAGTCGACCAGCGCGTCGCCACGCCGGAACTTCCCGCGCCCCGCGATCACGACGTAGAGTTCGTCGCGATCGTGCGCCGTCTGCTTGTCGGTGCCGAGCGGCGCGTAGTGGCGCACCTCGACGTCCGCAGTGCGGCCGACGAGCGCCGACAGGCGCCCCGGCTGCAGCGTGATCGCGGCCGCCTCGGCAGGGGAGATGCGGGTGGGGAAGGGGGCGTCCATCGTGGCCTCCCGGTTCAGGGGTGCACCGCGACGTACGCTTCCATCTTCGCGCGCAGGTCGTCGGGGATCGGGATCGCGCGGTAGGTGTCGAGCGAGATCATCGCGACCTTGTGCCGCGCGCGGAACTTCTCCTCGCCCTTCACGCTGCCGTGGATCGAGAACTCGATCGAGCTGCGCCCGAGCTTCGCGATCGAGAGCGTGAGCTTCAGCCGGTCGCTCAGCCAGCACGGCTTGTAGAAGTGGCACCCGGTGTCGACGATCGGGAAGCCCCAGCGGCGCACGAGGTGGATCTCGTGGAAGCTCATCCCGATCATCTCGGTGAACCAGTCCTCGACCGCGGCATTGCAGAAGTCGAAGAAGTTGACGAAATAGACTATGCCGCCCGGGTCGCAGTGCGAAAAACGGATGAGGCGCTCGACGGAGAAGGTCTTTCCCATCGTCAGGCCGGCTGCAGCCAGCCGATGAAGGTCGAGCGGACGCGGTGCTTCAGCCGGTCCCACCAGGTCGGGTTCTGCACGATCTCGGCGCGGAAGAAGCTCGGGCACAGGACGCCCGCGTGCGCCACCTCCCCGCACAGCCCGCAGCCCACGCAGCCGTTGTTCACGTGCGCGACCGGGTCCACCTTCAGCGGATCGGACGAATCCTTGACGGTGAGCGACGGGCAGCCCGACAGCCGGATGCACGAGTGGTC
>CAZIXQ010000351.1:0-3543 GCA_964543155.1 uncultured Enterobacteriaceae bacterium
GCGTGATGCACAGCCAGCGCAACATGGTGCTGGCGGGCGAGGGCTTCGTCGAGCGCATGCACCTCACGCCGGAGGACCGGCTGATGGCGGTGCTGCCGCTCTTTCACATCAACGCGCTCTTCTACTCGCTCTGCGGCGCGGCAGCGTGCGGCGGCTCGCTCGTGCTCGTGCCGAAGTTCTCGGCCTCGCGCTTCTGGCAGATCGCGGCCGAGACCGGCGCCACCGAGTTCAACTTCATCGCCGCGATCAGCTCGATCCTCGCGCAGCGCCCGCGAGCCGAGTTCGTGCCGCACAGGATCACGAAGGCCTACGGCGCGCCGATCCCGGCGGAGATCGACCGCCTCTTCCGCGAGGAGTTCGGCGTGCCGGTGATGCTCGAGGGCTACGGCATGACCGAGATCCCGGGCGCGTGCAACAACCCGTTCCCGGGCGCGGGACTCGGCGAGATGCGGCTCGGCGCGATGGGCAAGCCGGCGCGGCATCCGGACCACTCGCTGCCCTTCGCGGAGCTGCGGGTGCTCGACGACGACGGCCGCGACGTGGCCGACGGCAGCGTGGGGGAGCTCGCAGTGCGCACGCCGATGATCATGAAGGGCTACTACCGCGACCCGGAGGCGACCAGGGCGGCGTTCCGCGATGGCTGGTTCCTCACCGGCGACCTCGTGAAGCGCGACGCCGAAGGGTACTACTGGTTCGTCGCGCGCAAGAAGGACATCATCCGGCGGCGCGGCGAGAACATCTCGGGCGCCGAGCTCGACCGGGTCATGGGCGAGCATCCGGCGGTGGCCGAGGCCGCGGCGATCGCCGTGCCCTCGCCGCTCGGCGAGGACGACATCCTCGCTGCGGTCGTGCTGCGACCGGGGATGCAGGCGAGCGCGCCGGATATCGCCGACTGGTGCCGCGCGCGGCTCGCCGCGCACAAGGTGCCGCGCTACGTGGTCTTCCTCGACGAGCTCCCCCACACCCCGACGCACCGCGTCGCGAAGTTCAAGCTCAGGGGCGACAGGACGCTCGTCGAGCGGGCGGCGGATCTCGGCGGCTGACTTTCAGCCCGGGAACGCGCTCGCCGCCCCGTCGAGCCACGCGCGGCCGTGCGCGTACAGCGCCTGAATCGCCGGGCCTTTGAGTCCGGGCAGGTCGAGCAGCTTGACGGTGAACCCGTTCTTCGTCTGCAGGTAGGCGAGGTGGCGGTAGCCCTCGGGAAAGCGGGCGAGGAGATCGGGATCGAGCGCGAGCTTCGCCGCGGGGTCCACCGGGTCCATGCGGTCCTTCTCGTAGATCGGCTGCCGGCGCACGATGCCCCACTTGCCGCCGCGCTTCGCGAAGAAGTCGTAGAACCGCCCGGTGCACACGACGTCGACGACGACGCCGTCCACCGGCGCGCGCTGGTTGATCGTCATCTTGGTCTGCGCGATCGCGCGGTCACCCTTCACGTCCACGCTCGACCCGCCGAGGAGGTGCAGGATGCTTACGCCCTTCTCGAAGCCGGCGCGGCTCACCTCGATGAACTTCTCCGCCGGGCCCTGGAACCACGTCGCCGACATCCAGCCGTCGTCGTGCCAGACGGTGCGAAAGCGCTCCCAGTCGCCGGCGTCGCGCCACAGTGCCCAGTTCTGCACCACCTCGGCGATCGCGAGCTTTTCCTGCATGATGGCGTCCATGGCTCTCCCCCGCGTCCGCGATTCGATCGGATGCCCGCGGCGAACGTAGCACACACGCTCGCTCGTTGACACGTCCGGCGGCGCTCTCCATCATGCGCCCTCCCGTTTCCAGGAGCGGCCCATGCGCATCGTTTCCTTCGACCATCAGGGCGCGGCCCGGCTCGGCGTAGTGGCGGGTGACTCGGTCGTCGATCTCGCCGAAGCCGCGCCCGATCTGCCGCGCGAGCTTTCGGCGCTCCTGCGCCGCGAGGGCGGCCTCGCAGCCGCGGCCGCGGCAGCGAAGTCGGCGAAGCCTGCCGCGCGCCGCGCGCTCGCGGGACTGCGCCTCCTCCCGCCGGTCGGCAACCCCGGCAAGATCGTCTGCCTCGGCTTGAACTACGTCGATCACGCCGCCGAAGGCGGTCACGCGAAACCGACCTATCCCAGCCTCTTCCTGCGCTGCACGAGCTCGCTCTGCGGCCACGGCGCACCGATCGTGCGGCCGCGCTGCTCGACCTCGCTCGATTACGAGGCCGAGCTCGTCGCGATCGTCGGCCGGACCGCGCGTCACGTGAAGAGAGAGAAGGCGCTCGAGGTCATCGCCGGCTACTCGTGCTTCAACGACGCCTCGGTCCGGGATTACCAGCGCAAGACGACGCAGTGGACGATCGGGAAGAACTTCGACGCGACCGGGGCCTTCGGGCCTTGGTTCGTCACCGCCGACGAGCTGCCGCCGGGCGCGGCCGGCCTCGCCATCAAGTCGAAGCTGAACGGCCGGGTCATGCAGGACGCGAACACGTCGGACATGCTGTTCCCGGTCGATGAGACGGTCGCCCTGCTGACCGAGTGCCTGACGCTCGAGCCGGGCGACCTGCTGGTGATGGGGACGCCCGCGGGCGTGGGCTATGCGCGCAAGCCGCCGGTGTGGATGAAGCCGGGCGACACGATCGAGATCGAGATCGAGCGCGTCGGCACGCTCTCGAACCCGATCCGCGACGAGGACTGACCGGCCATGACCCGCAAGCGCCCCGAAGAGCTCCGCAGCCACCGCTGGTACGGCGCGAAGGACCTGCGCTCGTTCGGCCACCGCTCGCGCACGGCGCAGATGGGCTTCGACCGCTCCGACTACGCCGGCAAGCCGGTGATCGCGATCATCAACACCTGGAGCGACATCAATCCCTGCCACACGCACTTCAAGCAGCGCGTGGAGGAGGTGAAGCGCGGCGTCTGGCAGGCGGGCGGGTTCCCGGTCGAGATGCCGGCGATGAGCCTGTCCGAGCCGTTCCAGAAGCCGACCACGATGCTCTACCGCAACTTCCTCGCGATGGAGACCGAGGAGCTGCTGCGCTCCTACCCGGCCGACGGCGCGGTGCTGATGGGGGGCTGCGACAAGACCACCCCGGCGCTCATCATGGGCGCGACCTCGATGAACCTCCCCGCGATCTTCATGCCCGCGGGGCCGATGCTGCGGGGCGACTACCGCGGCCAGTTCCTCGGCTCGGGCTCCGACACCTGGAAGTACTGGGCGGAGCTGCGTGCCGGAAACATCACCGAGCGCGACTGGCAGGACATCGAGCAGGGCATCGCCCGCTCCCCCGGCCACTGCATGACGATGGGCACCGCCTCCACCATGACGAGCGCCGCGGAGGCGCTCGGGCTGACGCTGCCGGGCGCGGCCTCGATCCCCGCAGCCGACTCGCGCCACGCCGGGATGGCGACCCTCACCGGCAAGCGCATCGTGGACATGGTCTGGGAGGACCTGAAGCCCTCGGACCTCCTCTCGGAGGCGGCCTTCCACAACGCGGTCGTGACGGTGCTCGCGCTCGGGGGCTCGACCAACGCGATCGTCCACCTTCTCGCGATGGCGCGCCGGGCCGGCGTCGGGCTCGACCTCGACGCCTTC
>CAZIXQ010000352.1:0-3539 GCA_964543155.1 uncultured Enterobacteriaceae bacterium
GCTCGGGCAACACCAGGCCGGCCTCGCGGTGCGGCAGCGGCCGGAAGCGCTCGGCGGTCTTCTCCGGATCGTTCCAGTAGCCCATCGCCACGAGCGCGCCGCGGTGGACGAGCTCGCCCGGCTCGTTCGGCGCGCACGGCGTGCCGTCCTCGCGCAGGACGAGGATCTCCGCGTTCGGGATCGCCTTGCCGATCGAGTCGGGGCGGCGGTCGGCCTCCTCCGGCGGCAGGTAGGTCGAGCGGAACGCCTCGGTGAGGCCGTACATGAGGAAGGGCTTCGTCTTCGGCAGCCGCGCGCGCAGGCGCTTCAGCGTCTCGAGCGGCATGCGCCCGCCGGTGTTCGCGAAGTATCGCAGGTGGTCGGTCACGCCCGCGGGCCAGTCGAGCTGCGCGAGCTGGATGTAGAGCGGCGGCACCGCGGTGAGGCCGGTGACGCGCGCCCGGACGATCGCATTCAGCACGTCGCGCGGCAGGAGGTAGTTGAGGAGCACGACGCGCGCGCCGGCGTGGAAGGCGGTGGTGAGCTGGCTGAAGCCGGCGTCGAAGGACAGCGGCAGCGCGGCGAGCAGCGTGTCCTCGGGGCCGTTCTCCAGGTACTGCGCGACGCTCTTCGCGCCGGCGACCAGGTTCCGGTGCGAGAGGACGACCCCCTTCGGCTTGCCGGTGCTGCCGGAGGTGTAGAGGATCGCCGCCATGTCGGTGTCGATCGCGCGGTGGCCCGGACGCGGCGGCGCGTCGAGGAGGTCGGTCCAGCGGTGGGCGGCGATCGGGTGCGGGGCGGCGGCCGCGTCGCCGACGACGACCGCGTGGCGCAGGTCCGGGCAGTGGGCGAGCGCTTCGGCGAGCAGCGCGAGGCGCTCGGTCGAGGTGACGAGCACGCGCACGTTGCAGTCGCGCAGGAGGTAGGCGACCTGGTCCGGCTTGAGGAGCGGGTTGACCGGCACGAAGACGCCGCCCGCCGCGGCGGCGGCGAAGCAGGCGATCACCGTCTCGAAGCGCTTGTCGAGGTAGACCGCGACGCGCTCGGCGCGGGCGAGGCCGAGGGCGAGGAGGCCGGCGGCGCACTGCGCGACGCGGCGGTCGAGGTCCGCGTAGGCGAGCGTGTCGGGGCCTTGGGTGAGGGCGTGCGCCGTCGGCGACCGCATCGCGGATCGCGGGACGAGCTCGCTCAGGAGGGCGGTGTCGTGCATGGTCGAGGCGGGGCTCGTGTCACCCCGTACCGGTGAGTATCGGGCACGGGAGGCGGAGCGTCGCGGCACAAGATCCGGCTTCAGCGGGGGCGGGATGGGGTATCGACCGGCTGTCGAAGGAATTTACAGGCCGCTCGGCGTTTCGTGCGTGACCTTCGCCAAATCAGCGTGTTGCGCCTACGGCACGAATCTTGCGTCACTCGGGGCAGAGAGCTGGAAGTCTGCAGCTCTAGGGGCGGGCAAGACATCGCATACGAACACGGCGGAACGAAGAGATGCGCGCAAATGGGTTGGCAATGCAGCGCGCGTTACCGTTCACGCGACGCCGGCTCACCTCGTTCCCAGCTTTGCACTTGCGCGACCACCGATAAGGGGAAGTCGACAATGAAGAGAACGATCGCCGCGTTCGGATTTGCGCTCGGACTGCTCGTGTCCCACATCGCCCAAGCCGTGGTCGTCTGGAACGGGCACGAGTACGACCGCGTCGACGCAGACGGCATTACCTGGACCAACGCCCGGGCAGCCGCACTCGGCGTGGGACCGGGCTGGGATCTGGCAGCGATAACCTCCGTGGCGGAGAACGCGTTCGTTATTGCCCAGCTCTTGCCGGCAATTCCTGCCGACCGCTCGCACTACTGGATCGGCGCCACGGATGCACTCGTAGAAAATACTTTCAATTGGGTCAGCGGCGAGCCGTTCGTCTACACCAACTGGCACGGTGGCGAACCCAACAATTCCGGCGATGAAGACTTCGTCGCCTACGACTACCGCGTGGCTTCGGCGACCTGGGCCTGGAACGACGCGCCCGACAATCTCGGCGCGCTCTATCCCGGCTTCGCGGATGGCTACCTCATCGAGCGCGCCGTGCCCGAGCCGGCTGTCCTCGCGCTCCTCGGCCTCGCCCTCGCCGGTCTAGGCTTCGCTCGCCGCAAGGCGCACTGAGCCGCCCGCCTCATCACATACGCAAAGCCCGCCGCGCGCGGGCTTTCTTGTTTCTTCTCCGCGCCCGGCGCGCGCTGCCGCGCCACGATTCCGGAATGACGCGGAAGCGGGCGTTTGCCCACGCGATCGACAAACGTTGACAGTCCCTCGCGGCGCCCCGGTCCTACGATTTCCCCTGCGCGGCACGAGTGCGGATTCTCCACGGCGCGATTGCGCGCACGCAGATGGAGACCGATGCGCGTGTCGCTCACAGGAGGGCGACGGACATGGACGAGCAGGCGTTCGGGCGGATGCTGCGCGAGGGAACGATCTCGGCCGAAGCCGTCCTGCGGCAGACCGCCGCGGACCAGGTCGACGGCATGATGGAGCTCTTGCTGCACCACCTCCCCTACGACGAAGTCCGGCGCGCCCTCTACGAGCGGATCGACCGCGCGCCGCGCGGCGACTTCGAGGTCCTGAGGACGGCGTACTTCAAGCACTGCGCGCGCCCCAGCGGCCGCTAGCGCGGGCGGCCTGCCGCAGTTCGTACCTGCGCGCCCGCAACCACCGGGAAACTCCGGCGCGACGGCCCTCGATCGCGGCGCCGGCCGCGCGCGGCGGGGAACGACGCACGCTCGTGAACTCCGTCACGGTCGGCAAAGGTGGCGCGGGGCTTGCTCTTCCTTCTCTGGGAACTCGCACGACGCACAGAAGCGAAGCCGCTACCTCAGGGAAGGACGATGGACGACAAGGCGTTACGGCGCGCGCTCGAAAGCGGGCGCCTCACTGTGGAGGACATCCTGCGGGAGACGCCGGCCGACAGGATCGACGACACGATGGCAGCGCTCAAGCGCTACCGCCCGCCCGAGGAGGTCTGCCGCGCGCTGTACAAGCGCATCGGCAAGGCGCCGCTGCGCGAGTTCCAGATCCTCAAGGCCGCGTACTTCAAGCACTGCGCGAAGTGAGCGATCCGCGGGTCGATCGCGGCGCGACGGCCGCGCTGCGCACCCCGCCTCCCGGTCCGCGCCGGCGCGCCCGCTCTGCAAAACACTGTCATGGCCCGGGCGAATTGACCGTGGCGGGCATGGCGCCGCCCGCCGGACCGCAGTAGGCTGATCGGATCGACCACGGCAGGCGCGCCCGGGGAGGGCGCAGGCGCATGCACCTGCAGACCGCGTTCTTCGGCACCGCCGGCGAGATGTCGTTCTCGGGCCACGTGTACCGCTTCCGGCCGACGCTCTTCCGCTCCCAGATCCGCATCGTGCCGAAGGACACGCCGGTGATGCAGACGATGGCGATTCCGGGGGTGCGCCGCTCGCCGCGGCACGTCGTCGAAGGGGAGAGCCTGGACGAGGTGCTGGAGAAGTCGAAGGCGCTGATCGAGCAGGAGCTCGGGGCGATCACCGAGTTCTGGCAGCAGCCGCCGCCG